>JAJXXL010000506.1 GCA_021781115.1 Planctomycetota bacterium
GTTCAGGTTCAATATCAGCAGGCAGTACAAATTCAGCGCCTGTCGGCGATCGTGACCGTGCTTTGTCTCGAACACCTGCATCAATGCGATGCCCTCCTGCACCTCGCGCTCGTCAGCGTCGCGGCACAGGGCCAGTTTCAGGCCACGTCGAACCTGCGCCACCGGGTCGTTCGGGGCCTCGCGCCACAACCGCTCGGCAAAATCGGCCGCCGCCGCGTGTATGAACCGGCTGTTCAACATGCTGAGCGCCTGCGTGGGCTGCGTCGTGGCGAAGCGCGCGGCGCAGCTTCCGTCGGTGTCGGCGAAGTCAAAATCGGCCAGCACAGGGGTGATCAGCGAACGCTTGACGTGAATGTAAACACTTCGCCGAGCCTGTTCTTCGGGCGATGACTTGCCCCATCCCTGGCCCGGCACCGATTGCCCCGCCATGACCTCGGCGGGAATTTCGGGGTAGACGCCCGGGCCATACATTTTCAGGTTCAATCGCCCGTTGACGGCGTAAATCGAATCGCGGACTTCTTCGGCGCCCAGCCGCCGCATGTCAAACCGCCAGAACAGCTCATTGGCCGGATCCCGCTGAAGGCCCTCGGGCGAGCCTTGCGACGACATCTGCCAGGCGCTGGACGTCATGATCAACTTGTGCAGCGACTTCAGCTTCCACCCGCCACGAATGAACTCGGCGGCGAGCCAGTCGAGCAGTTCGGGGTGCGTGGGCCGGTCGCCCAATTGGCCGAAATTGTTGGGCGAGCGCACGATGCCCCGCCCGAAATGATGCTGCCACACGCGGTTGACCATGACGCGGGCCGTGAGCAGGTTGTCGGGCGACGCCACCCAGTTCGCCAGCGCCAGCCTTCGGCCCGACGATTTGGCATCGCCCGCGGGCGGCGGAATGACCGGTTGGGGCGCAGCGAACAGTACTGGAAACGCCGGCTCGACCTTCTCGCCAGCGACATGCGCGTTGCCCCGCGCCAGGATAAACGTGTCGGGCGGTTGGCGGCCGAATTCGGTCACGCACAGGGCAAACTCGGCAGGTATTTTTTCGTGCTTCAGCTTTTCGAGCTCGCCGCGCGACCGCTCGTACTCGTCGAATTTATCCTTGCCGAGCAAACGTGCGCCATGCGACCTGATCAATTCGTGCAAGGGAGGCGTATGCTTCGGGCGAGCCGAAAGCGGCCGCAGCTCCATTTCCGGGCCAGACCACGCCAAGTTCAGGCCGAATTTGTGGGTCTTTTGAAAATACTCCAATCGGAACGGCACTCGCCCCGGCGCGAGTGTAATCGACCCCTGCCGCGGGCTGCCCAATTCGTGCTCGCCGTCGTATTCGACGACCGGCTTGCCGTCGACGATCAGCCGCGCCCCATCGTCGGCATCGAGCGTGAACGTATAGTCTCCATCGCGCGGCGCCTTGATGACCCCGGTAAATACGAACCCGAACCCCGTGTCGCGCGTGGCGGGCGCCAGCGTAATGACCTGGTCGGGCAAGCGGCCCACCGTTTCGGGTTTCAGGTCGTCGAATACGGGCAGCCGGCTCCACGTGTCGCGATAAAAGCGAAATTCGAGGTCATCAAGGTCGTTCGCCCCCGGCGCCAGCGCCGCCGCGAATGACTTTTCATACAGCCCGCGGAACGATTCTTCGAACCCCGTCACCCGGCTTTGCGCGGCGTTGACCCGCGCTTGCAGGTCGCGGGTTTTGGCCGCGTACTCTTCGCGGGCCGCGGGGCTGGGAAAGATCGGAACTTCGACATTCGGCCCCGAATACGCCATGGGCGTCACCCCCCGAAAGAAGGACACCAGGCTGTAATAATCGCGCTGCGGAATCGGGTCGATCTTGTGGTCGTGGCAGCGGGCGCAATTGACCGTCAGCCCCAGAAATACCTGCCCCGTCGTTGCCACAATGTCATCGAGCACGTCGAATGTGGCTTGTTGCCGATCAGCCGGTTCGTCGTCCCACAAACCCAACCGGTAATACCCGGTGGCAATCAGGCCGTCGTTCGTCGTCTGCGGCAATTCGTCGCCCGCCAGTTGTTCGCGCACGAACTGATCGTAAGGACGATCTTCATTGAACGCCCGGATCACATAATCGCGGTACCGCCAGGCGTGCGGCTTGACGCCGTCGCGCTCAAAACTGTTCGTATCGGCATACCGCACAACGTCGAGCCAGTGCCGCCCCCAGCGTTCGCCATACCGCGGCGAAGCCAGCAGCCGGTCGATCAGCCGTTCATACGCATCGGGCGCTGCATCCTGCAAAAACGCCGCCGCTTCTTCGGGCGTGGGGGGCAGGCCGGTCAAATCGTAGTACGCCCGCCGCATCAGCACGCGCTTGTCGGCCGGGGCCGACGGCGCCAGTTGGTTCTGTTCGAGCTTGTGCAAGATAAACGCATCGATCGGCGTGCGGACCCACGCCGGATTCTTCACGGCGGGTGGCGCCTGCGGCACAGGCCGCTGAAACGCCCAATGTTCCTCCCACACTGCACCCTGGGCGACCCAGCGCCGTAACAGGTCGACTTGTTCGCTCGACAGCGGGGCGCCTTCGGGTGGCATGCGGTCGCTCTTGTCGGTCGAAGCCACGCGATTCACCAGTTCGCTGTTTTCGACATCGCCCGGAACAATGGCATGCGCCCCCGAATCAAGCTCGGCCAGGGCCGCATCGCGGACATTTAACCGCAGCCCCCCCTTGGCCTTGTCGGGCCCGTGGCATGAATAGCACCGCTTGGCCAACAGCGGCCGCACCTCGCGGCCAAAATCGACTTTGCGGGCTGGCACCGCCGAATCAGCCTCGGGCTCGGCGGCGGCCACGTCGTCAACCGGCTGGCAATTCTCAACGGCGGCCAGCACGATGACAGCCAGCACCATTGGGCGCAGCCAAATCCCGATCTTCCCGCCAAGACCGATGTGCGCACGAGTCTTGCGGGCCGGAAGAACCGATTTGACATGCGTCGGCACGGGCATGGGCAATTGTTCCACTTGACCGATGAAAAGCCGAAGTCAGCCGCGAAACTCAGCAAAACTTTTTGCAGGCAGGAGCCCAAACGACCAAGTCGTTCAGGCCGGCATGAGGCAGGCAGCGCGCACCGGCAGCTAACCGCCCGGAACTCCGAACTGGCAGGTCTCCGGAACGTGCGCAACACTTCCGGCGCGATAGTCTATTCTACCCGCCTTGCGAGTCGATCGACAAGGTAATCTGCGGAAAAACAAGGGCCGCCGCGTGTTACGCCTGCGTGAATGCCGGCAGTTTCACCAGGGCGCCGCCTTCGAGGGCTGACTGGTGCGCGCACAGGCCAACGCAGGTCCAGTTGGCCGATTGCACGGCGTTGGGGTAGGGCGCGCGGTCTTCGAGCAGGGCCGAAATGAATTCGTGCGCCAAGTGCGGGTGCGAGCCGCCGTGCCCGGCCCCCTGAATGAATGACAGGTGCTGCTGTTCGTCGGCGTTGTACACGCCCGCCTGGGTGAACTGGCGAATTTCCGCGGGCAGCCGGTGAGCGTAGTCGGGCACCTTGACCCGCTGCGGGATTTCCGGCTCGGGCTTCTTGGCCGTGTGCAACACTGGTTCTTCGCCCTCGATCAGCGGCCACTCAAACGTCTGCTTCGTTCCGAACACGTCGAAACTCTCTCGATACTGGCGGGCCACGTCAAACAACGACCGGTAAATGCGGGCGGTCAGGTCTGAATTCTTGAGCTTGATGTGCGTGGTTTCGACGGCGAACGGCGAATTGTACTTCGGAATCAAGTCTTCTCGGATCGTGCCCGAGCCGAAACACGAAACATAATCGGCCTCGGCACGCGTCAGCGCCAGGCAGGGGCCGACGCAATGCGTGGCGTAGTACATCGGGGGCAACCCGGGCCAGTAATTCGGCCAGCCATCCATATCCTGCTGGTGGCTCGCTTGCAGGAACTGCACCTTGCCCAAGTCGCCGCGTTCGTACAGTTCTCTGACGAACAGAAACTCGCGGGCGTAAACCACAGTTTCCATCATCATATACTTGAGGCCGGACTGCCGGGTCAGTTCTACGATTTGCCGACACTCGTCGATTGTCGTGGCCATTGGCACCGTGCACGCCACGTGCTTGCCCGCCTTGAGCGCCTTGATCGACTGCACCGCATGATCGGGAATCGGCGTGTTGATGTGCACCGCATCGACCGCCGGGTCCTTGAGCAGATCGTCGTAGTTCGTGTACCGCTTTGCAATGCCGAAGGCATCGCCAACGGCGTTCAGTTTTTCGGGGTTGCGCTGGCAAATCGCGTACATGTTCGCCTGGGGGTGCCTCTGATAAATCGGAATAAACTCGGCGCCGAACCCCAACCCGACAATGGCGATCTTGACTTGCTTCTGGCTCACAATGCGGTTCTCCCTGATGAATTCCGACAAACCCGGCCCCGCGCCGAAAAATGATGATACCAATTTCGGGCACGACAAAAAACCACGCAGTTCACCGAATCAATTCCGGCCACATTTCCGATCGGCGAGGCAGCAGGCCATGCCTCCCGCCTGCCTCCTTTTTATCGGTGCTCTCCGCGTCATCCGTGGTTCCAATCGCACGGCACGAAAACTCGAGGGACCGGCGACAGGTGGTTGCTGCGCGCCGCGGGGGTCAATCCTGGCCGGTTTTGTGCCGAACCTGGCGATACAGATCGTTCGCAAAGCCGATCAGGTAATCGACGTCTCCGCCGCATTGCACCCATTGCACGCCCTGCGCCCGAACCTGGGCTGCGTGTTCGGGGTCGGGCGCCATGCCGATGCCGACGTACCGCCCAGCCGCGCGGGCCCGGGCGGCAATCGAGCCCACGGCTTCGACGACGCGAGGGTGCTGCACTTGGCCCAGCATTCCCATCGCCCCCGAAAGATCGTAGGGGCCGATGACGATCGAGTCATAACCCGGCACCGCCAAGATCTCGTCGAGCGCCGCCAGCGCTTCCAAGGTTTCGATCTGAATTGCCACGAACAGCTTGCGGTTCGCCTCGGCAATATGCTCGGCCGCCTTTTGCCGACCGTAATTCGACGCCCGCCGCGGACCAAAGCCGCGCCGGCCCAGTGGCGGGTAGCGGCACGCCGAAACGACCTGCTGGACCTCATCAACCGAGCGGATCTGCGGCACGATGATCGCCTCGGCGCCCGTGTCGATGACGCGCTTGATCCAGGCGACGTCTGACGAGGGCACACGAACGAGCGCCGGCTTATCGCCGGCGCGGGCGGCAATGAGATGCGCGGAAACGGTTTCGAGACTGGCCGGGCTGTGCTCGAGGTCGATCCAGAAAAAATCGACGCTGTCGCACAGGGCCTCGATCAGAACCGGGTCGGTTAACGATACCGACGGCCCCAGACAAAACTCACCCGCGTCGAGCCGCCGCCGAAATGCGTCGATCCGTTCCCACATCATGATTCGTTCCTGTTCTGCGGCAAGTGCCGTGCATCGCACACCATGTGCCGCGGTTTGCCGTTAAAGATCATCCGCCAGCCACGCCGCCGGGGTTTCAATTGCGTCTCGCACCATTTGCAGGAATCGGGCCGCCGGCGCGCCATCGACGACGCGATGATCGAACGTCAGGCTCAACGTCATCTGGTCGCGCGCCGCGAGGACGTCGTTTTCAAGAACGACCGCCTCGCGGCGAATGGCGCCCAAGCCGAGAATGGACGTTTCCGGGAAGTTGATGATCGGCGTGAATGCCTCGACACCGTAACTTCCCAGATTGGTAATCGTGAACACGCCGCCCTGCATCTCGGCGGCGGTCAGTTGGCCCAGCCGCGCCCGATCGGCCATTTCCCGCGTGATCACGGCGAGTTTCACGAGCGACAGTGCCGGCACGTCGGCAACGACCGGCACGAGCAGCCCATCGGCCGCGTCGACGGCGATGCCCATGTCGTACCGCGTGGGCGGTACGATGCGGTCGCCTTCCCACCGCGACGCCAGCAGCGGGTGATGCGCCAGCGCCAGGGCGACGAGTTTGGCGACGATGTCGGTGTACGCCGGAACGACGTTCTGCCCGCCCGTTTTGAATACCTGGCGCAACTGCACGAGTTGCGTGGCGTCAGCCCGCATCGTCAGTGTGACGGGCGCAGTCTGGCGACCGCTGGCAAGCATGCGCTCGGCAATCAGCCGGCGACGCGGCGAAACGGCAAACTGGCCGCGTGGGGGCGAGCCGGCAGTACGTGCCGCCAGTGACCGTTTTGCGCCACCCGACTGGGCCACCCGTTCGACGTCGCCCGCGCGAATGCGGCCGTTTCGACCCGTGCCGGATACACCTTGCCAGTGCACCCCCAGTTCACGGGCCCGCCGACGGGCGCGGGGTGTTGCGACAACTGCCTCGCCCGGCACAGAACCCGGCGAAGCGGGGCGCTCGGCGGCCAGGCGCACGTCGTCGGCCGAAATCCGCCCGGCAGGACCTGAGCCGGCAACGCCGGTCAAGGACACCCCCAGTTCGCGAGCCAACCTCCGCACCGCCGGAGACGCCGCCGGAGACGCCGCCGGAGACACCGCCGGAGACACCACGGCAGTCAAACCGGGTTCGAACGCAACCGGATCCTGCGCCGCAGTCGTGCAACCGGCGGGCGATTGGTCAACGGCCGTCGGGCCGCCCTGTACGGGCGCCACGACCGCCCCTGCGGGCGATTCGCCTTCGGCCGTGAGGTAGCCCAACACGGCGCCCACCTGCACCGTGTCGCCCGGCACGGGGCCGCCGGGCACGAGGCACAGAATGCCGGCATCGACCGCTTCGACCTCTTGCGCGGCCTTCTCGCCTTCGAGTTCGTACAGCACATCGCCGGGCTTGACGTACTCGCCCGGCTGTTTCAGCCAACCGAGAAACGTCCCCTGCTCCATCGACCAGCCCAACCGGGGAACCGTAATTTCATGCGCCATGAGACCAACTCATCTGAAACCTAAACCGGTATCAACCCTGAACGTTTCCTGATGCCTGCTGACTACAGCGGCGCCGAGAAATCTTCGACACGCACGCGATCGCCGCAACCCCATCTTGGCGTGTCATTCGCGCATCAAATCGCGAACCGCGGCGGCAATCGCCTCGGGCTGCGGAACGACTGCCTTTTCCAGAGTCGGGCTGTAGGGCGTGGGGGTGAACAGACCGTTGAGGCGGCGGATCGGCGCGTCGAGGTCGTTGAAGGCGATGTCGGCAATCTGGGCGGCAACTTCGCCACCCACGCCGCACGGCCCAAACGCTTCATCAACGATCAGCAACCGGCCCGTTCGGGCGACAGATTGAGCAATCGTCTCGACGTCGAGCGGCGCAATCGTGCGAGGGTCGATGAGTTCGACGGAAATGCCTTCGCGGGCCAGTTCGTCGCACACTGCCAGCGTCTGGTGCACCATGCGGGCGATCGCCACGACGGTGACGCTGCCCCCTGGGCGGACAACGGCCGCCCGGCCAAACGGAATTTCGTAATCGCCCTCGGGCACCGCGCCCTTAACGGACAGGATTTCCCGGTGTTCGAGAAACAGTACCGGGTCGTCGCAGCGCAGGGCGTGCGTCAGCAGCCCCCTGGCGTCGGCGGGGGTCGAGGGTACAACAACCCGCAACCCGGGCACCTGGGCGTACAGCGGGTAATAATTGCCCGAGTGGTGTGTGGCCGCCGAGTGACCAATGCCAATGCACCCCCGCAGCAAAACCGGCATTTTGAGCCGCCCGCTGCTCATATACTGCATCTTGGCAATCTGGTTGATGATTTCGCCCACCGCGTCAAGCACGAAATCGGCAAACATGAAGTCAATCACCGGGCGCGTGCCGGTCATCGCCGCGCCGCACGCCAGGCCCACAAACCCGCGCTCGCAAATCGGCGTGTCGCACAGCCGCACCGCGCCAAACCGCTCGTACAACCCGGCCGTCGTCATGAAGTTCCCGCCGCGCTTGCCGATGCCTTCACCCATCACGAAGATGTGCGGGTTACGTTCCATTTCCTGCGCGAGCGTCTCATGCGTTGCTTGCATATACGTCATTTCGCGGTGCGCCACGCCGGGCGGCGGGTCGGCGGTCACCCGGCGCGGCGCGGCGTAGACATAGTCGGCGGCGGTCGCCGGTTCGGGCCAGGCGCTGTGCTCGGCGAACTGACGCCCGTCGCGAATCAGCCGGGCAACCTCATCATCGATCGCGTCGAGTTCTTCCGCCGCAATTGCACCCGCCGCGAGCAGCGCGGCCCGCAGCCGCTGAATTGGGCAGCGTGTCTTCCATTGTTCGACTTCTTCTTTAGTACGGTAGCCGAAGTCGCCCATGCCTTCAGCGTGAGCCCGCGTGCGGTAGGTTTTGCATTCGAGCAGCGTCGGCCCCCCGCCCGAGCGTGCCCGGGCCACCGCTTCGCCGGCCAGTTGGGCCACCTGCCGCACGTCGTTGCCGTCGACTTCGAACCCGGGAATTCCATACGCCACCCCGCGATTGCCCACACCGGGGTTGCCGCTGGAGTATGCAAACGGCACCTCAGTGGCAAATTGGTTGTTTTCGCACACGAACAGCACTGGCAGCTTCCAGATGCTCGCCATGTTCAGCCCTTCGTGGAACGCGCCGTTGTTGACAGCACCATCGCCGAAGAACGCCACGGCCACGTTGTCGATCTGTTTCAGCTTGAAGCTGTACCCGGCCCCGGCGGCCTGCAGGATGCACGGCCCCACGATGCCGCTGGTACCCATCATGCCGATTTCCGGTGAAAAGAGGTGCATGCTGCCCCCCCGCCCCCGGGAGATCCCCGCCGCCCGCCCGAACAATTCGGCCATCAGTTCGGCGGGGGCCGCCCCCTTGGCCAGGGCGTGCCCATGCCCGCGGTGCGTGCTGAACACGACATCGTCGTGCCTCAGATGGCTGCAAACCCCGGCGGCGATCGCCTCCTGCCCGACGTAGGTATGACACGCCCCGTGCACCAGCCCTCGCTGGTGGCATCGCGCTAACTCTTCTTCGCACAGGCGAATGACCTGCATCGTGCGGTAGTAACCCAGCAATTGCCGCGACGCCAACGCATCGCCCGCCGTCATTGTCGCCGCCTGTTGCAGTTTCATGAGTTCTCCGTGCCGATTGGCCACCCGCAGGTTGAATCACGGCAATGCACGCCGATGTTTACCGAACCGGGGCGCTCGGCGGCGCCATCACTCCTACGCCGGTCGTCGAAGCGTCCATCGTCACAAATGTCTCGAAAAAGGCAACCCTGCCGATCCAACAAACCACCCGCTTGGGGTATAAGAGTTGCCGTGAACTGGGCCGAATCAATCGACATACCGCCGCGTGCCACCGGCGTTCATCGCCAGGTTGCCGCCGTCCATGGGAATCAGGGCGCCGGTGATCCACGAGGAGGCATCGGAAGCCAACAAAACGGCCAGCCCCGCGATATCGTCGGGGCGGCCCAGCCGGCCGCGCGGAATTCCCGAGAGCCATTGGTCTTTCAGGCCAGGGTCGGCGGCCATGCGCTTTTCGAGACCGGGGTTCACGACCTGGGCCGGCAGAATGGCATTGACGCGAACGCCCAGGGCCGACCATTCCGTGCTCAGCTCGCGCGTCATTTGGGCCACGGCGCCCATTGCCATGCTGTACGCGATATGCCCCCGCCCCAGTGCGGTTATGCTGGCCAGCGAACCGATATTGACAATGCTGCCACCGCCGTGGGCAATCATTCGCCGGCCCGCCTCCTGGCACATGCAAAACCGGCCCAGCACCAGGTTGCGCCAGGTGCGTTCGACGTCGTCGAGCGAGATCTGTTCGGGGCGGGCCATAACGCCTTCGCCCGCCACGTTCCCCAGAAAGTTGATTCGCCCGAATGCCGTGTCGAGCTCGGCGAACAGCCCGCGAATCTGGTCGGGTTTGGAAACGTCGCACATGAAAGGCGCCGCGCGGCGGCCCAGGCCGCGAATTGTCTCGGCGGTTTCCGCGAGCCCGGCGAGGTTAATATCGGCCAGGGCCAGGTCGGCGCCATGTGCCGCCAGCGCGAGTGACATCGCCCGCCCCATGCCGCTGGCAGCACCCGAAACCAGCGCGACGCGCCCCGTCAAATCAAACAACGTCTGGTTCATTTTCAGCGAGCTCCCCACGCAGCGAACAATTCACGCAAAACGGGCCATTGCCGGGCGAAGAACACCAGCGCCGCCAGGCCCAGATAAAACACGCCGCAGGCCAACACCCCGCACTGCATGTACCACCGCGGCCGCAAGGGTGGGGGCAACAGCGTGCGATTGACCCACAGCAGGTGAAACGACGTCAGGCCGATCGCCAGATTGTTCAGGTTGGCAATCACGACAACCATCAGCCGCGGCGTGCCGTAGCGATTGAACAGCCATTGGCACACGACGGTCCAGGCGACATACGTAAACAGAATGCCGTAGTACAAGTGCCGCACCTGGTCGTCACGCATGTTCTCGCGCACATGCCGACTGCCCGACCAGAAAATGTCGGTCCAGCGGCGACTGAAATCTTCGACGATCGACATCTGGCTGGGCAGCATCACCAGCAGCCCCACAAGCACCGTCGCCACCCACAGCGCATGACCGGTGGCGACCGAGAATTGGGGATCGTGGCGGATGCCATCGGCCGTGATGACGCCCTGGGCCCATTCGATGCGCGCCGATTCGTGGAATAACCCTGAATAGGGAGCGAATTGCAATGACAGCAGCGCGGGCAGCGCCATGCCCATAAAACACCCGGGGGCCCACACGAACAATTGATCGGTAATCAGGTACCGCCGCCAGCCTTTCCAACGGATCGCGTTTTCCGACGTCAGTGGAAACACCTTGCCAACATGGCTCAGCGTGATGTTGCGGCCCCCCACAGCGCTGGCAATCGCCCCCACGCGGGCCCCCATGCCCCAGCCTTTGTCGCGCACAAAGTTGCTGTACGTCGAATTCCCTAACCCGCCGCCGCCAGCGTAACCGGCAAACGCGCCCAGTGCGGCGATGTGCCCCAGTGCCACAATTGGCCAGCCCCCCTCGGCCCAGTAATACGTCAGGGCGTTGATCACGACTTCACCGCCCTGTCCGTCGGCAACGGGCATATTTCCGAATTTCAAAAACCCCGACAGAACGTTGCCCCAATGCGCGGGGGAGACAAACAGGATGCCCATGACCAGGCAGAACGCCAGCACCGCGGCGACCTTGAGCGTCATGACCGCTTGCAGCATGTTGTACACCTTGCCCCCGGCAAGCACCGGCAGCGCCACGGCAAACAGGCACACATACGACAGCCCTGTCACCAGGCCGTGGTCGGCAGCCGAGGGCGGGCGGTCGAGCCACAGCGCCGCGAGAAGTGCGGCGCCCTGCGTCGAAAGCCCCGGAATGATCGACCCCAGGCTGAGCGCCATCACGCAGGCGATCCAGAACTTCGGGCCGGGTTTCGTGCGCAGAAAGCCGGTCATGATCGGTTCGCCGCAATACATGGCGTACCGCCCGCACTCGAGGTTGTAAAACACTTGCAAGATGATGGCGATCGTGGCAACCCACATCAGGCCGCCGCCGTATCGGGCGGTGATTTCCGGCCCGAACAGCCATTCGCCGCCCCCGATTTGCATGCCCATCATCACGATGCCGGGGCCGATGAACCGCGTCCAGTTCGTCCACCGCACCGGCGTAGGCTGGGGAAGCTGATCGACGTCCCACGCGGGCAGGTAGCGGGCCGCCTGTTCTGCCGATGAGCGCGCGCCTGCGGCTGGTTCGCTCGACGTCTCGGGCTGCGGCGCGGGGAGGTGCGTCATGATACCGCCCCCGAAGCCGCGGCAGACTCTGTGCGCTCGCAAAACAGCCGGGCCGCGTCAGTGAGGTCGCCTGCGGCCCCGCCCACGATCAGGCTCATCAGCAGCAGCCCCAGCAGGCTGTCTTCCGTGTGCCGACAAATGCGTGATTCGACGCCGAAGCGCGCGGCGATGCAGCGCCGCAGCGGTTCGAGCTTTTGAACCAGGCCGCCCGAAAACACCACGCGCTGCACCGCCCCGGCCCCCGCCAGCCGTGCGGCACAAGCGGCATAGTTTTCGGCCATCGACTCAAACGCCGCGCGAAACAGCGCCCCCACCGAGAGGTTTTCGGTTGTAATGTTGGTAATCGCGCCGCGATTGCCAAGCGGGCCGGCAAAGAACGCCAGATTGCACGCCAAGTCGGTTGCGGGGCAGTTTTCGACCGCGCTCACAATGGCGGGCCAGGGGTTGTCGATCGGCTGGCCCAGGCGGGCCGCCAATTCGACCAGCAAACCAGTGAGCACATCGAGTGAACGACCGGCGGGCAGGTGCGTCATCGTATTCAGATATCGCCCGTCGAGGTAGGGGCGCGTCTGATAATCGCCCAAAACGGGTTCCGGCGTCAGCCGGCTCACTTGCGAACCGGTCGAGACATTGATCGACAACTCGCCATCGGCCAACATGGCCCCCGCGAGCGAACATTGATGATCGCCCACCGGGGGATAACACGGTATCACGCCGGCGCCGGTGCGAAACATTCCCGCGGGATGCCAGGCGTCGCACAGTGCAGGCCAATGCAACCCGCCGATTTCCAGCGCGTTGAACAATTCGCGCTGCCAGTCGCCGGTACGCAGGTCAAGCGTGCCCAGTGCGTGCGTCGGCGCGGCAAACGCCGCCGACCCGCACAAGTGCATCACCACATAATCGCACAGCGACAGCGGCGTCGCCCCGCGCGGCAGTTGCCCCTGCATTGCGAGCCAGTGCAGCAAGACCGCTGCCGACCCGGCTCGCAGTTCATTGCCTGCGCGCGCCAAACACGCACCGCCGATTCGCCGCGCCGCCTCGGCCACCCAATCGCCGCCACCGGGGCTGGGCAGCGTCGCCCGCTGATCTCTCCAGGAAATGAAATTCGTGAGCGGCACGCCATGGCAGTCGACCAGAATCACGCCCCCCATTTGCCCG
>JAJXXL010000073.1 GCA_021781115.1 Planctomycetota bacterium
GGCCCACAAAATGACATACGTTCGCGCGGAGGGATTTTCCCCGAAAACTGAACCCTGAAAACAAAACACGCGCGCAGCGCGCAAAACTACATGCGATCGAGCGTATGAATTCCCAGCAACGACAACCCGTGCGAAAGAATGCGGGCGGTCAGGTCGCACAGAAGCAGGCGGCTGGTTCGGAGATCTTCTGTTTCGGCCTTCAACACGGCGCACTCGCGGCTTTCAAAAAACCGGCTGAAACAATTGGCCGTATCGAACAGATATTGCGTCAGAAAATTGGGCCGGTATTCGGCGGCCGCCTGTTCCAGCGCTTCACTGTATCGCAGCAGTTGCCGGGCGAGTTCGCGTTCGGGGGGGTTGGTCAGCCGAATCGCGCCGGCCTGCCGGCGCACGTCGCCGCGCTCGACCCCCGCCTTGCGAAAGATGCCACCCACCCGGGCGCAGGCATACTGCATGTAAGTGGCCGTGTCGCCGGTTTTGGCGAGCATTTTTTCCCAACTGAACACGTAGTCGCTTTCGCGGTTCTGGCTCAGGTCGGCGTATTTCACGGCGCCCAGGCCTACGACTTCGGCGATGCGGTCGCGGCTGGCGGCGTCGAATGCAGTGCCCGATTCGCCGGTGTCTTCGGACGCACCGTCGTCAACGACGCGGCGGGCCTCGACAACCGCCTGGTCGAGCAACGACTCGAGCCCCACGACGTCGCCCGACCGGGTTTTGAAGGGCCGCTTGTCGTCGCCCAGGATCGTGCCGAAACTGATGTGCCGGAGTTCGACGTCGCGGTACCCCCACAACTCGGCGGTGGCGAACAGCAGCTTGAAATGATCGGCCTGCCGCGCATCGACGACATACAGAATTGTGTCGGCCCGCAGCTCGCGCACGCGCCAGGCGATCGTCGCCAGATCGGTGGTGGCGTATGTGAACGCGCCGTCAGACTTGCGGATTATGAACGGCGCCGTCGCCCCCGGAACGAACACGCACACCGCGCCGTCGCTTTCACGGGCGATGCCGCGGTTCGACAGTTCGGCCACGACCTCGGCCAGGAACGGCTGGTAAAAGCTTTCGCCCTGCGTCATGTCGAAATGAATCTCAAGGCGGTCGTACATCGTCTGAATTGCCGCCAGGCAGGGGGCGATGAATTGTCGCCACAACGCGAGGTTGCCGGGGTCGCCCGCGTGCAGCCGGGCGGTTTCCTCGCGGGCCGCCGAAGCAATCGTGGGGTGCGCGGCGGCGACGGCCGCCAGGGCCGCGTCAGCTTCGACCGCAGCGAGTTTCCGTTCAGCGGCGGTAATCTCTTCGGCCAGCGCGGCAAGATCGGCGTGCAACCGCTTGAGTTCTTTTTTGCGGGCGTCAAGGGCCGGTTTGTCGGCAGGAGGCGGGGCGGCCTCGGCGGCCTGCAATTGATCGCGGCGGCGAGCCTGCTCGGCCCTTTGCGCGGGAAGCGCCTCGCGCAGGTCGTGGTAGTCGGAAAGCTGATTGACCAGACGATACAACCGGGCCAACTCGGCGACGGAGTTGCGTGCGAACGCCGCCTGGTCGAGAAAGTGCTTGTAGCCAAAAATGATCATGCCGAACTGCGTGCCCCAGTCGCCGACGTGGTTGTCGCCGACGACATGATGCCCGAGAAAGCCCAGAATGCGGTACAGCGCATCGCCGATGACGGTGCTGCGCAAATGGCCCACATGCATGGGCTTGGCCACGTTGGGCGCCGAAAAATCGACGACGATTCGTTTCGGATTCGTGGCGGCGGGCACGCCCAGCCGCTCGTCGCTGCACACGCGATTGGCTTCACGTTCGAGGAAATCGGGCCGCAGCCGCAGGTTGATAAACCCGGGGCCGGCGATTTCGGGCACGTCGCACACGTCGGCAATATCCAGCGCCGCCACAATTTTGGCGGCCAGTTCGCGGGGGTTGGCACCCAGCCGCTTGGCCAGCGGCATCGCGCAATTGGCCTGGTAATCGCCAAACTTCGGATCCTGGGCCGGCTTGACGAGGCCGCACCAGGCATCGGGGTCGTCGCACACCGACTCGAGCGCGTGCCTGAGCCGCTGGCGAAGTTCAGCCAGAATGTTCATGCGTGCCTCGGCGACCCGTCGGCAAGCTGCGCCTTCCAGTCGATGCGGGGGGCGTCGGCCCAGAGGTGCTCAAGGTCGTACAGCGCGCGCGATTGGGCGTCGAACACATGCAATACGATGTCGCCGTAATCGTACAGGATCCAACTGTTGCCGCTGCCACCTTCGACCCCCAGGCGGCGCGAACCCTGTTCCTTGAGCACGCGGCTGACCTCTTCGGCCAACGACCGCATTTGCCGGTTGCTGGCCCCGGTCGTCACCACGAAATAATCGACGATCGGGGTGACCTTCGTCAAATCGAGCACCAGGGTATTTTGCCCCCGCATCTCTTCGGCGACCTGGGCGCACCGGCAAGCCTGGGCAAGACCCCGGGCAGAAGCGGTGGGTGGCGTGGCAATGGCGGCTGTCTGCTGAATGATGGAAACACTCCTGCGGTTTGGGAAGTCGCGGCGCCCCATGAGGCGGCTCCGCCACCTCCATCGTCACCAATTCGGCCGGCCGGGTCAAGCAGCAGGCCGCCCGATTGCCGACAGGCCCAGGTGTCGATCGGGGGGGCCGGCACCCGCGAGATGGAGTTCCGGCGGGGCCGATACGGCTCGCTGTGGGGCATTAAATTCAGTTAATGTTGTGGCATTCCAACGGCCGCTCGAAGGTAATGTAGCGTCAGAACATGCTATTTGGAAAGGTGTTGCGATTTGTTGTCTTGTTGCGATTATCCTGCGGATTCGCCTCGGTGCGGCGGCCATTTCGCAATTGACACCCGGGGGTAAATCCGGCACACTCCCGCACCGTTCGCCGCTCCAACGTTTCTCATAAACGCCGGCGAATGAATGGTCGCTTCTCTTGTCCCATCGAATTCCCCAAGCCGCACCGCGCTCGGCGACTCTGTTTCGCAAGGTGTCTTCTCTTGATGCGCTGCTTGCTGGCACTGCTGATCGCCACAACCGCCGGGTGCGGATCGACCCGGTACATGGCCGTTCGCAAAGTCGAAGACCAGCCGACGACCGCCGTATCGGGCCGCACGGCGCCCGGCGAGCCGGTGAAGATCGCCCTGCAGGATCGAGATCGCGTGTGGGATGAAATCGTCGATGTGGTG
>JAJXXL010000041.1:0-6036 GCA_021781115.1 Planctomycetota bacterium
GGGGCCACCATGGGTCCCAAATCTCCTACGCAAATCGGAACAAAAGTTCCAAAGGGCGGGATTAACAACGGCGGCGAAATCATTGTCACTCTGCCAAGCGGCTCAAAGATTGCGCTCGGCACTGGCTTTCCGATCGGCGAAACGCCGGACGGTACAATGCTCTTTCAACTAACAGACCCGAATAATGTTGGAGTCGCGGTTGTTTCGCCTGACGGGACAATATTCGTCGACTACTCGGATTATACGATTACGCTACTTCCAAATCAAAGGGGAGTGAAGGCTTGGAAGAATCATTCTCCAAATGCGCCTTCGTCAGCGCCTCGGCCGCGACGCAGCGAGACAATGAAGCCGGCAAGCCCAAACGCGCCGAAGGAAACGGGCGGCCGGAAACCACCCCGAGAGAGCCCCGAATCGCCATGGGAACGAGAAGTCGAGACGATTGGTCCCAACGACAGTCCAATTCTTCCCGGACAACTCCCGCCACCGAGTAGTGAAACGGGCGTGACGTGGACAAGTAATAGCCAGTCGCCCATAAAAATCTTTTTCAAGGTGCCGCCGAGCTCAAGCAATGAACCGGAAAGCCCGGGCTTCATTGGCGGTGGCGCAATCCTGATCGGGCCGAAAAAATAGACACACGTAGATTCCTTTTGTCTTTTCCGAACTTCACGTCGCGAACGAAACACTGGGCTCATGCGCCCGCAAAGAGGAGCAATTGCCATGAGCAGGTCAGGGCGGCCCCTCGTTGAGCTGGCACAAACGGGCGTTCTGATCACGCTTGTCGTTCTCGCCGCGTACACGAACAGTTCAGGGCTTTCCGCCGACAAACAAGTCTATGAGCTGCATGCGAAAAGCCTTACCGTCGAACTGCCGTTCCCGATCGGCAGTGAGTTACCGATAGTCCCCGTTCGAATCAACGACACCGGGCACAGATTCTGCCTTGACACCGGTTCCACCGAGTCGGTTTTTGGCAAACGGCTGCTGGGCAGTTTCGGGCCGTACCAGGAAACGGTCCGAGTTCGGGCGTTCCATAAGCCATTCAGCGTGAAACGATACGGCGCGCCCAAGGACGTCAACGTGGCGGGGATCAAGTTCTCCGATAAGCCGGGGTTCATCGTCGCCGATATGAATTGGGTGCCTAACGAAGAATTTAGCGGATTTATTGGGATGGATTTTCTTATGCGTTTCGTCGTGCAGCTCGACTTTTCACAACAAAAGATAAGGTTTTTTACCGCGCTTCCCGACGGTGCCGGATACGCGATCCCGTTATATTTTAACAAAACAGCCCTTCCGCAATGCCTCGTGACGTTTGGAAATGGTGGCTTTGAGCCGATCTACTTCGCGGTGGATACCGGGGCGCCCGCCGGATTCAACGTCAGCCCGCATTTGCTCGTCCGCCTCGCGGAATCCGGCCAACTCGACAACGTGAGTTTTTCACGTCGCACAATGGGCGATGGCACGTATAGTGTACTTGACGCGCGGGTCGCGAACGTACAGGTCGGACCGATCGCGACGCACGGCGCCAACGTTTGCGCCGACGGGGGTGACAGGAATGTGATCGGAATCGAATACCTTTCGAGGTTTCTGGTGACATTTGACTTTCCTGGCAAGCAAATGTACTTGCGTCCGCGGCGAGTCGGCATCAGGAGCGACTGGGGCGATCGCAGCGGCATCAGGCTTTCCCGAAATGCGACGGACGTTAGTGTGATCGGCGTCGTCAGATCCAGCCCGGCAGAGGAGTGCGGAATAAAGGTTGGCGACGGCCTCGAGTCATTCGAGGGGCAGCCAGCGTTGGAATTGTCTGGGCACGAACTGAGATCGCGGTTCGCTGAGAATCGGCGAACATTCAGGTTGGTCGTCTCACGTGACGATGCTCGCATTCCGGTTTTATTGAAGACCCGCGACTTCAGCGACCCCGTTCGCCCGGAAGAGTTCGAATGCTTTCTGTGGGAGTCATTTTACCCTGCCGACGTACCTGATCGATAGCAAAATCGGGCAGGCACTGATCCAAAGGCCGCAGCCTGAACGGCATTCACGGTCAGATTCGGTTCTCGTCCAGCATTTCGACAATGGCCGCGAATTCGTGTCAGATGTGCAGTCTGGTTTGTGAGTTTTTCGAACGATGGCCAAGAAGCTCACGGTCGTGCCCAGCGTTGCTGACCCGGCGCTGTCGGTTGTTGTGGCTGCGGCGAACCATGGAGCGCCTGTCGACCGCGCGCTGGAGTCGCTCGTTCGACAGACCTGCGGCGACTGGGAGGCGTTGGTTGTCTCGCCGGATGCGATGTCTCGACGAGATGAAATCCAGTCGCGGTTTTCGGGGCGCGGTTGCCAAATTCGGTTCTTCGATCTCGAACGGAATGGCAGTTTCAACCGGGCATTGAACGTCGGCTTATGGAACGCGCGCGGCGCCTTCATTGCCTATCTCGACACGGATTTCGAGTATGCACCGTCGTACCTGGCGTCAATCGTCGAAAGATCGCACGACGTGGGTGCGACCTTGTCTGGCTACGACGTTGCCGGCGGCCTGATGCGTGTTGAAATTCGGGTCAACACGCAGATATCCAGAGGGGGCGCCGTGCCTGTCACCTGCCCGACGTGCATTTCAGGAATTGCGCACCGGCGTACGTTAGCGATTTCTGTCGGGGGCGTTAATGAATTGCTGGAAATTGGGTATGAATGGGAATTGACCAAACGCATCGCGCGAACCGGTTGTGAAATCGGGGTTCTGCCCACGTCTGCCGGGCGGCGGCATTTGCCTCCGTTGACGGTTGATGCGTGCGGCCTCGTGGAGCTGACGCGGGATATTTCCGGTCCGGTGATTGACCGCGAGGCAGCTTGCGGGGCGGGCTCGCAGCGCCGTGGCACCCCTCCGTCGGGCGGCGTGAACGGCAATTTGGAAATAAAAAAACGACGTCGCTCGG
This sequence comes from Planctomycetota bacterium, assembly GCA_021781115.1. GTDB lineage: Bacteria > Planctomycetota > Planctomycetia > Planctomycetales > Planctomycetaceae > JAJXXL01. Next base: position 2,919 of record JAJXXL010000041.1, read on the forward strand.
CGATGCTTGGCAATTGCGTAGCCGGCCGCCCCCTGTACGACGATTCTTCGATCCGTTCGCCGGACCACGCCGTCGGCGCGCTGCCGCCGGCAGTCGGCCGGCGGCGCACGAAAGTATTGTTCGCATCGCCGCATTCGCTGATTGACCCAACCTGCGGGGCGGCGATTGCCAGCCTGCGGGGTCTGGAACTGCTGCATGAACAGGGCCTGCCCTGTTCCGTATTCACCGGGACATTGCTCGACGCCTCAGAAGAAATGCTGTTCGACGAGATCCTGGCGAAACGGCGCGTTCCCTATGAAACGCATGCGGTGCAACTCGGCGATACGCGTATCCGCCTGTCTTTTACAAGCCACGGTAAAGTTCCCGTGACCGTGTTTCGAAATGGCTCGACGCGAAGTGGCTGGACCGATTCGGAAAACAATGCGTTTATCGCGGCGTTTGAACGGCTTCTCAACTACGACCGCCCCGACGTGCTTGTGAATTTCGGCGGCGATGCAATCAGCGACAGAATGATGGCCGCGGCAAAACTCAGGGACATTCCCATCGTGGCCTGGATCCATAATCTTGCATACACCGATCAAAGCCATTTTCAGGCCGCTGATTACGCGGTCGTTCCGTCGAAGTTCGCTCAGCAGTATTACGTCGAACGGGTCGGCTTGGCGGCCCAGGTGTTGCCGAACGTGATTGACGACCCGGCGATTCGGGTGACGCGGCATGACCCGCGATACGTTACGTTCGTCAACCCGCATCCGACGAAGGGGGTGTTTGTCTTTTCGCGCATCGCGTTGGAGCTGCAGAAAGCCCGCCCCGACATTCCGGTGCTGGTCGTCGAGAGCCGGGGCAAGTCGGGCTGGCTGCAACAGGCGGGGCTGGATCTGAGCCGGTGCCCGAACATCACGGTCATCGAAAACACGCCGTTTCCGCGGAAATTCTACGCGCAAACGAAAATCCTGCTGATGCCGTCGCTCTGGGAAGAGTCATTCGGCTTGACGACTGCCGAGGCGCTCTTGAATGGCATTCCTGTGCTGGCCAGCAATCGGGGCGGCAACCCCGAGGCGGTCGGCGACGCGGGGTTTCTGCTTGACATTCCCGCGAAGTACACGCCCGAATCGCGGGAACTGCCGAGCGCAGAGGAAGTCGCACCGTGGATCGAAACGATTATCCGCCTGTGGGACGACGACGCGTTTTACGCCGCAGCCGTCGACCGGGCGCAGCAGCACGCCGAGCGCTGGCGGCCCGAAGTCCTGGGGCCGATATACCGCGAGTTTTTTGAGAACGTCTGCCCGCAGCCGGGGCCGCCGCTGATTCCGCCGTCGTCGATTTCGACGGCGATCAGTATGGCAACGACGCTGCCCGTATTGCCGTCGCCGTTGGACGGCGCCAAGCGGCAATCGCGGCAACGGGCTCCCGTGGATGCGGTTCACGATGCGGAATCAGAAATTCCCGCCATTTCCGTGATCATGCCGGTATTCAACGGCGCACTTTTTTTCGATCGCTCGATCGGCTCGCTGCTGCGGCAATCGTTTCCGAATTGGGAACTGTGCGTCGTGGACGATTGCTCGACCGACGACACGCCCGATCGGCTGCGGGAATTCGCGGCGCAGGATCCGCGAATCCGTGTGTTGAAAACGCCAATCAACTCGGGGCCGGCGGCGGCGAAGAACGTCGCGTTGCGTGCGGCACGAGGCGATTTGATCGCGTACCTCGACTGCGACGACGAGTTCTTTGCCGATCACTTGGAGCGCGTGATCAGGCACGATGCGATATGTGACGTGCTCGCTTACGGGTATGACGTGTTTGTGGACGAGCATCCTGAGCTTCCACCCCGTTTTTCACACACCTGGGTCGCCCGCCACTCTTGGGACCGAATTGACGAAGTGAACTTGTGCACGCCGCTGGGAATCGTGCATCGACGCCAGTTGCTCGAACGGGTGGGGCTGTTTGACGAACAACTTGTGCTGGACGACGATTCGGACCTGTGGCGACGATTTCGCCGGGCCGGAGCGGAATTCGCCTTCATTGACCGCCGGTCGGGCCGGTATCACGTTCGGCCCGACAGCCATTCCCGCCAGCCACATACCCCAGCGGCCCATTGGGACGAAACGAATTCAAGTTGAACCCAATTTCTGACGCCCAGGCCGTGTTTTTGGGGAGGCGATCCGATAGGCGTATGGCCCGATCTCCGGGCGAGAGTGGCGACGGGCAAAGGTAGCGCCATAAATCTGCTCGGTGGGGGCAAGCGCCCAACGTCACCCAGACCGCAAATCGATTGCGCGCGGGGGGCGTTGTCACGTTCGCAACGCGGGAAATTAAAGATATCTCGCCCACGATTTGGGTGCCGGCTGACCCGCTGCACGCCGTGCTGGATTCGGAATACCCCGAATGCGGTGACATCTCATGGTTCGAGATCTCGCAACGCACCCCAAGGCTCAGTGCCCGAACGCCGAAATCACCCCAAGTCCGGAGTCCAGCGGCTTCGTACGCGGCATGGCGGTCGCCCCCAGGTGGAATCCCCATCGGGGCAAGTCAGCCGCAGGATTTGAACGTTTGACGATGTGCCCGTCATGACCGCGTACCGCAAATGGCCTTATTCGCCGCTCATTTTTTCGTAGTCGCTCTCGCGAAAGACGAGCAAAGGATCTTTGCCAATCACGACGTAGTTGACCGATTCAGGTTCAGCCCCGTCGAGCGTCAGCTTGACGGTGAACTGCCGGCGGCCTTCGACGGTGGTTTCCTGAAGAATCTCGAACTGTTTGAGTTTTTTGCCTTCGCTCCAGACCGAATCGACCGCTTCGATCGTGGGCGAAACGCCCAGGATTCGCCCGGGCTTTTCCTGACCTCCACGCCAGGCCTCCAGTGCCTGGTTCAACGCCTCGCGGGCCGAGGCCTCTTGGGGAATGAAGCTTTCAGGCGTGGAGTTTCCACTACAGCCGGAAACGATGAACAGGCCGCCCAGCGCCAGCATATATCGAAAGATGGCGCAAATCTCCGCAGTAATCGGACAGGTATGCATGAAGAACTCACTTTGCAGTTGGGGAAACGAGCATGAAATCCGCGGGCGAGTTGCACCGTTGGCCATCGGCCGGAGAGACGCTGGCAGCGGCTGAAAGCCGATTTA
>JAJXXL010000041.1:6046-12790 GCA_021781115.1 Planctomycetota bacterium
AGCGCCACAGCCGAACGCGGTAAAACAACACGGGCAGCAGCAGGTCAATCACTTCATCGGCAATCAGCAGGCCACCCAACACCGGGGCGGCCATCGGGCGGATCAGGTCGGCGCCGGGGCCTTCGGCCCACAGCAACGGCGCCAAGCCCAGAATCGTGGTGCCTTCGGTGAGCAGTTTCGGACGCAGTCGCTGGGCCGCGCCGGCCAGCACCGCCTCGCGCAGCCGGGCGGGCGACAGGCAGGCCAGCCCTCCGGCCCGTTCGACCGCTTCACGAATATACACAAGCATGATGATGCCCGTCGACGAAGCCATGCCGAAACAGGCGATATACCCCACGCCCACGGGTACCGAAAACCGGTACCCGAACAGCCATTGAAACAGCACCCCGCCCGCCATCGCGCCCACCACGGCCAGCAACATCAGGCAGGCGTCGGCCAGGTCGTGGTAGGTGAAGTACAACAGGACCAGAATCAGCCCCAGCACCACCGGGGTCATCCAGAGCAGCCGCCGCGTCGTGTGTTGCGCGTGCTCGAATTGCCCCGTCCATTCGACGAACACACCGTCGGCCAGGGGCACCCGCTCGGCGACCACCCGCCGCGCTTCTTCGACAAACGTCAGCGGGCTGCGCCCGACCACGTTCAGACGCACATAATTCCGGAGCAGGCCGTTTTCCGATTTGATCGTGGCCGGGCCTTCGGCGAGGTCGACAGCGGCGACTTCGGCCAAGGCCACGGTTCGCGCCCCGCTCCCCCGGGTCTCGCCCGGCGGGCGGGCGGGTATCGGCAAGGCGCGCACCGCTTCGAGCGAGTTGCAATTGTCAGGCGCGTATCTCACACGCACGACGCGGCGCTCGCGCCCCTGGCGGACCTCGGCCGCCGGTTTGCCGCCGAGCGCCGCCTCCAGCACGTCTTCGAGGTCGCCCGGGCGCACGCCGCAGTCAGCCGCCCGCGCGGGATCGGGGCGAATTTCCAGGTAGCCCTTGCCGCGCACGGGGTCGGCGATGACGTTTGCGGCGCCCGGCAACTCGCGCAGCACGGCGGCGATTTCCTCTGACGCACGCACGACACGGCCCAGGTCGGGCCCCAACACGCGCACGCCCACCTCGGTATTGACGCCGGTGGCAAGCATGTCGACCCGGTTTTGAATCGGCATCGTCCAGACATTGGTCCACCCCGGCATCTGCAAGGCCTGGTCGAGTTCGCCGCCCGGCCCGCACAAGTCGTCGCGCGATCGCGGCTGCAAGGCGACCTGTTGGCTAAACCGCTCGGCTGCATCGGCCAGCAGGCGGTCAAACACGGCATGCGGCTCGATGATCGGCAACGGGGGCCGCGTCGGCAGGCCATGATGATGCTCTGTGCCCTCTGACACGGTCGCGGCGGCGGGCACGGGACGGCGCGCGGCGGCAACCTGCCGTTGCCGTTCGGCCAGAGCCGGGTCGATGATCGCCGCGCGGTTGAAAACCTCTTCGCAAACGAGCCGGGGAAAGATCGCCGCGGCGCGGCGGGCGAGGTCGCGATTCATCTGTCGGACCTGCAATTTCCAGAGCCGGCTGCGCTCAGATTGTACATCGACCAGCAGCCGTGAATTGAATGTTTCAGGCGGCGCGCCCCACAGTTCGCGGGCAACGACGTACGGTCGCAACCAGAGCGGCGGCGGATCGGCATAAACGTCGCGATCGGTGGGCGCCGACCCCAGCGCCTGTAACCGGCTGACCGTTTCGCCTGCCAGCCAAGCCACATCTTCAGGAAGCATGGCGAGCGCCAACCGGGGCGGCAGGTCGGGGGGTACGGCCCGGGCAATCAGGGCCAATTCGCCCGGGCCAATCGGCCCCGCCAGCGCACCCTGGCGGGTCAGGCTGGCCGCCGTACGTGCAATAACATATTTGACCAGTTCGATTTCGAGCGTCGGCGCGTACTCCTGCCGGGCTTGATAAGCCGCTTCACGCATGACCGCGTCGTACCGGACGAGCGCCTCGCGGGCAACCTCCTCACGCCAGTTCGCGGCCTGCTGGGCATCGGCCGCCGGCGCGATGAGGCGGGCCGCTTCGAGCACCGCCCACAGGGCGCGCACCTGCCGGGCGGCGTCGCCCGCGCTGACGGCGCGGCGGGGCCACAGGTCGCGGGGCTGAAATTCGAGCATGGTTTCGATCATGTCGAGCGGCGCGGGGTCGAACGCGCTGTCGGCCCGCCCGCCTTTGCCGACCACCATCGCCACCTCGGGAAATCGGCACAGCAGCATGTCGCGGGCTTTCAGGTCGTCGACATTGCGGGTGATCGACGCACGGGGAATTGTGATCGGCATGTCCATGACCATGCCCTCGTCAAGCGGCAGCCGCAGTTCGATTCCCAATGGCCGCATCGAACGCTCGGCTATCAGGGCCACGACTACCACTGCCGCCATGCCCGCCGCACGCCAGGCGACGCCCGGCAGGCTGCAACCTGTCGAGGGGAGTGCTGCGGACAGCACGAGAGAAAACAGCCGCAGCGAGCCAAGCGGCACGACCGCGCACACGAACGTTGCAGCCAGCAGCCAGACGAGCGGCGCGGGGCGGTCGAGGAGATAGTCGAGCACAGGGCGATACACGTCCATAACGCTGCGCACGAACCAACTGTCGGCCTCGGGCCGCAGCTTGCCGCGAATGAACACGGTGCACAGGGCCGGCACGATGGTAATCGACAAAACCGCCGCTGTAATCAGTGCGAACGACTTCGTAAATGCCAGCGGGCGAAACATCCTGCCGTCGATGCCTTCCAGGGTAAAGACGGGCAAGAACGAAATCAGCATGATCAAAATCGAAAAGACAATTGGCCGCCCAACGGTCAGGCAGGCCGTGGCCACCACGCCGCGAACATCGCCCCGCACCGGTTCTTCGCCGAACTTCAGTTGCAGGTGGTGCATCACGTTTTCGGTCATCACGATGGACGAATCGACCAGCACGCCAATCGAAATCGCGATTCCAGCCAGCGACATGATGTTCGTTTCGACGCCAGCCAGCCCCAGGCGTCGCAGGACGGAAAGAAACACGAACGCCCCGAGCGCGGCCAGGGGCAGCGTGGCGACTATCACAAACGAACTCCTCCAGTGCCGCAGCATCAAAACCACGCAAAACGTCGCGCCCAGCATCGCCTCGAGCACGGTGCTGGTAACGGTACCAATCGCCCCCTCGATCAGCGGCGTGCGGTCATAGCAGGGCACAATATGCACACCGGCCGGCAGCCCGGCCTGCAATTGCCCGATCGCCCGGCGGATGCGGCGGGTCACCTCCAGCGGGTTCTCGCCGTAGCGCATCAGCACAACCCCGCCCACCGCTTCGTTGCCATCCTTTTCGAGCACGCCGCGCCGCGCCCGCCCCCCCAGCGTAACTGCGGCCAGGTCGCCCAGACGCACCCTGCGGCCGCCCCGCGTGAGAACCGGCACTTCCTGCAATTCGTGGACGATCGAAACGGCGGCAGCGCCCGGTTCGGCCGCGTCGTCGGTGCCGAGCGCCGGGTGGCTGTGCACCAGGAATTCGGCCGTTCCCTGCTGCACCACGCCGGCACCCGATGCGCGGCTGGCCTGCGCAATGGCTGCGGCAACCTCAGCCAGTTCAACTTGCAGAACGCGCAACCGGTCGGGGTCGATGTTGACGTGGTATTCGACGGCCTGGCCGCCCACACCGGCCACTTCGGCCACACCCGGCGTCGCCGCCAGTTGCGGGCCGACGTACCAGTCTTGCAAGGCCCGCAACCGGCCCAGGTCGTAGCCCCGACCGTCGAGTGTGTACCAGAAGATCTGCCCCGTGGCGATGCCGTCGGGGGCAAGCCGGGCGACCGCGCCGGCGGGCAAGCGCGCGGTCAGTTCGAACAACCGTTCGCGGACGCGATCGCGCGATTCGGTGAAACCCGCCGAGTCTTCAAAAATCAAATGGATCAGCGAAAATCCGAACTCGCTCGACCCGCGAACGACGCGCACCCCCGCCAGCCCCTGCAGGTTCATGGTCAGCAGTGCGGTGACCTGATCTTCGATTTCCCGCGGCGAATGCCCGGGCCAATCGGTAAACACAATCACCTGGTTTTCCGACAGGTCGGGCACCGCATCGACCGGCGTGTCGCGCACCGCCAGCGCGCCCCAGACTGCCAGCGCCAGCCCGGCCAGAATGACCAGCCCCCTGCGCCGAATCGAAAATCTAATGATCCAGTCAATCATGTGTCGTTTGTCAATTGCCGCACGTTTTACGCCGGGGCTGCGAAACACGACGCGTCGCGGACGCCGCGCTACGGCTGCGACTGCGACTGCAGATACTTTGCGGGATCCTTCAAAAGTTTGGCTTCACACCCCCGGCAGCAGAGAAAGACCTTGCGGCCGCCGACGGCCACGGCGACCGGGCCGCCCATCGCGTCAAGCGCCAGCCCGGTCACGGGGCAGGTCTTCTGCTGGGCCGCCAGCTTTGCGTCGGCAGGCGAAAGCGATGGCGCCGCAGGTTTGCGCCGCGGTTCTGACAGGCTGGCCGCCGCCGGGGGCGTGGCGGGCGACGTGGCGGGCGATCTGCCGGACGAATTCGCAGGCGCCGGCGGGGCGCCCGTGGCGGGTGCGACTCGACCGTGTGCCGCTCCGAAATAGCCCGCCGCCAGGCTGGGGTTCAGGCGGGTTTCGGCGTCGATGAGAAACGCGCCGACCGTGGCGACCTTCCAGCCGGCTTCCAGCCCGCGAAGCACCGGGTAATCATCGCCGCAACGCGGCCCCAGAAACACCTCCACGCCGTCAAACATGCCCGGCATGGTTTCGACGTACACGACCTTCCGTGAACCGGTATCGACCACGGCGCTGTCGGGCACGGCCAGGAGTTCGCCCGCGGCAGCGCGGGGCGCCACAGACCGGTACGGTTCCTCTTCAGCCAGGGGAATGCTCACGACGGCCCGGGCGAACATTCCCGACTGCAACACGCCGCGCTCATCGGCGATGCGCAACCGTGCCACCGGCAACCCCGAGTCGGTGGCCCCAACCGGTCGCGGGGCGACTTCGGCCACGAAACTCGGGCCTTCGGGAAAAGCCGCCACGTTGACGTCGACCGGGCGGCCAACCGTCAGAAACCGCAGATCGCGTTCAGAAATCTGTGCATCCAATACAAACGTCGCGGGCGGTGCGCGATGCGGCGCGGCAGACTGCAAACCCTCGCCGTCAGAATCAGCAGCGCGCTGCAATTGGCCCGCCAGCCGAATCTCGCGAACCAGTCGCCGGAAACCTACCGGAGATGTTTGAATGCCGGCAAGTTGAATGCGATACGGCGAAAGCTGCATTCGGGCAACGACGCCTTCGGGCAACATGTCGCCCGTTCCCCGCTTGCGGCGGACGAGGTCCATATTGCAGATCGGGCAGATCGTGGGCCAATTGGAAACGACGCCGGGATCCATCGGACAAAAGAATTCGGTATCGCCCGTGACCCCCTGGCTGGCGGGCGGGGCGGCCGTGAGCCAGTCGGCCGCCTGGTCGAAGGCGTAGCGCAGGGTCGGCCATTGCCCGACGATCAGAAACGCCGCGCCCAACACGAGGATAAACCGCAGTCGGACCTGCACGATCTTCAGCGCCAGGCCACATCGGCTGCGCCACGATCGCGGGCCCGTGGCCTGGCGGGTTTCTGCGGCGGGGGCGGCCTTGCCGGCCGGGTCCAGCGCAGTCATGACGACTCCTTCAGGCGGGCGACGCCCGGCGAGCCGCCTGCGATTGACGCCGAACACGGGGCGACGAGCATCATGGCGTTTCTCCCTCCGGGGCCGATGACTCTAAGAGCGATTTGGCGGGGGCCAGCGGCTTGATCGGCTGAGGGTGTTCCCAATGGGCGGTTACTTCATAATCTTCATGACGAAAGATCCACAGTGGCACGTCGCCCACCACGACGTAGCGGGCCGTCTCTTCGGCCGACGGACTGCTGAAACGCAGCCGCACGGCGAAACACCGCCGCGTGCTGCCGGGCACTTCGCCCAGAATTTCAAACTCCTCGAGCTTTTGGCCCGGCCGGCGCTGCGAATCGACAACGTACAGCGGCCGCGAAAACGTGGCAATGTGCCCCGGAGGCGTGCCGGCCTGCCATTCACGCAGGGCCGCCGTCAACGCGGCGGACGCGGCTTGGGGTTCAGGAAAGAACCGCTCGACACCAGGGTCTTTCTGGCACCCCGCCAGCGCCAGGGCCAATACCGCCACGAGGCCAAGGGGCGGGTGCGACATGCTGCGGCGGGGCGTTGGCATTCAAGCGGTCTCCTGAATTCGATGCCAGGCGCCCCCGCGGAATGGCGAAGCAGCACGCCGCCGGGGGCCTGGCAAAACCGGCTGAGAGGGAATCGACAAAATTCGGGTTGGGCAACGCGACTTAAAATGGCATGGTGACCGCTTCGCCCGTGGCGCGGGTGCCGATGGCCCGCCACACGTTCAGGTCGATGTTGCTCGACGCGAACCCGACGGAACCGTCGCCCTTCATCACCACGGCCCCCCCTGTATGCCGGCTATTGGCGGGAACCTGCATCGCCATGTTGGTCATGGTGCCGCTGAACCCGACACCCGCGCACGAGTTCGTATTGGGAACGGAAACGTGGTTATACTGCGTGCAGCAGTTTTCGCCCATGACCCAACTCCAGCCCCACTTGCTGGTGAGGGGCGTGGCGGTTCGCGGGTTGAGGCCGGAACAGGTCGTAAAGGTGCCGGCGAGCGACGACTGGGGGGGCATGACGAACAGATCACTGATCGGGTTGGGCACGCCCTGGCCGCGGATC
>JAJXXL010000572.1 GCA_021781115.1 Planctomycetota bacterium
TGATCTGATAGGTTTGCGGGTTGTAATAGGGGCCGGCGCCGATCGTCAGCGAATTGCTGTAAAAATCGTTGGCGAGGCCGATCAGTTCGTTCGCGCCGAGACCGTTCCCATTGTAACCGCGGCCGTCATACGCGCTGAAATACAGGTAGGGGTTCGTTTGGCCCGCGATCTGGTCGCGATATACGTAAATTCCAGGCGCAGAATTCACGGACATTGTCGATTGGATGAGCCGGCCGGGGTCGAACTGAAAATACGGGCCTTCGCGGCTGGCGCCGTTGCCTGTGGGTGGCGCGAACGGCCAGGCCGGGTTTTTCGAAAACCCCTGCGGAGCCGGCAGGGGGCTGGCGGGAGTCACCTGCGTCGTGATTCCCCCCAGGAAAAAGACCAGGCATTCCGTCGATTGCAGCGTGATGCTCGTTTGGGTCGACCACGGCGGATAATCCGGAATGCAAAACCCCGCCGGGCTGCCGTTGTTCATCGTAAAATCGAACTGCGGCCAGATTTTGCGGATAATCGAGGTGCTGTACGCATCGCCGGCCCAACCGTTCTGCGTCGTATACAGGTTGATATAGCTCGGGGGCGAAACACCATAGGTCGATTTGAACTGGGCCAGGGCCGAGTCAAGCTGCATGATTTCGCCCTTGACGCCGGCATCGATGGCCGTCTGCCGGGCTCGATACAGGGCCGGCAGCAGCAGACCCGCCAGAATACTGATCACGACGAGCACGATCATCAGTTCGATGAGCGTGAAACCGGCGCGGCGGGAAGTGCAGGAGCGCATGAGGAATCCTTTGCGAAGCAGTTTTCAGTGTTCGGTTTTCAGTTTTCAGTGACGAACGGTGGGCGTCGGAGGTTGAAAGAAACGCTGCGGGCAGCGCGGTCGCCCTGTAAGGGCAAAACATTTTCAGCCTGGGGCAACGCCCCAGGTTCGCGCCCGATCCACGCGAGCCAGCCCTGTAGGGGCGAAACAGAATGCGGGTTGTGGTTCAAAGTGCGTTTCATGGTCGGCAACGGTTTGTTGCGCCCTGACAGGGCTTTGGCGTTCGTATCGCGTTTCGACCTGGGGCGTTGCCCCAGGCTAGGTTGTTGCGCCCTGACAGGGCTGATTTTCAGCAGTCAGTCATTGGCGGTTCGGCAATGCAGGCACAACTGACAACCGACAATTTTTCTCACGACAGGTCATTGAGCAGTTTAATCAGGGGCATGAACAGGGCGATGACGATGAACCCCACGATCAGCCCAAGCACGACGACCATCAGCGGTTCAAGCATGCTGATCAGGCCGTCGACGAGCACGGCGACTTCTTCGTCGTACACGTCGGCGATCTTGTACAGCATGTTGTCGAGCGCGCCGGTTTCTTCACCCACGTCGACCATGTTGACCACCATGTCATCGACGACACGGGCTTCTTTCAGCGGCACGGCCATCGACTCGCCCTCGCGAATCGCCGTGTAAATGTTCTGGTAGGCCCGCACGAACACGGCATTGCCCGCCGTGTCGCGGGCAATGATCAGCCCTTCGAGAATCGGCACGCCCGAAGAAATCAGCGTACCCAGGATGCGGCAGGTGCGGGCGACCGTGCTTTTTTCGAGGATCTTGCCGAGCAGCGGAATTTTGAGATACATCTTGTCAACGATGTACTCGCCCGTTTTGTTTTTCTTGATGATCTTGATCAAGAGCCAGATCGAAAACGGAATGGCCGGGGCGAGGTAAAAGTAGTTCACCACCATGTCGCTGGCAAAGATCAGCCATTCCGTGATTTCGGGCAGTTCGGTATCGAACCCCTCGAAAATCTTTTTGAACTTGGGAATGATCCAGTACATGATGAAGCCCACGATCAGCGTGGCGACGGTAATAACGGCGCAGGGGTAAATCATGGCCCCCTGCACCTTTTTCTTGAGGCTTTGGGCCCGCTCCTTGAACTCGGCCAGGCGTTTGAGAATGACTTCGAGCGCGCCGCCCGCCTCGCCCGCCTTGACCATGTTGACATACAGGTTGTCGAACGCCTTGGGCTGCTTGGCCATCGCTTCAGAAAGCGTCGTGCCGCCTTCGATGTCGTCAATCACGTCCATCAGCGAGTTCTTCAACGCGCCGGGCTTGGCCTGGCCTTCGAGAATTCGCAGGCTGCGCAAAATGGGCAGGCCGGCATCTTGCAGAGTCGACAACTGGCGCGTGAACGTGCACAGCTTCTTGGCGCTCACGCCGCCCATGGCGAACGTTTTCTTTTTGCGGCTGCCGGCACCTTTCTTTTTCGCCGGACCTTTGCCTTTGGCGTTTTTGTCTTTCTTGCCGCGGCCTTTTTCGGCGATTTTGGTGAGGTAAAACCCCTTCTGGCGGATAATCGTCTGGGCGTCGGCTTCCGACGGCGCCTCGATCGTGTCCTTGACCTCGGCACCTGTGTTGTCCATCGCCGCGTATTCGTAAATTGGCATCTTTGGCTCCGCAGGAGTCGGTGTTCGGTTTTCAGTGTTCGGTTGTGCCTGCATTGCCGCGCGGCTTTTTGACTGAACACGGAAAACCGAACACGGAAAACTACTCTCGTTCTTTCAGTGATCGGGACAGGCCGATCAGCATTTTGGCAATACCTTTGGTCTCGTCGGCAATCTGTTTCATTTGATCGTTGCTGATCACGCCGACTTTGGCGGCAATGTACGTTTGTGTTCGCAGTTCGGCGGCTGAACCGCGCGCAATTCGCAGAAATCGTGCGAAATCCTGGCCACCCCGCTCAGACCCTTCGGCAATATTTGATGAAATCGAAACGGCGGCGCGCTGCATCTGGCGGCGCAGCGAAAAATCTTCAGAGTGTCTTAGCATTTCGTAGACAGTCACCGCGAGTTGGCAGGCCCGCTTCCAAACGTCGAGATCCTCGAACGACTGATACATGAAAAACTTTCCATTTTCGGCCTTCGGTTTTCAGTTGTGTCGCATCGCCGCGCTGTTTGTTACCGAAAACTGAAAACCGAAAACTGAAAACCGGCGGTGTTTATTCGTCTCCCTCGACGACGGTTTCGCGGACGACTTCGTCGATTGTCGTCACGCCGTCGAAAATCAGTTTCAGGCCCGCTTCGCGGAGGGTGGTCATGCCCTGGCTGCGGGCCAGGTTTTTCATGTCATCGACCGACGCGTCAGACGTGATCATGTCGCGCACGTCGTCGTTGATGTCCATCAGTTCATACATGCCGCAGCGGCCTTTGTAGCCCGTGTTGTTGCATCGCTGGCAGCCGCGGCCGTAGTAAAACTTGTACTTGCGGGCCTGCGCGATCGGCAGTTGCAGTTCCATGAGCAGCTCGTCGCTGGGCTCGAACTGGGTACGGCATTCCGTACAGATTTTTCGCACCAGCCGCTGGGCCAGAATCGCTTCGACGGTGGCCGTGATCAGAAACGGCGGAATGCCCATGTCGCGGAGCCGCGTTACCGCCGACGGGGCGTCGTTGGTATGCAGCGTGCTGAACACCATGTGGCCCGTCAGCGCGCTTTGAATGGCAATTTCGGCGGTTTCATAGTCGCGAATTTCGCCCACCAGGATCTTGTCGGGGTCGTGCCGCAAGATGGCCCGCAGCACGCTGGCAAACGTGACGTCGATGTCGGAATTGATCGGCACCTGGATCAGCCCGTCGATATCGTATTCGATCGGGTCTTCGGTGGTGATGATCTTGACACGGACCTCATTGAGTTCATTGAGCGCCGAGTACAGGGTCGTGGTCTTGCCACTGCCGGTCGGCCCGGTGACAAGCACGATGCCGTTGGGCCGGTGGATAATCGACCGGAACCGCGTGAGGGTGGTCGGGTCCATGCCGATTTTGTTCAGGTCGAGCTGGACCACGGTGCGGTCGAGCACCCGCATGACGACCGCTTCGCCGAACAGTGTGGGCAGCACGCTGACCCGCAGGTCGACCGAGTTGCCTCCGACGTTGAGTTCAATGCGCCCGTCTTGCGGCAGGCGGCGCTCGGCAATGTCGAGGTTGGCCATGATCTTGATGCGCGACACGATGGCATTGGCCAAGTGGCGGGGCGGGGGCACCATTTCGTACAGCACGCCATCGGCCCGCACGCGAATCTTGAACTCGTCTTCAAACGGTTCGAAATGAATGTCGCTGGCCTGGTCTTTGATCGCCAGCAGCATGACCATATTCAGCAGTTTGCGAATCGGGGCGGCTTCGGCCATTTCCGCCGCCGAAGCCAGGTCGTAGGCCTTGCCGTCGATTTCCTGCAGGTCTTCGTCGGATTCGAGACCGCTGATGACATCTTCGATGCTTTCCTGCTTGTCGGCGTAATAGCGCTCGATCGCCTGCTGCACATGGGCCTCGTTCGACACGGCCCCGCGCACGTCAAACCCCAGAAAGTTGCGGAGGTCGTCGAGAGCCGCGACGTTTTGCGGGTCAGCCATGGCCACGGTGAGCACGTCGTTTTTCAACGACACCGGCATGATCTTGTAAATGCTCGCCATCGTTTCCGGAACAAGCTCGAGCACCTTGGGCGGAATGTTCGTTTCGGGCAGGTTGACAACCTGCATACCCCATTGCTCGGCCAGCGCTTCGCCCACCTGGACATCGCTGACGAGCCCCATGCGCACAGCGACCCGCCCGATCACCTCGCCGGGCGACTGCTTCTGCTCTTCGAGGATGTCCCACAACTGATCTTCAGAAAGATAGCCGAGGTCCACCAGGATTTGTCCGAGACGCCGTCGGGCCATGCTCAAGATTCCGGGGCGGCGAGGCCGCCAGTTTTTTTTCAGTTTTCAGTTGCCCGTTTTCAATTGGTGTCGTTTCTGACAACCGATAACTGGCAACTGACATCTTTTTTTTCTCAATGTCCATCGTCGTCGTCTTCTTCTTCCGATTCCTCTTCGAGGATGCCTTTCTTGAAGTTCGCGATTTTATTGCGGAGTTCGCCGGGGTTGTTCGACTTGCCGACGACATCTTTTTCTTCGCACAGCCCGCTTTTCCAGAGGTTGAACAGGGCGTCGTCGAGCAGTTGCATGCCGAACTTGCGCCCGGTTTGAATGCTTGAATTGATGCGGTACGTCTTGTTTTCGCGAATCAGGTTGGCAATGGCCGGCGTGACCACGAGCATTTCATACGCGGCCACCAGACCCTTGGGCTTTTTGGGCAGCAGCGCCTGGCTCAGCACGCCAATAATCGCCGTCGAAAGCTGCGTGCGAATCTGTTCCTGCTGGCTCGTGGGAAACACGTCAATAATTCGGTTCACCGTGCCTTCGGCCCCGGTCGTGTGCAGCGTGCCGAACACGACGTGGCCCGTTTCAGCGGCGGTAATCGCCGCCTGAATCGTGTCGAGGTCGCGCATTTCGCCCACGAGAATCACGTCGGGGTCCATACGCAACGCCCGCCGCAACGCTTCGGGGAAACTGGGCACATCGACACCCACCTCGCGCTGGTTGATCGTGCACTTTTTGTGCTTGTGGTAATACTCGATCGGGTCTTCCATCGTGATGATGTGGTGGTCGACCGTGTCGTTCAGGTAGTTGATCATGCTTGCCAGACTGGTCGTCTTGCCGCTGCCGGTGGGCCCGGTGACGAGAAACAGGCCGCGCGGGCGGGCGATCAGCTCGGCAATAATCGGCGGCAAACCCAACTGGGCGAATGTCAGAAATTCGTTGGGGATCCGCCGCAGCACCATGCCGATATGGCCGCGCTGTTTGAACACAGCGACGCGAAATCGCGCCTGTTCGCCGAACGCGAACCCGAAGTCAGTGCCTCCTTTTTCCTGAAGTTCCTGCTGGTTGCGTTCGGGTGTGATCGACTTCATCAGCGCCACGCAATCTTCGGCTTCCAGCGATTTGGTTTCGAGACGAACCATGTGGCCGCTCACGCGAACGACTGGCGGTTGACCCGATGTGATATGCAGATCGCTGACCTTCTGGTTCACCACGGTCTGCAACAGCTTGTCAATTTGAAGGAAAGCCATGTCGAGCTACAACTCCCTGCGGGAAAAGATGCACGATGCCAGACCGAACACGAAGGAATTCATGCTCGGCCTACAGACTTCATCATGATCATCAGCCCTGATTTTTCCCCGAGGTGCGTTGCTGGATCTGCCGGCCGCATTCGATTGCAGCCGGCGGCCCGCCACGGGCGAATGCACGTGGTGGCAATGAACGTTTCTCGATGACAAATTATCAGGGTCGATGGGAGACGCCTCAACTCGATTTCAAAAAAACCGGAAAAAACGTCGCGAACCAGGTTTTCGCCTCAAGCCGGGGCCGTCGCCGTTCAGCGGAATCTTGAGGCGAAACATTCTTCACAGACATCGCAAGTCACCCAATCTATTCAGTCTTGCGGTCATTGAGGGCTGAATTGAAATGAAACAGTGTCGGTGCAGCAATTTGCGGCAATCTGAATGAACGAGAAACGCGAGCCTCGTCGTTGATCCGAGCGAATCCGTCCGATTCACGCGGGTTCAACCCGCAGCGGGTTAGCCCAGATTCACTGGTTCACGCCGTCAGCCGCGTAGCGAAGTCGGCATGCCCGAAAATCAAAATGCAAACCGGACGGCCAACAAGGTCAATGCCCGCCGCGAGACAGCTCCAGAACCTCAGAAATCGTCGTAACTCCTTGCAATGCTTTGTCTAGAGCGTCTTCGACCAGGGTTTTCATGCCGAAAATCTTTGCCTGACGGCGAATATTCTGGGCCGGCTCGCCCCGAAAGGTCATGTCGCGAATGGTGGAGTTCATGAGCATGAGTTCGAAGACCGCCTTGCGGCCCCGGAAGCCGGTATTTTGACAATGTGGGCAGCCCCGACCCCGCATAAATTTGGCGCTGGCGATTTGCTCGGGCGTGACTTCGAGCATTTGCAATTCGCCCGGGTCGGGCTTCGTCGGCTCCTTGCACTTTGGGCAGACGACGCGCACCAGCCGCTGCGCCATGATCGCCATGACGCTCGATGCGACGAGAAACGGCTGCACGCCCATGTCAATCAGACGTGTAATAGAACTGGGCGCATCGTTCGTATGTAGTGTACTGAAAACCAAGTGTCCAGTGAGAGAAGCCTGGATTGCCATTTCCGCAGTTTCAGTATCGCGGATTTCCCCCACGAGAATAACGTTGGGAGCCTGACGCAACATGGCCCGGATAATCCGCGCGAAATCGAGGCCGATGTGTGCCTTGACTTCGACCTGATTGATGCCGGGCAGGTAGTATTCGACGGGGTCTTCGGCGGTGATGATTTTGCGGTCTGGGCGGTTTAGCTCGCCCAGGGCGCTATAGAGCGTGGTCGTCTTGCCGCTGCCCGTCGGGCCGGTGACGAGGAAAATTCCGTTGGGGCGGCGGATAATGTTTTGAAACCGGCGGTAGTTTTCCTCGCTGAACCCCAGGTTGCGGATGCCGACTTTGATGTTTTCACGATCGAGAATGCGCATGACGATCGCCTGCCCGTGCTGTGTGGGCAGGATGCTGACGCGCATATCGTAGTCTTTGCCACCCACGCGGGTTTTGATGCGACCATCTTGAGGGCGGCGTTTTTCGGAAATGTCGATCGACCCCATGATCTTAAAACGCGACACCAGGGCACCCAGCAACCGGCGGGGAGGGCTGTCGCGCTCGACGAGTTCGCCGTCGATGCGATACCGGATGCGAATGCGATCTTCGAATGGCTCGACGTGAATGTCGCTTGCACGCATGTTCACCGCTTCGGCGATCATCAGATTGCACAATTTGATGATGGGCGCATTTTCGTCTTCGGCGATCCCGCCGACCTTGGCCAGTTCGGTTTCGGTGAAGTCGATCGCGGTTTCGGTGAACTCGGCGAGCATGGAGTCGACCGATTCGGTTTCACTTTGGCCGTAATGCCGATTGATGGCGGCTTGAATCGCTTCTTTAGGGGCGACGGCCACCTTGATTTCGCGATTGATGATAAACCGGAGTTTGTCGAGAATTTCAAACGCCATCGGGTCGTGCATGGCAACGGTCAGGCTGCCGCTGTCGTCGAGCGACAACGGCAACACCAGGTTTTCGCGGGCCACCGATTCGGGCACCATTTCGATGACCGACGAGGGGATCTGCAGCGAACCGAGGTCGATGTATTCGTAACCGAACTGCTTGGCCTGCACCTGCCCGATGTCAGCCGGCGAGAGATACTCAAGCTTGATCAGCGCGTCTTCGAGCTTGATGCCCAGGTTTTTAGCCATGTCGCGGGCTTCGGCCACTTGCTCGGCGCTGATCACGTTGTCTTTGATGAGCTTTTTAACCCAGTCGTCGGCCATGCTGTCCTCGTTGTATCGTCCCGGCAAAGCGGCCGGCGGCTGTACGCACAGAACCCCGGAGATGCGGCGGAATAAGAAGCGCCGGCCGAACGAAAACGCCGCCTGGGGCGCAGCCCAGACAGGCACCGACCCGGCGTTTCGCCCGATGCACAGAATCGCACCGCTGCGCGCACAAAAGAAATGCTGTGCGCGCATTCATCTCTGATTCTGTGCCGGCGCGATGCGACTGTCAAGCGCAAAGAAAACCCCGGCGGTCGCAGCAACGGCACGGTTGCCGACCCCGACCAACGTGCCACGTTCCCGCAAATCGCGGCCCGCATGCGAACTCGTGCGCCATCATTCGTGGAACGGGGCCGCCGGGGTTCAGGGCGAAATCAGCATTCCCAGCCGCTGCCAGAAGATGAGCGCCAGGGCGATTGCCGAGCCGGCGGTCGCCGCCATCACCGCGGCCGTGCCCAGGGCCGTGACGCGCTGAACGACGAAGGGTGGGGGCGCGCCATCTTCGCGGTGGAGCAGGGCTTTGAGCGCCTGATTGAACATCTCGGCGGTGAAAACCAGCGTCAGGCACAGCAGCACCAGCGCCCATTGCACGGGGCCGATGCCAAGCACGAACGCCGTGGCCACGGCAATGCTGCCACCGAAGAAATGCACGAAAAAGATGCTGTCGCCGCGCACGCCCCCGACGAGGCCGCGTTCGGCCTGGACGAGCCGTTGCCGCCAGGGAGGTCGGCGCGAGGCCGCATGCCGACCATGAAACTGAAATTGCGGGTCCGACGGAGCGGGGCGGTGCATGACGGTCACCTGGGGGCCTGGTTGTTTTGCATCATATTTGTGAGCGAAGACATGGCGCTGCCCATGCTTTGCACGAAGCGGGGCTGGATCATCATGGTGAAACCGGTGTTCTGCCGCAGCGGCTGGATTGAGGCCCCGAACATGACGAGGAAATCAGCGCCGACGCGCGTCAGCGTGACCGACTGGCCCAGGTCAGAATGCAGGGCCAGGTCGTAGGCCGTGCCGACAGAGGCCATCCACTTGGGGCTCATCGTGTAATTGAAGCTGGCGGTCAGGATGTTGCTGGTCTGGTAATCGCCGGTGCGCACCTGGCGGGTTGCGAGGTACACCGAGCCCCGCTGGGTGCGCTGGCTGATGACGCCCAGGCTCCACAGGCTTTGGGCCTGGGCGAACGTGTCGAAATACGACGTGGCATTGATCGTGGTGCGGTCGCCGACATACCAGTTGTACCGCGCCCCGTACAGCCCGAAGTACTGCCCGAAGTTGTCGCGGCTGGGGTCGGGGAAGTAGGAAACGTCGAGGTCCAGCGTCATCCAGTCTTTGATACGCTGCGCGTTGGGGGCGCCCACCTTGGTTTGCAGCCGGTGCCGCCAGCCCAGCCGGGCCACCTGTTGCGTGCCCACGAGTTCATTGTAGGGCGACGACACGTCGTGCGCGGCGCCTTCGCGGAGGGCGTAATACCGGGGGTCAAACGTGGGGGGCACGGCGGCCGGAGTCAGCGGCGAGGGGGTCAGCCCGAACGTGTTGAAGATCAACCGGCGGCGGAATTGCTCTTGCGCATTGTCGTCGAACGCGTTGACTTGAGGAATAATCGACAGGGGCTGGTCGGCATACGACCAGGAATAATCGGCGTCGAACACCATCTTGTGGGCCAGCCCGTTCAGGTTGAACAGGTCGCTTTGCACCCCCGGGTAGCTCCGCCAGAACTCGAGGCTGGCCCGCGTGCCGGGGCTGTAGTAAAACCGGGTCAGCGCGTTGCCGGAATAGTCCTGGCCCCAGTAGGCGGCTTCGCCCAGAAAATACGGCACGACCCGCACCGGCCCGACGTTGAACGGGGCCGACATTTCGCCCCGTTTGCCCATGACGAACCCCTGCGAATTGCCCTCATACGACAGGATGCTGTACTTGTCGTTGGGGTCGGTGGCCGGGTCGGCGATGCGGGTATCGGCGTAGGTGCCGTACAGGTGCGTCGACCAGTTGACCCGCCCCTGAAACCACGATTCGCCCAAGGCATACACGTCGCCCCGGGGCAGAAACTCGGTCTGGTTGTAGTAGTTGTACAATCGCGGCTGGGCCAGCACCGAATAGCTGCGGGTGCCCAGATCCTGCTGGAAATAAATTAACGATTCGTAATCCTTCCCGTTGTAGTAGTACATCGGGTTGTATTCTTCGAGATAGTTACGGTCACTGAGCCACGAAAACTCGGTGAGCAGCTTGGCATTGTTGGGCAGGTTCTGGCGGTCTTCAAACTGCACGCCGCCACGGGCCTGCTGCTGGGGCACGATGGCCAGGCGGTCGGCGCCCAGGTTGTCAGTGCCCATGTCATTGATGAAATACGCCAGCCCCATACCGCGGTACGTGCCCTGCGTGCCGAACCGGTCTTGCCCGTTGTAGCTGCCGGTGCTGCCCAGGCGAAAGCCGCGGAGCGACAGATAATCGGCGTGCACATCCCAGCGGGCGTTGGCAGCGGGCTCGATGCCGGTGGGGGCCAGCAGCTTGAACATGTTCCAGGTGGTGTCGATTTGCGTCCCGAATATCTGGTCGTTCTTGAACGCAATCGTACGCAGCGGAATGTTTACGTCTTCGGCCGGCGTGCTGATGTAGGGGTAGTAAAAGACCGGCAGGTCGCCGACGATAAACGTATTGTTTTGCGCGGTAGCCCACAGCCGCGTTTCGGCGAGCGGTTCGCCCGTGTCGGGGTCGAACGGCCCGTCGCCGCGGCTGAACCACGACGCTTCGGCATCGCGGGGTTCGAGAAACACGTCAGACATTTGCATGCGGTAGCCGGGTTTGCCGAATTCACTCGTGGTCACCCAGGCCCGCTCGGCGTGGTAATAATCGGCCCGCGACTGGCGGATCCGCTCGGCGCGAATGCGAATGTTCATCGGCAGGCGGAACGCGCGGGTTTTGAGTTCGGCGTTCAGAAAGATGGCCCGCTTTTCACGGGCATCGTAAAAGGCCTGGTTGCCGCGCATGAAGTTCTGGCCTTCGCGAACCTCGATGTTTCCCTCGAGGTACACCTGCAAGGGGGTTTCGTCGGATTGAATCTTTTCGCCGGCCAGGTCCGAATCGCCGCCCAACTGTGTCCAAATCACCATGCGATCAGCCTTGAGGTCGACGACGCCGCCCCGGGGGTTGATGCCGTCGAGCAGGAGTTGCACGCCACCAGCGAGCACCCACACCTGTTCGGCAGGCAACACATCGCGCGACTCGAAGCTTTCGACCGTGTATTCCACGGCGCTTCGCGGAAAGATCCGAATCCGCCGCACGCCCCCGCCCGGGGGGTGCAGGTTGCCGCTTTCGAGTTCGGGGCCCTGGTCTTCGGCGGCAGGCTGGTAACGGGCCTCGCGTGCGCTGGAGGCAGCGCGCGCCGCGCGGCGCTGGCCGGCTCGCACGAACAGGGGGTCGTCGGGGGCGGGTTCGTCGGCCCCACGCCGCCGGGTTTGCACAGTCACCTTGCCGCGCGTGGCCAGCTCGAGCAGGAGCGTGCGTTCGGAAAGCGTCTCTTCAGGCGTTTCGAGGCGGGCACCGTCTTCGAGGTACACGCGGATCCGTTCGCGGGTGCCCCCGTGTGCGGCCTCGCTCCGCCGCCACAGAACCATCTGCCGCGCGGTCAAAGTCGTCGCCCCCTGTACGATCTGGCAGCGGCCCCGCAGCATCAACACCGATTCGCCGTTCTCCTGCCAGCCTTGGCCGAAGTCGGCCGATATTGCGATCGGGTCTTGTTCGGCAGGCTTCGCCGGTGTGTTCTCGGCGCGGACCGGCGCACCGGCGACGCCGGCGGCCAGCGCCGCCACGCACCACAGGACAACCAGGGATTTTGAGAACTGGGGCTTCAGGCCCGGCACGGGCACTTCTCCGCGAAACGGCTTTCGCAGTCGAGAAAAAAACGCGGATCCCGGGCACGCGGTTGCGGCCGGGCCAACGGGGAATTGCGAGACAACGATGAGAGCAAAGACAGTGCGCGAAGTGAGCGCAGAAT
This sequence comes from Planctomycetota bacterium, assembly GCA_021781115.1. Taxonomy (GTDB): domain Bacteria; phylum Planctomycetota; class Planctomycetia; order Planctomycetales; family Planctomycetaceae; genus JAJXXL01. The sequence continues at coordinate 12,214 of JAJXXL010000572.1, forward strand.
CGGGGCGGGATTATAGAGGCGATTCTGCGAGGGGTCAATACGACTGAATGCGACTGGAAAATCCAGGACACCTGCGTGAAATGCGGCACTAATTGAGAATAGGCAAAAATAGCATTTCGGGCAGCTTTCGTCTCTGCCGTCCACAAATTATGACATCCAAATAAACGTTCCGCCGAGATGGCAGTCACCCGAATCCGCGTCACGCGGTTCGTTAGGAAAGGCGGCAATTGGCCAGGCCATCGACCAGAATTCGCGGTTTCGGGATGCGGGTCGATCGAAACCCGAGAATCGTCCAGGCCGCCTGAAGTCTGGGGATTCCGGTCGGCTGTTTCAAGAACTCTGAATGTCTTCTTTGCCGGAGGGGAGTGCCAGCGTTGAAGGTGGAAGGACGGCACGTTATAAGAATTAGTGTACCTTGCGACGCTTCACGATTCGCCCTCATTCAGTAGGAGATTTCGCATGACGACGGCTACTCTCGAACGCGCAACTCCCCCGAAAATCCGCCAGACGCGATTGCTGATCAACAACGAATGGGTCGACCCCGTCGATGGGGGCTCGTTCGAA
>JAJXXL010000259.1 GCA_021781115.1 Planctomycetota bacterium
CGTCTTTTTGTGCTAGAAACCACGCCCCGGCAAAGCCCACGAGCATCACGAATGCCGCCCCGGCGGCAAAGTACCACCGCAGCGCACCACGCGCCAGGCTGCACAAACGCGCATGGGCGGCGGCATCTCCATGAATGCTGCGCTCGGTCGGCGACCAGGCCAGCCGCGACCACTCGTGACTCGCCAGATTCAAGACCACCGCGTGCAGCCCCAACTCGACGAATGTCTGCAGCGCGGCGAGACTGCCAAACGTGTAGTAGTAGCCTTGCGTCTCGCGCGAGAAACGCGACACGATGAGCAAGATGGTGACAGGGCCGGCCAGAAACTGCCACACCCGCGAGGCCAGCATGAAAAACACGGCCCGATCGACTTCGAGGCGGTTCAACATCCGCCGGGGCCAACTTCGCCGTTTTGCAACGGGCGACGAACCGTGATCGATCAACCGGGCGTCCTTAACAGAGGAGCGTGTGGCGAATGGGGCGTCGGGCCAAACGATCATTCACCGCACCGGGGCGGCGAACACCCGGGTGCCGCCGCGGCACCCGGCCCGATCGCACGCCGTCGCCTCGCACGGTTCGATCCCGGCCCGGTGCAAGCGGCGCTTATTATTGCGACGCGGCTGACAAGTTCAATGCCGCGTTGCTGCCGAACTGCCCGCGACGACTGACAAACGGCAAGGCCATTGCGTATAATCGCGTGCTTATGCGATGCCGCCGGGAATTGTCACTCTCAAGCTCCAGGATTCACCGATGCAATTAACTGACCTCAGTTGGCCAGAAGTCGAGGCCCTGCCGCGCGATTTGCCCGTCGTGGTGCCGGTCGCCGCTCTCGAACAGCACGGCGGGCACCTGCCACTTTTTACCGACAGCCTGCTGCTGGGCGAAGTGGTGCGCCGTGTCGCGGCCGTCATGGACCAGCGCGTGCTGTTTACGCCGCTGTTCTGGCTGGGCAATTCACACCATCATCTGGATTTCGCAGGCACGCTTTCAGCCAGCCCGCGGGTGTATCTCGATGTCCTCAACGACCTGGCAGAAAACCTGCTGACGCACGGTTTCCGGCGGATTCTGTTTCTGAATGGCCACGGGGGCAATACGACACCGGGCAAGCAGGCTGTGTTTGAATTGCGGCAGCGGCATCGGTCGCGGCGCGACCTGCTGCTGCTGTTTGCCACCTATTGGGATAACGCTCACCCCAATGCCGGGCGCGACGACCTGGCCCAGTCGCAAATGGGCCACGCCTGCGAGTGGGAAACGTCGATGATCCTGCGGCTGGCGCCGCACCTCGTCAAGCAGGATGTGGCGACCATCGCCCGCGTGCCGTTTGGGTTTGCCTTTGAGCCGGCCTATCGCGGCTGGATTACCAAAGATCGTTCGGCGCCGGGCCATATCGGTGATCCGCAATTTGCCTCGGCGGAAAAGGGCGAGTTTTTGTTCACGGCGTTTGCCGGCGGCGTCGTCAAATTGCTCGAACAGGTGCTGGCGTGGGACGGTTCAACCTGGCTCGCCGATGCACCGTCGCCTGTACCGTAACCGGGCAAGGTTTTCGGAACGGGCCGTCGATTTCAGACCAATTTTACAACCGGTTCACCGTGCACGCCCCTTGCCATGACACACGTAACCGATGCCCGGCGGCCCATGGCCTGGACCTGGTGGATCTGCGGCTTGCTGTTTCTGGCCAGCGCCATCAACTACATGGATCGCCAGACTCTGTCGGGCACATCGCCGCAGATTAAACGCGAATTCCACCTCACGAACGAACAGTACGGCGCCGTCGAAACCGCGTTTGGCCTGGCGTTTGCCGTGGGCGCCAGCCTGTTCGGCTTCATTGCCGATCGCACAAATATCCGCTGGCTGTACCCATTGGCGCTGCTGCTGTGGTCGACGATGGGCTTCGCCACCGGGTTCGTCGAAACCTACGCCGGGTTGCTCGGCTGCCGCCTGTTGCTCGGGCTGTTTGAAGCCGGGCATTGGCCCTGCGCCCTGAAAACCACGCAGCGGTTGCTGCCGCCCGGTTATCGAACCCTGGGTAACAGCGTGTTGCAAAGCGGCACCGCGATCGGCGCGATTGTCACGCCGCAAATCATCAAGACGCTGGTCAGCGGCGAACACGGCAGTTGGCGAATCGCGTTTCAAATCGTGGGCGCCCTGGGGGTCGGCTGGATCGGGTTGTGGCTGCTCTCGGTCCGATCGCGCGATCTGGCCAACTCGCCCGCCCGCGGCCATGTCACCGACTTGCCTGACCGGGCCGACGGGCAGGCGACGTTTTGGAGCTTGGTCTTTTCACGGCGGTTCCTGGTGCTGGTCGTGGTGGTCGTCACGATCAATTTGTGCTGGCACCAGTTTCGCGTCTGGATGCAACTGTTTCTCGAACAGGGGCGCGGGTATTCGCGCGACGCCGCGCTTGACCTCGCCACCTGGTTCAACATTGCCACCGATGTGGGGTGCATTGCCTCAGGACTTGCCACGGCGGCGCTGTGCCGCCACGGCTGGAGCGCCCACAAATCGCGGCGGCTGGTTTTTGGCGCATGCGCGCTGCTGACGGCGACCGGTTGCCTGATTCCGTGGCTCAAGGCGGGGCGGGAACTTGAATGGGCCCTGCTCATCGTGGGTCTGGGTTCGCTGGGGTTGTTTCCGTGCTACTACTCGCTGAGTCAGGAACTGACGACGTTGCACCAGGGTAAAATCACGGGCACGCTGGGCACCTTTGCCTGGACGTTTCCCGCAATCTGGCACAGCGCCTTCGGCAACTGGGTCGATCGCTCGCACTCCTACGACCGCGGCATGCAGCTCGCCAGCCTGTTGCCTCTCGTGGCCTACGCGGCGATCCATTGGCTTTGGACCGACGCCCCGCATACGTCGGGAGAATTATGAGCACGGGGCATCCGGCAAATACGTGAACAATTATTGCGTTTGCCGGCAGGAGAACTACGTGCCATCGGCACGGTTCGGCCCGCTACGCCAGCCGTTTGAGTTTTGAGACGCGGCCGGTGCCGACCCATTCGGCGACGAAGATGCTGCCGTCGTGGCCGAAGCAGGCGTCGTGGGGGTGCACGAATTTTCCGGCGAGCCATTTGTTGCGGTCGCCGCGAATTCCGCCGCCGTCTTTGGCCGTCACGCGGGCCACGTCGTCGCCCAGGCGGGCCACGACCTGGTTTTTGGAGTCGAGCAGTGTCAGCCGGGCGTGCAGTTCAGGAATGACGAGCAGGTCTTTCCAGGTTTCGGCATTGGCGGGCAGGCCGTACCCTTTCAATGTTTCGAGGTACTTGCCATCCATCGTGAAGTATTGCAACGTGTTGTTGGCCCGGTCGCACACGACGATCGCGGGTTCACGACCCGCGCGGCGATCGACCCACACGCCATGCGGCGTGTTGAATTTGCCTTCGCCCCCGCCCGGCCCGCCGAAGCACGACAGCCATTTGCCGTCTTTGTCGTAGCGGTGCACATAAAACGCCCCGTAGCCGTCAGCGAGCAGAAACCCGCCATCGTCGAGAAAAGCGAAATTCGTGGGCATGAACCGGTCGCGGCCCCATTGACCTGTCGGCTGTGTGTCTTCCTTGGCCGCGTACACGCCCGACTCCATCGGCGCGTATTTTTGCCAGACGGTTTCGCCCTTCAGGTCGAGCTTGGCAAACGTTTTGAGGTGCTGGTAGGCGCAGACGTACAGAAATTCGTCGCTGCCCTCCTTGCGGATCTCAATGCCGTGACCGCCGCCTTGAAACTGGCTGCCGAAGGAACGGATGTATTTGCCTTCGCTGTCAAACACGAAGATCGACGGGTGGTCTTTCAGGTTGGCCCGGCCTTCGTGAATCACGTACAGGTTGCCCGCCGCGTCGACCGCCACGTTGTGCGTCGTTTGCCAGGTGAACTTGTCAGGCAGTTGCGGCCAATCGTGGACGGTTTCGTACTTGTAGTCGCCCTCGCCCACGATCAGTGCGGCATCGGTCTTGCTGGCCGTGACGACGGCAGGCGCCGCCACGACGGCGGCTGCACCAGCAGCGGCGGTCGACAAAAAGCGACGGCGAGAAATGCGATTCGGGCGCACGGGCTTCATGAAGGCGGCTCCGCGATGTGATGCGCTGCGAGATGCCGGGGCTTACCCGAGCAACTCGGCAATGGGCTGACCAAACGGCAAAATGGGCATGGGCCGCCCGCGGAAGTCGGGAAACGACTGGCTCCAGTCGATGCCGAGGTGCCGATACACCGTGGCCCACAGGTCGTTGGGCGTCAGCGGGCGGTCTTTCGGATGTTCGCCCTTCGAATTCGTCGAGCCGATCACTTGGCCGGTGCGCATGCCGCCCCCGGAAACGAGCACTGACATGGCCTGCGGCCAGTGATCGCGGCCGGGTTGCTTGACGCCCGTTTGCGTGCCGATCGAGCTTTCGATTCGCGGCGTGCGGCCGAATTCGCCTGTGACAATGAGCAACACCTTTTTCGTCAGGCCGCGGTTTTCGAGGTCTTCGACCAAGGCGGTAATGGCCTGGTCATAAATCGGCAGGCGGAAGCGCAGGTCGTCCCAGATGTGGCAATTGACGGCGTGCGAGTCCCAATTGTAGGTGCCTTGCTTCAGGAATTGCAGGCCTGACTGGTAGGGGTTTTCGAGCACCATCGTCACAAACGTGCTGCCGGCTTCGACCAACCGCCGGGCGAGCAGGGCGCGATAGCCCCAAGCGTGCCGGCCGTAGCGATCCTTGAGCGATTCAGGTTCCTGCGACAAGTCAAACGCGCGCCGCGCCCGGTCGCTCGTCAGCAGCCCCAGCGCCCGGGCATGAAAAGCATCCATGGAGGTCATCTGCCCGGCGGCGTCGGCCTGGCGGCGGAAGTGATCGAACTGCTGCAACAGCCGCATCCGGTCATCGAGCCGGCCCGACACTTCGGCGATTGGGGCAATGTTCGGCACCGTGAATTCTTTTGCCGCGGGGTCGCCGGGCACGAAAAACGGCGTATACGCCGAACCCAAGTACGCTGCCCCCAAGCTGAAGACATCGACGCCTTGGCGGCCGTTATCGACGCCGGCGATATAACTCGGCACCCCGTAGGTTTGCCGCTCCTTGCATTTCGCGACAATTGAACCGACGGCGGGCGAATCGTTGACGAATTCCGTGGGCGTTTTCGGTTCGCGACCGGTCATGAATCTCTTGTGGCCGCCGCCATGATCGGCAAAATTGTGTGCAATCGAGCGAATCAGGTTGAATTTGTGCGCGATTTTGGCATGCCGGGGCAGCAATTCGCAAACATCGAGGCCGGGCACGGTTGTCGCAATTGGCTGGAAATCGCCGCGATAATCGCTGGGAGCCTCGGGTTTGGGATCGTAGGTATCCATGTGCGGCGGCCCGCCGGGCAACCATAGGAAAATGACCGAGGCGTCAGGCAGTGCGGAATGGCCAGCGTCGGTGGCTTGCGCCCGCAATCGCAACATGTCGGCCAGCGTCAGTCCACCCAAACCCAGGCTGCCAATGCGCAAGAACTCACGGCGGGCGACCGGACCGGAACAGATTCGCGGGGCGTCATGCATGGCAGGGCGATTCGAAGGGAGGATATTCGGGTGGGGTCTGTTATTGCTGGTTTCCGTCAACAGGGTGATTATCGTCCAGCGCGGTCAGGTTTGTCAACATTCATCAGTAGTTGTGAATGCGATAAACAGTGCAAAAATATAAGACCCGCACTTTTTTTACCAGCAAATTCCATGAGGGCTATGGCGTGAAATTGCAGCAGTGGAACGCACAGGAATTGGATCCCATCGTCAGCCCCCCCGAGTCCCCCAGTCACAATAAAGCGACATTTCCCGCGACACAACAGGCCAAGCGTCGCGGCATAGTCATGTACAACCCGCAGTGGGACAGCTACTTGCGGCGCGGCTGACGATGCCGGCACCGACTGCGCACGGTCGGTTCGAGGTTGCGTCAGGGGGGTACCCGGGCGGAACGGGCGCAGTATTAGAATGTCTTACCGAATTCAGAGGCATCGTCAGGATGAACTGCATGTTTGATAACGAGTTGCGAACCGGCTGACGATGCGCAGCTCTTTGGGGCGTCAATTTCACACGAACGCGATATAAGAAAACGGGCGCACGGGCGTTATCGTGGTATAGCGCTGCCATTCGGCGACGCCCCGAACCTGTTGCACGGCCGGCCGTGGCTCTGGTTTTTGCCTTCACGCCAGTGGATCGCCCGGCGGGCTTGCCGGGGACGATTGGCGACCCGGGGGAACTAATTCGGCTTCGCCATCGTCTATTTGCTACCGTTCTGGCGTGGCGCGAGCTACGTTTCTGGAGGGGCCGGTGCGTCCCAACCTCAATATCAAGATTCATTCGACAGCGGAGCCGCTCATGCGCCGGTTTGCACTGATAGGATCGATCGTATTGTCTGTAACCGCTGCGGTATGTGCCGGCGAAATCGACTTTGTCGAGGATTTCGCTCTTGCGGCCGATCGGTCCGTTCCGCTGAAGCAACTGATTCCGGGCACTGAAGATTTCTACTACTACCACGGCTTGCATTTCCTTAATACCGAGCAGTTTGAAAAGGCCCGCGAACTGTTCGGCCCCTGGGTTCAGCGGCACGGCCAGACGCCGCGGTTCTTCGAAATCCGCACGCGGTATGCCTTGTTGACCTACACCCGGAACCCGGCCGAATCGCTCGAATACCTCAAGCAACGGCTGGGGGTGACCTTCCTGCATCAGAAGGAAGAACTCAACGCAGAGCCGAAGCTGCCCACCACGCTCGACCCGGCGCTTATTTCGCGGACGCAGTTCTTGGCCCGGGCGAACGCGGCAACGAAGGACAACATCGACGGTTTTGAAGACGCGGCGTTCGACTGGCTGCTGGCGGCGGATCTCACGCCGAACCAGCGGCGCAGCCTGCTGTCGCGGTTGACGCGGCCCGACGCCCCCGGCCTGGTGAAGGCCGTGGCCGACGATCTGGCCCACGTCAATTCAGGGGGCTTTGGCTCGCTGGGCATTCATCGGCTGATGTTGCTGAGCCAGCTCGACGAACTGGCCCAGCTCAAACCGGCGTTGTTATCGCAGCAAAAGTTTGTCGTCGCGTACCTCGCGAAGTTGCAACCGGGTGACGACGAAGACTGGCAGCATGACGACCGGCTGGTTGCTGCGCACCTTGCCCGGCTCTCCGCCTTTGCTGCCCGGCTGCCGCCGACGTTCAATTCGCTCAAGGCGCATGTTCTGTACCACCAACTGGTGCTTGACCGGCGCCAGGGCAAGTACGACAGGCCGCGCTTTCTCGAATACCTCAAGCTGCCACGAAACGTGCCGTATGCGTCAAATGCGGCGCTCGAATCGGAAGCGTTCAAGCGGTTTCCGTGCGATTTAAATGCGACATTTGATCAGGCCACGCTGCTGCCGCCGGTGGGCAGCGACGAGCCGCTCGTGCGGAGTTATTTGGCGCATTTCCTCGTCGAAGCTGCCAATACGAGTGAGTTTGAGCCGCTTGTCAACGACCTGTATTTGCGGGCTCTGTTTGCTGAAACCAAGATCGTCAACGGGTTGGGCGAATCGGAACAGTGGGCGTCGCTGCTGACGCCTGAAGCGTTCCGGCAGCTCAAGGAGCGGATTGACATCGACTTCGCATTCACGAACAAGACCGAATACGACCCGGAAGCGCCCGTCGTGCTCGACCTGCACGTCAAGAACGTCTCGACGCTGATCGTGAAGGTTTACGAAATCAACACCGGGAGCTACTACCGTGAACAACAGCGTGAAATCGACACCGACGTCAACCTCGACGGGCTGGTAGCCAATTTCGAACAGACGCACACGTACACTGACCCGCCGCTGCGTCGCATGGCGCGGCGGCTGGAGTTTCGGCAACTCGGCAAGGCCGGGGTGTACGTAATTGATTTCATCGGCAACGGGCGCAGCAGCCGGGCCCTCATTCGCAAGGGGCGGTTGCATCATCTTGTCGAAACGCGGCCCTCGGGGCAGGCGTTTACGGTGTTCGATGGCCAGGGGCGGCACATCAAGAACGCATCCTTGTGGCTGGCCGGGCATGAATATCAGGCCGGCAACGACGGCAAGATTCTGGCGCCGTTCAGCACGAACCCGGGGCGGCAGCCGATCGTGCTCAGCGCACCCGTCAACGCGGTGGCGGGGCAGCCCGCGGGCGAAACGTACTCGTCGCTCGATTTTTTTCAGCACGAACCAGAGAACTACGAACTGGCCGCCGGGTTTTATGTCGACCGCGAAGCGCTCCTGCAACGCAAGACCGCCGATTTGGTGATTCGCCCGGGGCTGACTGTTAATGGAGCGCGGGTGTCGATCAAGCTCCTCGAAGACGTTAAGCTCACCGCAACTTCCACCGACCTTGACGGCGTGCACTCGACGCATGAAGTGCCAAATTTCGAGCTCTTTGAAGATCGCGAAACGGTCTATGAATTTCAAACGCCCCCGCGTCTCGCCTCGATTTCCTTTGTGCTCTCGGCCAAGGTCAAACGGTTGAGCACAGGGGGCGACAAGGTCGACCTTTCGGCGACCGACACATTTTCTTTGAATGAAATCGACCGCACCGACAAAATTGAAGATGTGCATCTGTTGCAGGCCAGCGGCAGGTATTTCCTGGAATTACGCGGCAAGACGGGCGAATCGCGCAGTTCGCGGCCGGTCGTGTTCACGATCAAGCATCGCGATTTTCGCGCCGCCGTCGGCGCGGTCTTGAAAACCGACCCCGCCGGGCGAATTGCCCTGGGCGACCTTGACGGCATTGCCGAAATCACCGCGACCGGCCCGCAAGGCGCTGCACACACCTGGCGGTTTACGGGCGACCGGTTCACCTACCCTGGCACCATTCAGGGCCGAGCCGGCGAACCGGTGGCGCTGCCGTTTTTGCCGAGGCGGGCCGGGGAGGGCGGCAACAACGCGGCCCCTGCAGTTTCCCGCGACGAAGCAGCGTTGCTTGAGCTGCGCGGCGACCAGTACGTCGCCGACCGATTTGCCAACCTCAGTGTCAAAAACGGGTTGATCATTGCCGACAAGCTGCCGGCGGGCGACTACGAGCTGTTTCTGAAATCTTCGGCAGCCCGCATCAGAATTCGCCTCGCAGCCGGCGAGCGGCTGGGTCGGTTCGTCATGGGCGCGAAGCGGCAACTTGAAACGCCCGCACTGCCTGCCGTACAGATTGCGTCACTGGTCGCCGCCGATGGCAAACTGCGAATCACGTTGGCCAACGCCTCGAAATTCACGCGTGTGCACCTGTTCGCTGCGAGGTTCCTGCCTGAGTACGACGCTTTTGTGCACCTGAGCCGCGCCGGCAGTGCCGAGCCGTTTCTGTTCATAAATTCCCCCGCACCGTCAGTGTACCTGACTGGCCGCAACATCGGCGATGAATACCGGTACATCATAGACCGCCTGTACGCGACGAAGTTTCCCGGCAACATGCTCGACCGGCCGTCGCTGCTGCTGAACCCGTGGGCCGTGCGCACGACCGAGACCGGCGAGCAACTGGCCACCGGGGGCGAGGATTTCAACGCTGCCGGTGGACCGGCGCCGAGTCAGATGCAGCGCGGTGCCCGGCCAGAGTCGGCCGCGGCCGTCGCAGTTCCGAATTTCGCGAACCTGGATTTCCTTGCTGAGCCGGCCGCGGTCCTGACCAATCTGGTTTCCAAGGAAGACGGGGTGATTGAAATCCCGCTCGAGGCCCTGAGTGGCCGCCAATATATTCAGGTGGTGGCGGTCGACCCGCTGAACACCGTCAGTCGCACGCTGACGCTTGCCGAGCAGAACCCGGTGTTTGTCGACCTGCGACTGCTGGCGGCGTTCGACCCTCAGGCACATTTCACACGGCAGAAGCAAATCAGCATTGTGCCGGCAGAAGGCAAGTTCGTGGTCGCCGACGTGACGACATCAAAGTTCGAGGTGTTCGACAGCCTGGCTCGCGTGTATTCCCTGTACGCCACCCTGAACAACGACCCGCGATTGGCCGAGTTTGCATTCATCGTGAACTGGCGCACGCTCAAACCGACTGAAAAACAGACGCAGTATTCGAAGCATGCGTGCCACGAACTGAACTACTTTTTGTTTCGCAAAGACCGCGAGTTCTTTCAGTCGGTTGTCAAGCCGTACCTGGCCAACAAGAAGGACAAGACGTTTCTCGACCGGTTCCTGCTAAGCGAGGATCTTGCCGATTTTCTGCACCCCTGGCAGCATGGGCAACTGAACATTGTCGAACAGATCCTGCTGGCCCAGCGGGTGGCAGGCGAGCAGGCGCGAACGGTGCGCCACCTCGGCGACTTGTTCGCGCTGCTCCCCCCCGACATTGATCGGCTGCGGTTGCTGTTCGACACGGCGGTACAGGCCAACGCCCTGAACGCCGAAGCCGAGGGGCTGTCAGATCTGAAACTCGGCATCGAACAACAATTGAATGAGAAAAGAGCGTATTTCGGTGCGCGAATGGGCGGCCTTGGGCCGCAAGCACCCGGCGCAGCGGGCAAGCCGGAGGCTGATGCCGCCGAAGACAAGTCAAAAGCGGCAAATGGATTCGCCAAAAAACAAAAAAGCCAGGCCGAAGAGGCCAAGGCCGGCGCGGCGGCGCGCGACGGCCGCGCCCTGGCCCTGCGGCGCAAGCAGGCCACCGCAACCGGCGTCGCCGCCAAATTAGGCGATCAACTTGAGTTGCTCGATCGGGACATGAAAGAACGCGGCGAAATGCGGCACCTGTACCGCCAGCTCGACAAAACCTGGGAATGGGCCGAGAATAACTACCATCACCTGACGATTGACCAGCAGGTGGCGGATTTAATTTCCGTCAATGCGTTCTGGAACGACTACGCCCGGCACAACCCCGCCGCGCCGTTTCTTTCGACGCACCTGGCTGAGGCGTCGCGCAACTTCAGCGAGCTGATGTTCGCCCTGGCGGTGCTCGACTTGCCGTTCGAATCGCCCAACCAGGATTTTCAATTCGAGGGCGTGAAACTGACCCTGACGGCGAAAGGGCCGCTCGTTTTGTTTCATGAGCAGGTGCAGCCGGCCGCTGCCCCCGATGCCGGCGGTAAAGTGCTCGTGAGCCAGAACTATTTCCGGCACGGCGACCGGCAGCGCATGGAGAATGGCGAACCGGTCGACAAATTCGTCACCGAAGAATTTCTGGTACAAACGGTGTACGGCTGCCAGATCGTCGTGACCAACCCAACTTCGAGCCGGCAGAAGCTCGACGCCCTGCTGCAAATTCCGCGGGGCGCGGTTCCTGTGCTGGCGGGACAGGCGACGAAGACGGTGCACCTGAACCTCGAGCCGTATCATACCCAAACGCTCGATTACTATTTCTACTTTCCCGTCGCCGGAAGCTTCACGCATTTCCCGGTGCAGTTCGCCCGGAATGAAACGCTGATCGCCGCCGCGCCGCCCGCGACGTTGGTCGTCGTCAATACGCCAACGAAGGTCGACGCCGAATCGTGGGATTTTGTTTCCCAACAAGGCGGAGCCGACGATGTATTGCGGTTCCTCGAAACCCACAACGTCAACGGGCTGAACCTCGAACGCATCGCCTGGCGAATGCACGACGCCAAAATGTTTGCCGCCGTCGTTGAACTCCTGGCGCGGCGGCACGTGTACCAGCACACCCTGTGGTCGTACGCGCTGGTTCACAATTCTGTCGCCGCGGCCCGCGAGTACCTGCAACACAGCGACCACCTGGTGGCCGAGTGCGGCGGGCGGCTGGTCAGCCCGTTGCTCACAATCGACCCGGTTACGCGGCGCACGTTTGAGCATTTGGAGTACAAGCCGCTCGTCAACGCGCGGGCGCACGCCTTGGGCAAGCGGCGTCAAATTGTCAACGACCGACTGTTTCACCAGTACCACCGGTTTCTGACCGAACTCGCCCACAGTCGGCAACTTATTGCCGACGATCAGCTCGCCGTCGTGTACTACCTCCTGCTGCAGGACCGGATCGAAGAAGCGGTGGCGGCGTTCGGCAAGCTCAATGCCGAAGACACGTCAATGAAAATGCAATACGACTATTGCGCCGCATACGTCGATTTCTTCACCAGCGAGCACGCCCGGGCCCGCGCAATTGCCGTAAAATACGCTCAGCACCCCGTCGAGCGGTGGCGGAAGACGTTCGCGGCCATTGTCGATCAGCTCGACGAAGCAGCCGGCGGCGGCGTGAAGTCGGCCGATCCTGAAGACCGCAGTCAGCAGCAGGGCCAACTGGCGGCAAGCGAGCCGAGCTTTGACTTTGCCGTCGAGTCGCGTCAGATCACGTTGAACTACCAGAACCTGAAGACGGTGCGCGTCAACTTTTACGAAATGGATGTCGAGTTGCTGTTCAGCCGCAATCCATTTGTCCAGCAGTTCGGCGGGCAATTTGGGGCGATTCGACCGAATCGCACGCTCGAAGTCCAATTGCCCGAAAAAGCGACGACGCACCTTATTCCGTTGCCGGCGTCGCTGGCCAACAAGAACGTGCTGGTCGAAATTCAGGGTGGCGGCGAAACGAAAACTCAGCCGTATTACTCGCACGCGCTGGTGGTACAGGTCATTGAAAACTACGGCCAAGTGAAGGTGACACGGCAGAAAACCAATCAGCCCGAGGCAAAAGTTTATGTGAAAGTGTACGCGCAAACGGCCAACGGCCAGGTGAAGTTTTACAAAGACGGTTACACCGACCTGCGCGGGCGGTTCGACTATGCGTCGTTGAACACGAACGACCTCGACGTGGCGACGCGATTTTCAATTCTCGTGCTCAGCAACGAGCATGGCGCCCTGGTGCGTGAAGCCAGCCCCCCGAAGCGGTAATCGAATTCGGCAAACTAAGTC
>JAJXXL010000263.1 GCA_021781115.1 Planctomycetota bacterium
CACTTCCACCCCCCCCGCGCAGTGAGCACGCCGATTATGGACCGTCGCACCTGGTTGAAGCTGTCCCTGTTGAATTCATCCGTCGGCGCGGCTGCGGCGCTGCCGGCGACGCCGCGCGTGGCCTCGGCCGATCAGGCTCTCACCGCCGCCAAATCGTCGAAGGCAGAGCCGCCCCTGCAGATTACCGACGTCAAGACGTTTCTTCTCACCCCCGACAAGGTGCGGCTGGTGGTCGTCAAGGTTCTGACAAACGAACCTGGTCTGTACGGCCTCGGCTGCGCAACTTTTACACAGCGGGCCCGCGCGGTCGAAACCGCCGTCGACAAGTTTCTCAAACCGTTTCTTCTGGGAAAGGATCCCGCGCAGATCGAAGACGTGTGGCAGTCGTCGTTCGTCAGTTCGTACTGGCGGAACGGGCCGGTTCTGGGCAATGCCCTGAGCGGCGTTGACATGGCTCTGTGGGACATTCTGGGCAAGCGGGCGAATCTGCCGGTCTATCAACTTCTCGGGGGCAAGTGCCGCGACACCGTCGACACCTACCGCCATGCGTCGGGCGATACCTTTGACGAGGTCCTCGAAGCGACTCACAAGTTGCGGGCCGAGGGCTACCGCCATGTGCGCATTCAATGTTCGGTGCCCGGCCTGGCGACCTACGGCACGGGTGGGGCAACCGGCGCTGACATCGGCGATCAGCGCGTACCCGCAAATCGACGCGGCGAAGTCTGGGAGCCGCGGCCCTATGTGCGGCTCGTTCCACGCCTGTTCGAATTCATGCGGCACAAGCTGGGCGATGACATCGAGTTGTTGCACGATATGCACGAACGCACGCCGCCGATCCTGGCGATGCAACTGGTCAAAGACGTCGAGCAGTACAAACCGTTTTTCATGGAAGACCCATTTTCACCCGAAGATGCGGGATACTTCAAAACATTGCGGCCGCAAACCTCAACGCCGCTGGCAATGGGCGAACTGTTCAACAACCCGCATGAGTTCGTGCCGCTGATCACAGAACGCCTGATCGACTTCATCCGGATTCACATTTCGCAGATCGGCGGCCTGACCCCGGCCCGCAAAGTGGCCACGTTGTGCGAATTTTTCGGGGTGCGCACCGCCTGGCACGGGCCGGGCGACGTTTCGCCCGTGGGCCACGCCTGCAACGTGCACCTCGATCTGGCGACCCCGAATTTCGGAATCCAGGAGGCGCGGGCTTTCACGCAGGCCGAACAGGACATCTTTCCGGGCTGCCCCGAACTGCGGAACGGGTATTACCACGCCAATAACAAACCCGGCTTCGGCATTGACTTCAATGAAACTCTGGCCGCCAAATTTCCTGCCACCGACGACCCGCCGTTTGACTTGAAGTGGGGCAACCTCCGCCGCCGCGACGGTGCGTCAACAAAACCGTAGCCCGCGCGAATCACGCCCCGGTTTGCCGTAGAGGCCTACGAACCGCGGCCCAACTCGCGCGAGCGCAGCGTCGCGGCCTCGACGGCGTTCATCAGGCAACCGCGCACACCCCCGATTTCCAGGGCATGCAGGCCGGCGATCGTCGTCCCGGCGGGGCTGGCAACTGCGTCCTTTAATTCCCCCGGGTGCGTGCCCGTTTCCAAGACCATGCGTGCGGCGCCCCGCACGGTTTGAGCGGCGAGCTGCAATGCCACGGGGCGCGGCAACCCCATGCGCACCCCGCCGTCGCTGAGCGCCTCGATCATCAGGTACACGAACGCCGGCCCACTGCCCGACAGGCCGGTGACCGCGTCGAGCAGCGACTCAGGCAGCGCGATCGCCACGCCGACGGCCGCAAACATGCGCTCCACCAGCCGCGCGTCGTCGGGCGTAGCGCCGCCCCCCACGCTGAATGCCGACGCCGATTCCCCCACCAGGCAGGGCGTGTTGGGCATGACGCGCACGATACGCCGCCGGGCCCCCAATGTACCGCACAACGCCTCCAGCGAAACGCCCGCGGCAATGGAAACAACCAGATGCCGCACTTCGAGCACGCCGGCCAGTTCGGCCAACACTGAGCCCACTTGCTGAGGTTTCACCGCCACGACGACCACATCAGCCCGCTGGGCCACCTCGGCCACCGACGCCACGATTCCAGCACCGGTCGCAGCGGCAAACTGCTTTGCCGCCGCAGGCAATAGATCGCACGCGATGACGGCAGCCGGTGTGGTGAACCCGGCGCGGCACAGCCCCGCCGCCAGCGCGGTTGCCATTTTGCCCGCACCGATAAAGCCAACGCGGACGGGTGTTTCAATCGCCATGCTGATCCATCTGTTCACAAAGGGTTGAACTGACGCGAAACCGCTCGGGCGCAACAACGCGGCGCACATCGGAGGCGGTCGTTCGCTCAAACGCGTGCAGAGCGCTCCTGCAACTCGCAAGCTCGCCCCCGTTCTGACCCCCTGATTATAGGCGCCGTCCCAAGGCCTGGCAAACGGCGCCAGCCGCACCGGCTTTGGCGCCGGACCGGGCACATTCGCCCCGGCCAGATGGGCATTGTCGGCAGCGCGTGCGAAGGCGAAATTCGCCCCCGCCCCCCTTTTACTTTTTTCGACAATGCTCTACGCTGCAAGACGTGTGAGGCCGCGTGCGGCAGTTTGTCGTGCAAGTCCAGTCGGCTGTCTGACACCCGCCACGTGTTTCAACTGATCCGGCGGTCAAGAACGAGCGCGGCGCCCCCAGGGTTTCACAGGCTGTCATGAATGTCAGTTTTTCCGAACCGGGCCGGCAGATGATTCTGCTGGGCACGGGCACCAGCCACGGCGTGCCGATGATCGGCTGCCACTGCAAAGTTTGCCGATCGGAAAATCCCCGCAATCGCCGCACGCGCACTGGCGTGCTGGTCGCCGCGCCCGAGGGGAACATTCTGATCGACGCCTCGCCCGAACTGCGCGTACAACTCTTGCGCGAACAGATCGATTTGGTGCATGCCGCCCTGTTCACGCACGGCCACGCCGACCACATTTTCGGTCTCGACGACCTGCGTCTGTTCAGCTACCACCTGAACCACCCCATACCGTTGTATTGCGAAGAGGCGGTCGAGCGGCGGATCCGCACATCGTTCGATTATGCTTTCGCTGCGCCGTTTCCGAATGTACACGCCGGCGGCGTTCCGCAGTTCGACATCCGCCCGATCGGG
>JAJXXL010000204.1 GCA_021781115.1 Planctomycetota bacterium
GGCAGTGCCTTGCAGCAATGAATTCAGCAGCGGGTGCAGCGCGAACGCGGTCTTGAGCGCAGCATTCAGCAGGTTGCGGTCAAATTGCCCGTCAAATGTCAGCCGCACGAAGAAACTCATTGGGTGTCCTGGTCGATCGTTGGCGAGCATGAAATGCTCGAACGGAACCAGCGGCACGGGAAATATCGACTCGGGCATGGTTTGAGCAAACACCAGAGGGAGCGGCAGCGCACGCCCGTCGGCTCAGCCGAACTTACGAAAGCGCCACCAGCCTAAAGTAAAAAAGGCCGCCGCGAATGTTAAAACCATCAGGCAACAGCGGCCGACCACGGCATAATTCGCATGCGCCCGCACGAGCAGTTCATCGTACGCAATCAGGGCCCAGGCGTGCGGCGTGATCAGGCCAATCTGACGCAGAACCTCGGGTTGCCAGTCGCGTGGAATGAAGCAGCCGCTTAACGCGGCCATCGTGATGACCAGGAAGTTGGCGTAAGCCGCGACCTGTGAATCGCTGCGAACCACCGTCGCCACCAGCAACCCGAGCGCAGTGGCGGCAAGCGACGTGCACACGACCACCAGGATCAACGCGGCGGGTGTGTTTCCCCACGACATTCCAAACAAGACCCTGCCAAAGGCAAACAGCAACCCGCTTTGCACCAGCGAGATGATGAAAAACGGCGCCGTCTTACCCAGGAGCAGCCCGGCCGGAGTGACACGCGACATCTTCAGCCGGCATAGCGTGCCAATGTCGCGCTCGCCGATAAACGATCGCGCCATGATGTTCACCAGAAAAAACGCGAACATCACCGTGTATGACGGCACGAGAATCTGATAAACGTTGCCGCTGGTTTCGGGCGGTGCCGCCGCCTGCGGCACGGGCTGCGACTCGCCCGGTTCGGCAGACCGCTGCTCGGCGAGCCGGCGGCGGCCGCGGTCGATTACCTGGGCGGCGAGTTTGTTCTTCCGCGTGACGAACGGCGCCACCGCCTGCACGGCGGCGTCAAACACCAATTGCCGCACAATTCCTCCGGTGTTTACGAACGAGGCCCGCGAAATCACGTGCATGTCGAGGCTGCTCAAGCCGTTCGCCAATCGACCTTCGTCAAGATACAGCACGTCGGCCACGGTCAGCGCGTCGACCCGTTTCTGAAAGCTGGGGCCGATAACGATCGCCGCCATGCACTTGCCTGTGTCCAACCGCCGAATCGCTTCATCGCGATCAGTGCTGATTTCTGCATCGACGCCATCTTTCGTGCGAAGATGCTCGACGAGTTGCGCCGCCAGGTCGCCAGGCGCCTCATTGGCAATCGCGATCAGAATGCGCTGGTTCTTATCCTGCATGTTCAGGAATTGTCCGGTCGAAAGGCCGAGAATACTGATGAAGATCATGGGCAGGGCCACGAGCACAAACAGCGTCTGACGGTCGCGCACCAGCAACCGCAGGTCTTTGAGCGTGATTTGCCAGGCGTTCATTGCGTCAGTCCCTCAGCCGGTCGCCGGTGAGTTTCAGGAACAGCCGCTCGAGGGTGTGTTCCTCCGATTCGACCGATCGCAATTCGGCGCCACAGGCTCGTATGGCCTCGGTGACCTGCCACAACTGGTCATTCAGCCGCACATGCGCGTCGTGCCCATTGATCAAAAGTTTGACCACGAGGTCGGCATTGGCCGAGGGCTGCACGTCGACCCGTCCCCGGAGAAGCTCGATCAGCCGCGCAGAAGACGGCTCAATGCACAGCCGCAGTTCCTTGGGCGCACAGCTCATCAACTGGTCCAGGCTGTCGCACGCCAGGAGTCGTCCATGATCCATAATCCCCACGCGGTCGCAGACCTCTTCTACCTCTTCCATGTAATGACTGGCATACACCACGCCAACCCCGTCGCGGCTTAACTGCCGCACCGCATCGAGCAGATGCGAACGCGATTGCGTATCGACGCCCACGGTCGGTTCGTCGAGAATGACAAGCCGCGGCTCGTGCAGCAGCGCGACGCCAAAATTCAGGCGGCGTTTCATCCCGCCTGACAACGTCTTCACCAGCCGGCACGCATGTTCGGCCAGGCCCGTGAGTTCCAGGACAGCGGCCACCCTTCGCCCCACTCTGGCGCCGCGAATTCCGTACATGCGGCAGAAAAACGACAAATTCTCGGCCGTGGTCAGATCCGGGTACACTGCGAGATCCTGAGGGGCCATGCCGATGATCGCGCGATGATCGCCATTGCAGGAATCGAAGGGGTGCCCGTCGATGGCAATCGACCCGCTGTCGGGCTGCAGCAACCCGGCCAGCATGGACATTGTTGTTGTCTTGCCGGCGCCGTTCGGCCCCACCAGGCCAACCACCTCGTTGGCCTGAACGTGAAAGCTCAAGTCATCGACCGCGACGACGCTGCGGTCGAATGTTTTTCGCAAGTGAGTAACTTCCAACAAGCTCACGGCGGCCGATCTCCCCATTTGCCCGGCTTGTACGCTCACAGCGCTGCGCGTGCCGCGTGGCCTGGCGTTCGCCGGCCGCGCTCACACAAAGGCGATACGCTCTGGAGCACGAAAATACAAACCCCCGCGAAAAACTGACGTTTTCCGAGGGGCTTAAGCAGACTGCAGAGGCTTCGAACGCACAGGGCAGGCCACCGCGCACACCGGGGCAAGAAAATCGCGATGGCAAACTGGCATACAATTGGTGGAAATCGGAAAAACTGTTGGCCTGGAACTGCATCCAGAACGGTCTACTCGGCGCTGCCCCCGACAGGCATCAGAATACCAGAATTGACCACGATTTACCAGTCTGTTGACCGCGTCTTCGACTTACCCGCGAAGTTGCACCACGAACCTTGACTTGGCCAGGCTGTCAAAAGGCACGGGCCGATTCCCAGATTGGGCGCTGCATTATTCTTTTGTTTTCAGAGAATATGGGTGTGCGGGGTCAGCGGGGCTCGTCGCCTGCGCTGCCCGTTGCCACTCGGTGCGGGGGCGCCGCACGAGGGCCTGCATTGCGCCGAGCCGGCTGCCGCAGCAATTCGCCAGCCCCGGCGCGGAGATGTACCGCATCGCCTTGGTGATGCCACGCCGCTAGAAGACGCGATGGCCTTGGTCGCCAATTCCTGCGTGCACGGGCCTTCCTTCAGTTTTTGCAGAATCCCGTCGAGGTTAA
>JAJXXL010000444.1 GCA_021781115.1 Planctomycetota bacterium
CCGATCTGGTGCGACCCGATTCGGTGCGACGAGTCGTCGGAGGCGCCGGGTTTTCGCATGAATCGCGGCCGATTTTGGCGGGCCGGGGAATCATTTTTTCATGGGAACGCTGGACATTGATGAATCGGCTGGTTAAGAGAATAGGGACGGAACTGGGTATCTTGCGCTGGGTATTTCGAGGTGACGATGAGTAGCAACGGTAAGGAACCGATGATCGAAGCGCGTGGGTTGTCGAAGCATTACGGCCCCTTCGTGGCCATTGAAGATGTGACGTTTTCGATTCCCCGCGGGCAGGTCGCCGCGTTTCTGGGCCCCAATGGGGCCGGCAAGTCGACCACGATGAAGATCTTGACCGGCTTTCTTTCGCCCACAACCGGTTCGGCGAAAATCGGCGGGTTCGACGTGTATGCCCAACGCCTGAAAGCGGCGAACCTGATTGGCTATTTGCCGGAAAATGGCCCGTTGTACCTCGAAATGACACCGCACAGCCTTTTGCGGTATCTGGGCGAAGCCCGGGGCATGACGGCCGATCTGCTCAAGCAGCGGCTGGATTATGTCGCGCAGAAATGTTCGTTGGGCGCGGTGTGGGGCAAGCCGATCGCCAAGCTTTCGCGAGGGTTCCGGCAACGGGTGGGCATGGCCCAGGCGCTGTTGCACGACCCGCAAGTGCTGATTCTCGACGAGCCGACGTCGGGGCTGGACCCGAATCAGGTTCACGACGTGCGCGAGTTGATTCGCAGCTTGGGCCAGACCAAGACGATTCTGCTTTCGACGCACATTCTGCAGGAAGTCAAGGCCGTTGCGAGCCGGGTGGTGCTCATCAATAACGGTCGCATCGTGCTCGACGGCGGGATTGATGCCATGGAAGGCGAAACCCACGACATGGATTTGCGATTTCGCCAGTTGACAAACGCCGGCGGCTGACGGGGTGGCGGCGGGCGGCGCAGCGAGTTTCGGCTGGTTCGCGGCTCAGGCTGTTTTCCGAGGTTGGCGGTCGTCAGGTAGCCCAGAACAGGTTTTCAGAGGTCAGGTTCAATGCGGAAGCACGTCATTCAGGCCGTTTTCAAACGGAATTTTCTCAGTTATTTCTCGGGGGTCATCGGCTATCTGTTCATCGTGGCATTTGTGGGCGCGGGGTCGATTTTCGCATTCAGCCCCAAGTTTTTCGCCAACAATCTCGCCAACCTTGACCAGTTGACCGACTGGTTTCCGGTCATGCTGCTGTTCATCGTGCCCGCCATCACGATGGGCGCCTGGGCCGATGAACGCAAACTGGGCACCGACGAACTTCTGTTCACACTGCCCGCGTCCGACTTGGAAATCCTGTTGGGCAAGTACTTGGCCGTGGTCGGCGTGTATACTGTGGCCCTCGGGTTTTCGCTGTCGCATGTGATCGTGTTGTGCCTGCTGCGCAGTACATCGCTGGGCAGTTGGGGCGCCCCCGACCTGGGGCTGATGTGCGCTACCTATTTCGGTTACTGGATCGCCGGGTCGGCCCTGCTCAGCGCCGGGCTGGTCGCGTCGATCGTCACTAACAGTACGCCCGTCGCGTATGTGCTGGGCGCGGCGGTGTGCGCGGTTCCGGTATTCATCGACAAGCTCGGTGAAATCATCGCTCCCAGCAAGCAGTTCCTGCAGGGGTTAAGCCTGGCCGAACAGTTGCGCGATTTCGGCTTGGGAATGATTCCTCTGGGGGGCATTCTCTATTTCGCATCGCTGACCGGACTGATGCTGTATATCAACCTCGTGCTGATCAGCCGCCGGCATTGGTCAGGCGGCCCGCATGGTTCGCCCATGGGGCTGCATTTCACGGCGCGTTCGATTTGCCTGGCCCTGATCCTGTTCAGTTTTAACGTCGTTGCGGCGCGCGGGAACAGCCGGATTGATATGACCGCCGAGCATGTGTACAGCCTCTCGCCGACGACGATTCAACTGTTGCGGGCCGTCAAGCCCGAGCGACCGGTCATGATCCAGGCTTTCATCAGCCCCGAAGTACCGCGCGATTACGTGACCACACGCTCAACGTTGATCGGGCTGTTGCGGCAGTTTGACCAGGTGGGCGGCAACGCGGTTCGTGTGCGCATCACGAATACCGAACGCTTCACCGATGCGGCCGACGAAGCCAGGAGGTTCGGCATTGAACCGCAACCGATTCAAAGCGAGCGCGCCGGGCGGTTCGTGCAAGACGACGTTTACTTGGGCGTGGTGGTTTCGGGCAGCGCCGACGACGAAGTGACTGTGCCGTTTTTCGACCTGGGCACGCCAGTCGAATATGAGTTGGCCCGTTCGGTGCGCACCGTTTCGGAGGCCCGGCGATTGAAGTTGGGCATTTTGCGAACCGACGCCAAATTGACCGGCGGGTTCGATATGCAATCGTTCCGGTCGCAGCCCGAATGGCGCATCGTTACCGAATTGAAGAAGCAGTACGACGTCAAAGAGGTTGGCCCCGAAGAGTTGGCGTCTGCAAAGTACGACGTTGTACTGGCGGCCATGCCCTCGACGCTCACCGAACCCGAAATGAAAAACCTGGTCGATTATGTGCGGCGTGGCGGCGCCACGCTGATCATCGACGACCCGTTTCCCGTGACGCACCCCGATCTGTCGCCCAAGCTGCCAAAACCCCGCGCCGGTGGGGGAATGTTTGGCGGCGGACCTCCGCCGCAACCCAAGGCCGACAATGGCGAACTGCGGCAACTGGCGACGTTGCTGGGGTTGGGCTGGAATTCCTCGCAAACCACCTGGGATCCGACCTACGACCCGCACCCCGATCTGTCAGCGTTGCTTGAACGTCTCGACGTAGTGTACGTGGGCGAAAACAACGGGTCGGCCACACCGTTCGGATCCAAGAGCGAGATTTCAAAAGGATTGCAGGAAGTCATGCTGCTGTACCCCGGTTCGCTGCGCAAGCGCGAGGGAACCAAGCTCGACATGATTCCCCTGCTGCGCACCAGCCCAAACGCTTTCACGCTCGAGTGGGACGAATACGCGCAATCGAACCCGATGCTCGGCGGGGCGCAGCCGCTGCCTTCGCCGGAACCGCGGTTTCCGCCGACGCCCGTCGAGCAGGTGCTCGCCGCGAAAATCACGGGCGAGACCGATGACAAAACCGACGGCAAGGAGGCGGGCAAGATCAATGTGGTGTTCCTAGCCGATCTCGACATGATTTCCGATGCGTTCTTTACAGTGCGCGACAAGAAATGGCAGGACCTGAACCTCGATAACATCACCCTGCTGCTGAACGCGATCGACGACCTGGCGGGTGATGATTCGCTGCTGGCCCTGCGCAAACGCCGCAACCGCCAGCGCACCCTGTCGCGCATCGAGAAGTTGACCGAAGAATTCAAGACGAAATTCAGCGAAGAACGCCAGCGGGCCGACAAAGAGGCCAAAAAAGAACTGGACGAAGCGAAAAAGCGGCTCGCCGCCGAAATTGAAAAGCTCAAGACTGACACGACGATGGACGACCGGACAAAAATGATCAAGCTGGCGACAGCGAATGAAAACGAGCGCCGCCGCGTCGAAGTCGAAGAAGCGAACATTCAAAACATCAAGAACAAAAAGGTTCAGGAAAGCAAGAACATCACCGAACGCAAAATTCGCAGTGTCGAGGGCTGGTACGCCACCCTGGCCGTGCTGTTGCCGCCCATTCCGGCGCTGCTGCTCGGAATTTTCGTGTTCGCTTCGCGGGTTCGCGAAGAGCGGCAGGGGATCGTCCCCGACCGGCTGGTTCAGAAGAAGCATTAGGAAAGACGAAACGATGACTGAATCCACACGCACACTCGGGTTCGTGGCGGCTGCCGCAATCGGCCTGACGGCCGCCTGGTTCGCCGCGCCTTCGACCGAAATCAAACCCCGCGAGTTGCAGGAGGCCAAAGTCGGGCAGGAATTCTTTCCCGACTTCACCAACCCCAACGACCCCACGTCGCTGCGCGTCGTGACGTTTAACGACGCGCAGGCCACCAAGCGGATTTTTTCGGTCGAATTCAAGGACGGGTTGTGGGTCATTCCCTCGCACCACAATTACCCGGCCGATGCCGCCGACCGTATGGCCAAAACTGCGTCGTCCATGATCGGCGTCAAACGCGGCGAGCTCAAGCTGGCCGCGCCTGAGGACTACGCTGAACTTGGGGTCATCGACCCGCTCGATGAAGACGGCACAAAGCTCAAGGGCCGCGGCCAGCGAATTACGATGACCAAGGCCGGGGGCAACGTGCTGGTCGACTTGATCATTGGCAAGCAGCTCAAAGGGCGGAGCGGGTTTTACTATGTTCGCCGCCCTGATGAGAAGTCGGTGTATGTCGCCAAGCTGGAAATTGACCTGTCGACGAAGTTTGCCGACTGGGTCGAAACCGACCTGCTCAAGGTCGAGCGCGACGACCTGAACCGCATCGTGATGGACAATTACAAGATTGACGAACAGCAGGGTCGTATCGTCAAGGGCGAACTGAACGAACTCGATCGCGACAAGCCCGCCGACCCCTGGAAGCTCAAGGGCATGAATGACTCGGTCGAGGAAATCGAACTCTCGAAGGTCAACGACTTGGTCAACGCGCTCGACGATTTGCGGCTCGTGGGCGTGCGCCCCAAACCGAAGGGGCTGAGCGACGTGCTGAAACTTGTCGAAGGCGCCAAATTGAGCCAGGCGACCCTGCTCGACCTGCGGAGCATGGGCTTTATACTGACCCGCGAGGGCGAACTCGTTTCCAACGAAGGCGAGCTTTCGGCGTTTACGAGCAAGGGCATCGAATACATTCTGCGGTTCGGCGAAATCTTCGTTGGTAATGAAAATGAGGTCGAAATCGGCGGGACAAAAGCTGCCAACGAAAAAGAAGCCGACGCGAAGAAAGCCGAAAAGGACGCGTCAGGCAAAGACAAGTCGCCCGAAGGCAAGGCCAGCCGATACCTGTTCATCACGGCGCACTTCGACCCCAAACTGCTGGGCCCCAAACCGAAAAAGCCGATTAAGCCGGGCGCCGCTGAAGAACCCGCTGCCGAAAAATCTGAAGAGGCCGATACTGCCCCCCCCAAGGACGAAGCTCCCGAGGACAAACCCGCCGATAAGGCCTCCCCGAAGTCTGAAAAACCCGACAGCAAACCGGCCGACGATTGCACGGGCGACGACGATGCGAAGGATGAGAAGTCCAAGGACGACGCCCAGCCCGCCGCTGACAAGCCCGCCGCTGACAAGCCGGCCGCGGAAAAGCCGGCTACCGGCGACGCAGCCACGCCCGATCCCAAGGCGGCGGCAAAAGCGGCCGAAAGCAAGTACCAGGACGATCTGAAAAAATATGAGGCTGATCTCAAAGCGTATGAAGACAAGCGGAAAGCCGGCGAAGAACAGGCGCAAAAGCTCAACCGCCGCTTTGCCGACTGGTATTACGTAATTTCCGCCGACAATTTTTCAAAGCTGCGGCCCGCCCGCAAGGATCTGGTCAAGGCCAAATCGACCCCGGCGGCCGGCAACGCCGAGCCCGGCAAGTCGAACTCGCCGAAGCCCGACGCCACGAAGCCCGAGGAACCAGCGGATGATGACAAGCCCGCCAGCGACGAGAAGAAGCCCGACGCGAAGAAGCGCGAGCCCGACGATGCCAAACCCGATGACGATGCCAAGAGCGACAAGAGTTCTGCCGATGAAAAGGCCCCGCCGGGTGGCCAGGAAAAGCCCTGAATCGAGTCAAAATCATGCGAAGTCATGACGTGGCGCGGTGGACTGCCCGGTTCCTTCTGGCAGGTGGATGCTGCGCGCTGTTGGCGGGCTGCGGCGCCAAGTTGTATGAACAGCGGCTCGGCAAAACGGCGATCATGTTCCGGCACCTTGACCTGTTGAACGACAACCTCGCGTCGGCTTGGGGCGACCCGGGTGGAATTGAGCTGCGTGTGCCCCTGGCATTTTCAATGATCCCCGCGCCGCCCCCCGAAGACCCCGAGGCCGAAGGCGGCGAGAAGGAAGCGGGTGCCGACAAGGAAAAAGGCGGCGGCAAGCCCGGCGGCAAAGGTGGCGGCAAGTCGGAAGCGATGGACGAGCGCCAGCCGAGCTTCATGAATGTTGAATTGCCCGGCCTGCGGGCGGCGTTTCGAACTGAGGTCGCCGGATCCGGCGACGAAAAGGCCGAACCTCAAAAGGCGTTCTTATACGTGCTGAGCAATCTGTCGCTCGCCCCCGACCCCAAAAAGGACGGCGAAACGCCCCGCCGATTTCGCGGCGAAAAATTTCACGAAGACGTCGTCAAGTTGCTTTCCGAGGCCCTGAATGCCAAAATTCAGCCCGACCCGGATCCCGAAAAGTGGATTTCGCAGGAGTTTCCCGCGGGCAACGAACCCTACGTCGATCGGGTGAAATACACCCCCCTGATCATCGAGCCTGAGCAGACATTTGGCGACGGGAAAAAAGTCTTTTCCCTATACCTGTTCCAGCAGGGCGAAATTCAGGTTCTGCTGATGTTCGTGCTGCCAGACAGCGTCGACATGAATCTGAAGCGGCAGGTCGACCTGTGCCTCGAAACCCTGCGTGTGCGCGGTGACAAACTTAACCCGGTTGGCGCCCCGACCGGCCCGCAAGGCGCCAGCGGCCCCAGCCTCTGACGCATGCTTCCCCCAAACTGCGTGCGTTCATGGGCCCTCGGCGAATCATGACCCGCGGTGCAAGTGGTTGCGAGGCGACACCAGGCCCGTGCGATTTGTTGCCAGCACATCGGGTTGGCGTGCGAAATCGCCGGATGATGAAATCTCCGGAATCAATCACCACTTTCTGACGGCAATGAGGATCGATGCATACGCCCACCCCCGGTGAAACGCTGAACCACATGATCACAGGCTACTGGACCACCCAGGCCGTGTACGTGGCGGCCAAACTGGGCCTGGCTGATCGGCTCGTCGAAGGCCCGCAGAGCGCCGAGCAGTTGGCCAGCGCCGTCAGCGCACACGCCCCGTCGCTGTACCGGCTGCTGCGCGGTTTGGCGAGCCTGGGAATATTTGCCGAAGACGATCAAGCGCGATTTTCGCTCACCCCACTGGCCGAATGCCTGCGCAGCGATGCCGCAGGGTCGCAGCGGGCCTTGGCCATCATGAGCGGCGAAGAGCATTACCAGGCCTGGGGCGAACTGCTGTACAGCGTGCAGACCGGCAAACCTGCTTTCGAAAAGCGGTATGGCATGCCGGTGTTCGATTTTCTGGCGCAACACGCCGAGCAGGCGCAGGTGTTTGATGCCGCGATGGTCGGCGTACACGGCCGCGAGACGGCGGCCATGACCGACGCCTATGACTTTTCCGATATTCGCGTGCTGGCAGATCTGGGCGGCGGCAATGGCAGTTTGCTGACCACTGTCTTGGGCAAACACCCTGCGATGCAGGGAATACTGTACGACCTGCCCGGTGTGGCCCAGCGGGCCCGCACCCGCCTGCAGGCGACGGGGCTCGCCGACCGCTGCTAGGTTGTCGCCGGCAACTTTTTCGAATCGGTACCAGGCGGGGCCGATGCGTACCTGATGCGGCACATCATTCACGATTGGACCGACGAACAATCGACGGTCATTTTGCAGAATGTGCACCGGGCCATGCCCGATAGCGGCCGATTGCTGGTCGTCGAAAGCGTCCTCCCCCCAGGCAACACGCCGGCATTCGGCAAACTGCTCGACTTGACGATGCTGACGATTCCTGGCGGCAAGGAACGATCGGAACCCGAATTTCGCAAGCTCTTCGCGGCCGGCGGTTTTCAACTGACGCGCGTCGTCGCCACGCGGGCAGAAGTCTGCGTGCTCGAAGGCCGCAAGCAGGAAGCCCCCCGTTGAATGCCAGACGCGGCAGAGCGCCATCGCGCTTCGCAATGGCGGGGCTATCATTGCTGAAAACGGAGATGCCCGCAACAATGCAACGCATGGCTTGGGCGTTCGAGCCGATTGCGGTTGTCAATGGCGACGCGGTGAAAATCGCAACGGGCTGATTGCGATCGCACCCGGCATGCGTCGCGATTGCTGGCGGCAATTCGTTCAGTGCGCCGGCACCCAGGATTTGAAGTTCAAAGGCCAAGACTGTATCAGGAGCCAGGGCCATGTTTCGATTTGGCGTTACAGCGCGGCTGATCATCGTGGCCGCGGGCATTGTTTATGCGGTGTGCCACGCGGCAGCCTGCGCTGCCGAACCGCCATCGGCCCAATCGGGGGCGTTTGTGCCTGATCCGGCTGCGGTGTTGCGCGAGGGGCCAGCGTATCGTTACCCGCAAAGCGGCTGGGTCGTGCTGCATATTGAGGGCACGCCCTACGAACGCGGCTACCAGCACGGCAAGCTGCTCGCCGCCGAAATTGCCGACTTCATTCAGGCGCTGGCGAATCATCGCAGCCCCAAGGCCCCGGTCGAAGCCTGGCGCGACATGCGTATGCTGGTCAACGCCCTGTTTTTGCGGCGGTATGAGGGCGAATACCTGCAGGAAATGAAGGGCATTGCCGACGGCGCCGCGGCTGCCGGGGCGAAGTTCGACGGACGGTTCATCGACTTGGTCGATGTCGTGGCCCTGAATTCGGAAATTGAAGTCGAGTTTCTCCAGTCGGGGCTGGACGCCGCCGCCACGGGGCTCGAAGGGCAAAAATTTCGCGAACCACTGTTCAACCAATCGACCCGCGACCCTGAAGACGAAGACGACGAACATTGCAGCGCGTTTGCCGCCGTCGCCCCGGCGACGGCCAACGGCGAAATCGTCTTTGGGCATATCACGATGTTCAAGCTGTATTACGTGCGGCACTTCAACGTCTGGATCGACATCAAGCCGTCAGAGGGGCGGCGGATGCTGTTTCAGACCTACCCTGGCGGCATCATGAGCGGCCTCGATTACTACCTGAACGACGGGGGGTTGCTGGTCGCCGAAACAACGATTCGGCAAACCGGCTTCAATGTCGACGGGCTGGCGCTCGCCTCACGGATCCGCAAGGTGGTGCAATATGCCGATTCGATCGACAAAGCGGTCGAAATTCTGACGAACTCCAACAACGGTCTGTACTCGAACGAATGGCTGTTCGCCGACGTGAACACCAAGGAAATCGCGATGTTCGAACTCGGCACGCACAAGACCCGACTGTGGCGGAGCAGCCGGAATGAATGGCCGGGCGGCATGACCGGGTTTTATTGGGGCTGCAACAATGCCAAGGACGTCGAGGTCCGCAAGGAAACGGTCGCCAGCCTGGCCGACAAGCCGGCCAACCTCGCATTTCGCCCATCCGATCGAGACAAGGCGTGGCTGCGACTGTTCGCCAAACGCAAGGGCAAGATCGACGTCAATTTCGGGTTCGAGGCATTCACCCTGCCGCCACTGGCCGCGTTTCCTTCATGCGACGCCAAGTTCACCACCGGAGAACTGGCGCGGCAATTGAAAAGCTGGGCCCTGTTCGGCCCGCCGCTTGGCCGCACCTGGCAGCCGACCGACGATGAACGCAAGCGCAACCCCGATATTCAGGCGCTGGTTCCCAACGATTGGGCGCTTTTGAGCGGCGCGGCGCCACCGGCCGACGCCACCCCGCCGGTCGTGGTCGATGTCAAGCCGTTCCAAAAGCCGGCGCATGAATCGAAGATCGATGAGCAGGCCGCGCACATTGCCGCCTGGCACGGCACGCTGCTGCCCAAGACCGACGCCGACACCTGGCTGGCCGCCGCGTTTTCAGACTATGAAAAAATCGTAGCGCTGCAGAATTCCCTGCGGCATGAAGCGAAAGGCGAGAAACTGAGCCGGGTGGCCCAAGACCGGCTCGACACCGCGATGTTTGCGCCCCGCTCGCGCTGGCTGACCGCCGTCCGCCGCCTGGGGCATGATGTGCCCCTGGCCGAAACCCGCTCCGACCTGACGACGAACGAGTGGTACGATATTGCGGCGGGCAAGGGGGTATTGCTGCTGGCAGCGCTGCGCGGCGAAATCGGAGTGGCGGCGTTCGACGCGCTCATGGACGAATTCGGGCGCGCGCATGCCGGGCAGGAAGTAACGACCGCGGCGTTCCGCAGGCACGTCGCCGAAAAGGCGGGCGATAATGCAGCCAAGGTCATTGACGCATGGCTCGACAAGCCGGCAGCGGCGGCGACATCGGGTTGGTCAATCTACTCCTTTGAACAGGAACCTGAGCAGGCACTGATCGTGTATGGGACGCTCGGCGATCGCGACGCGCAGCGCGAAGCGGCTACCGAGTTGCAGCGCAAAATCAGTCGGCGATTTTACAATTATGCCGTGGGCATTGTGGCCGATGACGCCATCAACGAGGCCGACTTGAAATCGCATCATCTGCTGCTCGTGGGCCGCCCGGCGTGCCATCGCATCGTGGCCGAATTTGCGCATGTCTTTGCGGTCAAGTTCGGATCCGGTTCGTTTCGCCTGCGCGATGAAACCTTTGCCCACGCCGACAGCGCTGTCATTGCCGTCGGCCCGAACCCCCGCAACCCCCGGTACTCGGCAGTCGTCTACGCAGGCCTTGGGGCGCGGGCCACCTGGAAGTGCGTGCAAGAACTTCCCGACCGGGGCGGCGCAGCGTGCGAAGTGCTGTTGCTGGCGGCTGGCCAGCCCGCGCGGGCTCTGTGCCTGCCGCAGGTCGATGTGATCGTGGCCAAGCCGTGACCGAGCGGCGCCATCAGGCGAGAATCGGGCGGACGACCTGGCCGGCGACGTCGGTCAGCCGGAAATCGCGGCCCTGAAAGCGAAACGTCAGGCGTTCGTGGTCGATGCCCAGCAGGTGCAGAATCGTGGCGTGCAAATCGTTGACATGCACGACGTTTTCGACCGCGCTGTAACCGAGTTCGTCCGTTGCGCCGTGCGCGGTGCCGCCTTTGATGCCGCCTCCGGCCATCCACAGCGAAAACCCCTTGATATGATGGTCGCGGCCGTCACCCTGGGCCATGGGCGTGCGCCCGAATTCACCGCCCCAAATCACCAGGGTGTCGTCCAGCATGCCCCGCTGTTTCAGGTCCCTGATGAGGGCCGCGGCGCCCTGGTCGACCTCGCCGGCTGTACCCAGCACGTTGCGTTTTACGCCACCGTGGTGATCCCAGTCGCGATGATAGAGTTGAATGAACCGTACACCCCGTTCGGCGAGTCGTCGGGCCAGCAGGCAGTTCGAACCGAATGTGCCGTCGCCCCCCGCCGTGCCGTACATGTCAAGAATATGCTGCGGCTCGCCGCTCATGTCGACCAGCTCGGGTACGCTGGCCTGCATTTTGAAAGCAGTTTCGTAGGCGCTGATGCGGGTGGCAATTTCCGGGTCGTCGACGATGCGGTTTTCGAGTTCGTTCAACTGACGCACGGCGTCAATCACTTCGTGTTGCTGGTCGCGCGAAACCCCCTGCGGGTTGCCGACGTACAGCACCGGGTCGCCCGTAGAGCGAAACTGCACCCCCTGAAACCGGCTGGGCAAAAAGCCGCTGTGCCATTGCCGGGCCGAAATCGGCTGGTTCTGGCCAAACCGCCCGGTCGAAGTCAACACGACAAAGCCGGGCAGGTTGTCGCATTCGCTGCCCAGCCCGTAATTGACCCAGGCGCCCATTGAGGGGCGGCCCGATATTGTCGTCCCGGTATTCATGTACGTGTGGGCCGGGTCATGGTTGATCGCTTCGGTGACCATCGAACGGATGATGCACAGGTCGTCCGCGACTTTGCCGATGTGCGGGAAAATCTCGCAGATCTCCTGCCCCGACTGGCCATACTTCTGAAACGGATGCTGCGGTGCAAAGCAAACGAGCTTCTGCCCCTGCAATTGGGCGATCGGCTTGCCCTTCGTATACGATTCAGGCATCGGCTGACCATGCATCTTGGCCAACACCGGCTTGTAGTCAAGCGTTTCGAGGTGCGACGGCCCGCCCGCCATGCACAAGAATATCACCCGCTGCGCTCGCGCCGTGACGTGCCGTGGGTTGACCACACCCGGCCACCGCCCGCCCGCCGCCTGGCCGCTGGCCGCCAGCAACGGCGGCACACGGGCGCCGCTGCCAAACAGCGAAGCGACCACGGCCGTCCCCAATCCCACCGACGCATTTCCCAGAAACGCCCGGCGATTGACGCGATCTGACAGTTCGGATGTGGACATAACGGCTCCTGCAAGCTGTTCGGCGGAAAATGGCAGCCCCCATGCCGCGACGAACCGCCGCGCCAGGGGCAACCGTTGCGTGCGGGGCACGCACCGGACACCATCAGAATACCAGTTTCCTCTGCGCCGAACTACTGCGCACGCCGCGGGCCGTGTTGAGGGCGAGGCGCGGTTTGGTATGCTGTTATGCCGCACGCCGCACGGCGTTCAGACCTTCATGACATGTTTCATGATCAGCAGGGCGGCGGGGCCGACGCAGACGACGAAAATGCCTGGAAAGATGAACAGCACCAGCGGGAAGATCAGCTTGACCGCTGATTTCTGCGCGCGTTCTTCGGCCATTTGCGAGCGCTTGATGCGCATGCTGTCTGACTGCACACGCAGCGCCTGGGCGATGCTCGAACCGAAGCGGTCGGCCTGAATCAAAATCGCCGCCAGCGCCCGCAGGTCGTCGACGCCCGAACGAATTCCCAGATCATGCAACACCTCGCGGCGGGGCCGGCCCATTTGCAATTGAAAATTGCACAGGTTGAACTCGGCGCACAGCTGGGGCGCGGTGTCTTGCAGTTCTTCAGAAACGCGGCGCATACCCGCATCGAGGCCCA
This sequence comes from Planctomycetota bacterium, assembly GCA_021781115.1. Classification (GTDB taxonomy): domain Bacteria; phylum Planctomycetota; class Planctomycetia; order Planctomycetales; family Planctomycetaceae; genus JAJXXL01. The sequence continues at coordinate 12,653 of JAJXXL010000444.1, forward strand.
GCCCCGCCTCGACGCACACGACCAGCAGGTCAAGTGCATCGGGCAGCGACAAAAACACCTTCTCCTTGCGCGAGC
>JAJXXL010000484.1 GCA_021781115.1 Planctomycetota bacterium
ATTACTTTGTTGACGGGGGGGGCAAGGCCCTTGTACAATTCCCACATTCGGGGTGATGGAGTGGCAAACCTGTGGCGTTGGACGCAGGCCGCGAAAACGACGCGGGCAATTTGACCACTTGCGGCTGCGTCTTTGCAACCGGTGTCTCAATCGACTGCCAGGAGCCCGATGATGTCTTTGCGGCAGGATCTGTTCGTTTTGGCGTCGGTGGTGTTTGTGGCCGTTGGGTGTGCGACTTCCGCAACGGCTCAAATTTCCATGGGCAGCCCGGCGGCGGGCGGCCTGGTGGGCTTGGCGCTGCAGCAGCGGGTGTGGAAAGAACTGGGGCTGGAAGACGATTCGGCCGAGTTGGACGGCATCCGCAAACTTTCGAACGTCATCGCGCAGGAAATTCCAGCGACGCTGCAAAAGTTGCACGATGAAAAGCAACATCGCCTCGACAGTGACGAGATCCACGGCGTTGTTCGACAGATTCAGGCCAAGTACGACCCCCAGCTCAGAAAACTGTTGACGCCGGCGCAGTATGCCCGGTTGCAGCAGATTCATTGGCAGGTTCACGGAAACCGTGCGTTGCTGGATGCCGAGCTGGTCAAAGCGCTGAGCATTACGCCCGAACAGGCGCAGCAAATTCGCAAATTAAACGAAGAAATCCACCGAAAGCAATTGGAGTTGCAGGACAAGATTTTGAACGGCGAAGCGACGATCGATGCGCTGAGCAAGGAGTTTCCCGTCTACGCCGCCCGGCGCAACAAGGAAATCAACCAGATCCTCTCAAAGTCGCAACAGACGAAGCTGGCGGAAGTTCTCGGCAAGCCGTTCGATTTTTCGGGGGGCACTCGCGACGGAAAGGGTCCGCCCCCACCACAAAAATCACAGCCAAAAAGCTCGCCAAAGCGCGAGTAACTCATTGCGTGGTTAGCCGGCTGCAATCCATCGCGTTTCATGAACCGCGCGCGCAAGTCAGCGTCGCGCCCGAATTCGTCGCGGGTCGATAACTGTTCAGGGTGTTCGCCTCAAACTGCCGTGAGGCCGATCATTCATAATCACGTGCCTGGCAACGCGCAGGCGCCTGTTGGCGACTTGAAGTTCCCGCTGGACGGATTGCCGCATGCGGTGAATTCGAGCGCATTCGAAACCGCGGTAAATCCCTTGATTCCGGGAGTTGCACTGTGTGGAACGTACTGAAGCTCGGATCGGTCATCGTGGCAATCGCGCTGGTTGTTGCGTCGGGCGGCGGGGCGGCGATGCTGCCGCCCGGCTTCGCGCAGGTCGGCGATCAGGTTGCCGCTCAAATCCGCGGCGGGGATTGCCCATTGATTGGCGGGTGGTCGTATTGCTGCTGTAGTTGCGAGTTCTACAATTGGCCGGTTGCCGGTCCCATCGAAACCACTGGCAACGACGACTTCCTCGGGTATTGCGACCTTGTGAACCAGTCGGGATGCCAAGTCATTTACATTAAAGGGTGCGACACGATTAACGGGCCATCGTAGGCCCGCGCCTGGCGTCGTTCACGTGCCAATGCGGGAGTATTTGCCGTGCCCAATCCGTTTTTCCCATTCCGCCAGATTGTCGGCCTGCGAAACCGCGATGAGTTCGCAGGGGCGACAATCGTGCGCTGGGGCCGGATCCTCGCCATCGTCGGAATGCTTGCCGCCGGCGGCCACCCGGCACGTTCCGCAGACCCCGTCAGCGCCTTGAAAGCCGCCGCCGGGATTCGAGACGAACCGGCCAGCGGGGTCCACCGGGATCGCCTCGAATACTCCAAAAGCGATGACGACCTGCTTGAACAATTCAAAAGGTCGAAGGTACCGATGCGATTCTCCAGCCCGCCCTCCTGGCGTGGCGGCGAAATGTGCGGGCTCAACTGCCTGTACCTGCTCCTGAAACTGACCGTAACCAACGTCCCCAGCCTGTCGTACGACGCGCTGTACCGCAGCGCCGGCCCGGTTCCCTCAGGCGGCTTCAACATGGCGCAGCTCAAACAGATCGCCCGGAAATGGGGTGCCGAACTGTCGGTCATCCAGGGCGACCCCTTGCGCCTTGCAGAACTGCCGCCGCCGGTCATTGTGCACCTCGGCGAGCCCGATCGCCCAGGGCATTTTGTTTGCCTGGTTCAAAACCAGGGCAAGGTGCTCCTGTTTGCCGACGGAACCACCGGTGGACAGTTTACGGTCGGCGACGAGGGGACGCACACTGTGGCGGGCCTCGCACGCCAGGCCAGCGGATTCATGCTTGTGCCCGCCCTACACCAGCCGCCGCGTGGCTTGTCGCCCCGCTCAAGATGGATCATGCGTGGCGTTTCCTGCGGAATGCTGGCCGTGGCGCTCGTGTTCTTCGCCCTGCCGCACGTGCGGCGTCGCCGGTTGGCGCCAGAAACAACAAGCGGTGGCTGATGTCGAGTCGTCGAACGCGCAGAATCTCCTGACGTTTGGCGCAATCCGGTCAAATATGTCGAGGCTTCGGCATGGTCAGAGTGACGGCCTGCGGTCGCAGCCCGCAAGGATCGAATAGAGCTTCCGGTGTTTCAACGCTTTGAGTGCCCGATTGATCGCGACCACGGCCATCATGCGAAACCCTTTCCGTTGGCAATTCTCCCGGCGCGCTCGCGTTGCGCCGTCGCGGATCATTGACGTCGCATGGCTGCCCCTGACTCTCATGGGCATCTTGACCGCCGCCTGGTTGAGCTTTCGAATCCCGACGTCGCTGGCGCCGACTGCCAGCGCCCCTCGCGGCAATCAAGTCCAGGCATTCGCGGCGGCGGCCCGGGAGGCGCCGACTATTCGCAAAGTTCCGCGCGCGGTGGTTGCCACCAGCCGATTTCAGTCATGCATCGATCAGCGGGCGTTGCGTCAAATACTGCGGAAATTGGAGCCGCGTTCAGCCCAGTCGCGGCCCGGCGTGGCGATGGCCACGCATGCGCTGCGGTTGTGGGGCGCGACCGCAGATTTTGCCGAGGGGCCGTACGTTCCACCCGACTGTCATTTTACCGTCTGGCGTTATTCGGGCCCCACGCTGTTGCAGTTCCTGGCGAGTCACGAGTCATTTGCGCGATATTTTCCCGATGCCGAGCCGTCGTTGCAACCAACCGAACAGGGGATCGCCGTGCGTTTCAAACCGGCCACCCCCTTGAACGCACCGGT
>JAJXXL010000184.1 GCA_021781115.1 Planctomycetota bacterium
GTCAATGGACGTTTCCTATTCAGCAACGTTCTTGTTGCGCCCTTACAGGGCTTTGGTGTTCGTATGGCGTCGTGACCTGGGGCGTTGCCCCAGGCTCGTTTGTTACGCCCTGACAGGGCTGGGTTTCAGGCTGTCAGGCTGTTTTGAAAACTGACAACCGACAACGCTTATCTCATGGTGCAATCGTGCGGGGCGCAATTTCGTAGACTTCGACGACATTGTGCAGGAACACCGCCTGGCTGCTGTTATGGGTGGCGAACTGGTCGAGTTGCAGGTTGACCGTGCCGGCCGAGGGAATTTCATTGCTGTTGGGGCTGCCGGCAATATTGAAGGTCTGAATCCGGTACCAGATGCCATTTTGCGGGTCGAACACGTAGCTGCCACGTTTGATCGACGGCTTGATCGGGCCGGCGTACGTGATTTGCGCGGTGCGCAAACCGGCGGTAAACACCAGGCCGCCGCCGTTGTTATAGACATACTCATCATCGTAGCCGCCCAGGTTCTGGTCGAAACTCAGGTCGCGTTTGAAAAAGACCACGATGTACCAATGATCGAACGTACGCTGGACGCCGTCGCTCGACAGCGAACAGCGCAGAGTCGACAGCCAGGTGTAGCGAATGTCCTGGTGCTCAATTCGCACCTGGGGAATCGGCGCCACCGCCTGCGAATACCGCCCGTTGGGAGGCAGGGGCGTGGCCCAGGACACGGTAAAGGGCGAGGTTGTGCTGACGCCGGTTACCGGTCGCACGACGCTTTCGCGGCTCTGATTGTCATACACCACGACGCGCATCGGCGTGGCGGCGGCCAGCGTGTTGCTCAAGTCGGCCGGCGAGACTTTGGTCGGGACGTCGCCCGGGTTCAGTGTGAGAAACAGGCCACTCGCATCGACCGATTGCGGAATGCCTTCATACATCGTGATCCAACTGTCCGGCAGCAACACCGCCAGCATCGCCTGCGAGGGATGATTCTTAAAGGTTTGCAGGGCCGTCGGGCACCAGCGCTGCACGTTGCCCGTGGCATTTCCGATGGCGTAAGCCGCCGCCCCGCCGCCGTTATTGGCGTTGTTGTTGCCGAACTGCGAAACAACAAACCCCGGCTGTGCCCCCAGCAAGGTGGCCGTATTGGCCGGAGCGGGGGGGAAATTGTTGGCCGGCGTCGGCAGCGGCGGCCAGTAACCACGCGGGTCGATAACGTAAATGGCCGATGCGCCGGCGCTCGGCACCGGCACCCCCGCAAAGGGGTTAACCTGAGGAGTCAGCGAATTGTTCAGGGCCGCGAACAGATTCGACTGATTCGTGGGGTACAGGTCGAACTGGGCTTCGGCGTTCTGCCGCAGCACGGTGGCGTTGGTGAGTTGCGTTGCCTGCACCGAGCGCAACACCGACAGCGGAAACAGCGTGGCCAGGCTGACCACGCCGATCGACATGACCAGCAGCGAAACCAGCACTTCGGTCATCGTGGTCGCCGAGCGCAGGCGCCTGGCGCCAGAAAACCGGGGCGCCCCCGATCTGACCGAGCCACGAGCGGCGGCGACCCGCCGGGCCGCGACCGGCCGGGCTGAGCGGCGGGCACCGCGCGCATTCTGGCGCACACCGCGGCGCGGCGATGTACGGCAGGGCAGTTTGGAAAGGGGCAAATGGTTCATCGGTTGGCGACCTCGCCCGTCTCGGCGTAAAAGTAGTAGTCGTAGTAGGTGCTGCCGCTGCTGTTGACCAACGGGTTAATGTAAACCGGGCTGGTCGCCACATTGCCCGTTTGCGTATAGAGCGACACCAGCAGTTTTTGGCCCGAGGTGGGATCCTGAGGCAGCAGGTTCTTCGTCAGGTCGTCGGTTTCTTCGAGGTAAAAGTGCAACAGCCCCTGGGCCGCCAGCGGGCCGTACAAGGTGCCCCGCGGCGAAAACAGCACATCCATCTGGCTCGTAAAGCACACGGCGTTGCCCGTCCCGTCGATTCCCACCTGGTACCAGCCGCTGGGGGGCGGAACGAGAAACGACTGAGCCCAGTACGACGGCGCCTTGCTGAAATACAGGTTGATCGCGACACCCGCGGGCAGGTTGATCGGCTCGGTGTTGGGAATGGGCGTGGGGGCCATCATGATCCGGCAGGTCGACATGCTGCTGGTGTTGTTGTACGCGACCACCTGGGGGCTGGGGTTTTCGCCCATCAGGCCCGTGTCGCGAAACGGCTGCGGGCTGAGCAGCAGCACTTCGGTCGCCGAGCGGCCGCTGGTGCCGGGCACGCCGGCGGCATTCGCGTTGCCCAGGTTTCCGACGAAGGGCGGTTTCCCGTTTCCGTTTGTCGTCAGGTCGGGCGAGTGCAGATATGTTGTGTCCAGCGTGTACCAGGTTCCCCCGTTGGGGTTGGAACTGCTTGGGGCGGGGATCTGAATACGGGCGCCATTGACCAACAGCCCCGCCTGGTGCAGTTGATAGAAGCTCGTCAGGTTTTGCCAGTGTGAACCGTCGTACCGCGTCATGCCCCGCACGATGACAACATTGGGACTGTCGGCGACCAGGTCGTTGTTCAGGTCGAGACGCTCGAGCTGGATTTCATGTTGCGTGTAGGTGCGCGGGGCGTTTTGCTGGATGTACTGCATGCTGGTGACGGCGGCGACGAGCGGCATGCCCGCGCCGGGCGGGTTGGCGACGGAACTCGACAGGTTCGGGTCGAGCGTCAGCCGCAGACCCCGCGCGTCGCCGGCGTAAATCGCCCGGTCGCGGGCGCCGAGCAGGGCCGACTGCATCTGCCGGGCGGCGCCGCGCATGCGGTCACTGCCCATGGAGGCCGTCCAGAGGCCGACCGTAATTCCTGCCAGAATGAGCAGGATCGCCACCACGATCAGGAGTTCGATGAGCGTAAAGCCGCAGCGGTGTTCGGTGTTCGGTTTTCGGTTTTCAGTTTTCAGGGAGGAGAGTGTGTTCGGTGTTCGGTATTCGGATTCGCGAAGCATTGTCGCCCTGTCAGGGCAAAACATTTCCAGCCTGGGGCAACGCCCCAGGATCACCGGCGCAACACGCGCGCCAGCCCTGTCAGGGCGAAACAGAATGCGGGTTGTGGTCAATGTGCGGTTCATATTCAGCAACGTTCTTGTTGCGCCCCTACAGGGCTTTGGAGTTCACGCGGCGTTGTGACCT
>JAJXXL010000335.1 GCA_021781115.1 Planctomycetota bacterium
GGCGTGAAACGAGCATCGTTGGGGAAGATGCGTCGGTTGTCGCTGAATGCGGGCAAATTACGGGCATTTTTCTGGTTTTCGCAAGCTTCATGCGACCGTCTCGTGTAGATCATGGCGGCGTTCGTAATTATGGATGTCTTATTATTGTTCTGCGAACTGACAACTTTTTTCACTCCGAGCGCTCGATCGGGGCGTCGATCAGGATTGGTGTATTGCCGGCCAGGCCCGTGCGAACGCGGTCGGTCAGTTCCTCGGGCGATGCCACGCGGCAGGCATTGACACCGAGCGCTTGCGCCAACCCCACAAAGTCGATTTCCGGGCCCGCGAGATCAAGCCCCATGTGGTGGTGCGCCTGCATTTCAGGCAGTGGCATTACGTCGCCGCAGACTTTGAGGATTTTATACTCAGTATTGTTGCAAATGACGAAAACGACTGGAATACGATGGTGGGCCGCCGTCCACAGCCCCTGCACTCCGTACATCGCCGCGCCGTCGCCCAGAAGCGCCAGCACCGGACGATCGGGCCAAGCCAGCTTGACCCCCATGGCGCAGCCCAGCCCCCAGCCCAGCGCCCACCCGCGATGTGCAAACAGGGCGGTGGGATCTTTGAGCACGCCCAACCGTTCGAGTACGAACTGCTGCGTGGTGACCGCCTCTTCGACCACCGCCGCGTTCGGCGGCAGGGCGCGGGCAATCGCACCCATGAGTGTCAGCGCGGTCATGGGGCGCTGCGCTTGCTGATTCTGGATTTGTGCCAGCAAGGCGGTGCGTTCATCACTCCGCCGGGCCGCGCCCGCCTCGACGGCCGCGCCCGCCCGCCGCTGGCCGCCATCGGTTTGTCGTACTCCGAGCTGTTCGGCCAGTTCGGCCAGGCCGGTTTTTTCGTCGCCGATCAGCCCCACCTGAACGGGGTGGTTTTTGCCGATTTCCTCGGCCCGGCTGTCGAGGTGAATCAACGGCAATCGCGGCGGAATCGGTTCTGCCGGTTCGTGATGCAGGTACAACCGCAGCAGGTTCATGCCGACGACGAGGACGACGTCAAACTCATCGAGAATTCGCCGCACGTCCGGAATCCACAACGGCAAGGGCCCGGCGTACAGCGGATGATTGGCGGCGACAGGCAGCCGGCCGTGCGACGTGGCGCACTCAGAATAAATCGGCGCCCCAATTAGTTCGGCAAGCGCGGCGAGTTCGCAGCAGCCGTTGCTTTCGACAACCCGGCTGCCCGCGAGAATCGCCGGACGTTCGGCGCGGGCCAAGAGATCGGCCGCGCTGGCGATTGCTGCGGCCGGCGGACGCACCCGATGATCGGCGATGCACGGGGCTGAACGATCGGTCGCGGGGCACGGTTCCATTTGCACGTCGAGCGGCAGCGCCAGGAACACGGGGCCGGTGGGCGGCGTTTGCGCGATTTGCGCTGCCCGGCGAACAGCGGCCGGCACGTCGGCAACGCATTCGACTTCGACGGCCCATTTCGTCCAAGGGCGGGCGACGCGCACGACGTCGCCCGACAGCACTGGTTCGCCCAGCTTGAGGCGGCGGTCTTGCTGCCCGGCCAGCACCAGCAGCGGCGTGCCTTCGCAGTGGGCGTTGTAAAGCATGCCCATGGCGTTGCCCAGCCCACACGAAATATGCACGCACGCCACCCCCAGCGTTTTCGATGCCATGGCGTAGCCGTCGGCCATGGCCAGCAGCGGCACTTCCTGTAAGGCCAGGATGTATTGAAATCGGGCATCGTTGACCAGCGCATCGTTCAGCGGCAGCTCGGTTGTGCCAGGGTTGCCGAAAATATATCGCACCCCGCCGGCCGCCAGCACATCGAGCAGGGCTTCAATTCCTCGAATGACTTTGGGCATGACGGTCGCTGACGCAGGGGAATGATATTCGGAACGGCAATGACACCCGGGTTTGGCGGTCAACGGGCTGTCCAGCCACCATCGACGGTGAGCAAGCTGCCGGTGACGTAGCTGGCGGCATTGCCCGCCAAGTAAATTGCGGCCCCCTGGATTTCATGCAGTTCGCCCCAGCGCCCGAAGGCGACTGCCCCCACGATGTTTTTGAGGGCGTGCGGGTCGTCTTTGATCGGAATATTCATTTCAGTCAGGAACGGCCCAGGGCAAATCGCGTTCACAGTGATGTTGAACGGGGCCAGCTCGAGCGCCAGCGAACGGGTGAGTTGCACCACGGCCCCCTTGCTCGTGGCATACGGCGTACGGTCGGCCAAACCGACAACGCCCAGCGTGCTGGCCACGTTAATAATGCGGCCCGATGTTCGCGGCTTCATGTGCATTGCGGCCGCCCGGCAGCACAGCCACAGCCCCTCGACGTTCGTCTGCTGCACCTTGCGAAAATCGTCGAGCGACACCTTGTCGATCGGGCCGCGGATGTTGATGCCCGCGTTGTTGATCAGAATGTCAATTTTGCCAAACTCCTGGACTGCCCGGTGAAATAGCGACTCGACTTCCGAGGCCGAGCCGACGTCGGCCGCAATGCCGATCGCGCGGCGGCCGTAGTCGGCGGCAATGCCGGCCGCGGCCGATTGCGCCTCGCCCGCAGTGCGGCTGACCAGCACGACGTCGGCACCGGCCGATGCCAGCCCCTCGGCCATCGCCAGCCCCAGCCCCTTGGAACCACCGGTGATGACGGCCGAACGGCCGGTGAGATCGAACAGTTTGATTCCGGGCAGCATGATGATCGTCCCTCGGGGTCAGAGTGCATTGGCGGCGGAAAACGGCGAGAATGAGAGTATACCGCGCGCCGTTCCGAGGCAAAGGGAAGGCCGGGGGGCAGTTTTCAGTTTTCAGTGGCATGCACTGTGTCGGATCGAGATGCTCCGAAAGCCAACGCGTCGTTTGACAAGGGAGTTGCCGTTGCCAAACCACTGAAAACCGAAACCTGAAAACTGACAACTGAAAACCATTCCGTTACAATCGGGCCTGGCGAAGTGGCATTCGCAGTAATTCTATTGCAGTGAGCGGTCATGAACGTCAACGATCTTGCGGCCCGGCTGGGCGATGCCTGTTACGGGTTTCTCGCACTGAATTTCATGTTTGGATTATACCTCGTCATTCTGGTATGGCGGCGGATCAGGCACCTGCGGTTTCGAACCGTCGAAGCGGAAAAGGCGTTTCTCGACCAACTTCAAACGCACCTGAGCGCCGGCGATTACGATTCGGCAGCCAAAATGTGCGACTACGACTTTCGCGCGTTGCCGCGGATTTGCCTGTTGATGATCGGCAATCGCGACCTGGCGTTCACACAGTTGCGACAACTGGTTGCTGAAAGCGTGCAGCGCGACATGGTGGGCGACCTCGAATACCGCCTGAGCTGGATCGTCACCGTGATCAAAAGCGGTCCGCTGCTGGGGCTGTTCGGCACAGTTTTGGGAATGATGGCCGCGTTTGGCCGCATCGGTTTGGGTGAAAAGGTACAGCCCTCGCAAATCGCTGACGAAATCAGCATCGCCCTGATCTGCACGGCCATGGGCTTGGGCACGGCAATTCCGTTCGGCTACATACTCGCAGCATTTTCGATTCGCGTGCGGCTATTGCAGGAATCGCTGGGTTCGAGTCTGACGCGGGTGCTTGAACATTTTCGCACTGAGGCGGCCTGAAACGGGTTAGGTTGCACCATGACGGCACATTCGGCGCTTTCGGCTTCAGCCCTCGACGATGACAACCCGCTGACCGCGCGCAAGCCGTTTCACGACGAAGCCCATTTTGACATCACGGCGATGATCGACCTGGTGTTCATGATGAACATTTTTTTTCTGGTAACAACCGTCGGCGCGGCGCTCGCCGAAATCGACCTTCCCGCCGCCCGGCATTGCTCTCCGTCCGACCACGACGCCGCCGTGGTCTTCACGATGACCGGGGGTGGCGACCGCGGCCCGGTGCAGGTGTACCTGGGCGACAGCGCCAGCGGGCAACCATTGACCGACCCCGGCATTCTCGAAAAACAGGCCCGCGACCTGATCGAAGAGGCCTCGCGGCAGCGGAAGACAGTCGTGCTCATCAAGGCCGAAAAATCGGTACGGCTGCGCGACGTGGCCCGCATTGGCCGGATTGCCGCCTCTGTACCCGGCATGGAACTGAAGGTTTCGGTTGTTGAAATGGAGTAACCCGGCGTGGCGATTCGTTTTCGATGCCCGTTTTGCAACAAGAAAATTCAAACGGGCGATCATCTGGCCGACCGTCTGATCGACTGTCCGCGGTGCGGCCAGCGGATGCGCGTGCCACCGGCCTTCGACTCGCCTCCGGTTTTGGAACTGGCACCGCCCCACGAAGCCACGGTGCACGGGGCGCCGGCGGCAGTGGCTGCCCCCCCGGTGCCGCCCATGCGGCGCGCGGCGGCACATCACGACGCGCCGCTCGTCGCTCCGGGGTTAAAGATCAACTTTGAAGACCTGATCGACATGACGGCGATGGTCGATATCGTGTTCTTCCTGCTGATTTTTTTCCTCGTCACGTCAATGCACGAACTCGATTCGACGATTCCCCTGCCGGTTCCTGACCCGCAGCAGGGCGGGGCGGGCGCGGCGGCAGCCGATGCACCCGATTCGTCGGTGACAGTCAACATCGATCGCAATGACACGATTCGCATCGAGGGGACAGAAGTCCTCGGCTCACAGGACCTGCTGTTCAAATTGCGCGACCTTCGACGCGGTCCCGGCAAGCCCGACAAACTGCTTGTTATCGGCCACGGCGACGCCAGCCACGGAACCGCCGTTCTGGTGCTCGACGCCGGGCACGAAGTCGGGTTCGAGCGCATGCGTATGGCCGTTCAGGATGAAACCGACTAGTGCCCGCTGAAATTGCCCGGCCGTGCCCGGTGCACACTGCCACGGTCGGGGGGCACGCAGGTGCCACCCTTCTCCACCGAGCCGCGTTCGATTTTCCGAGCACGAGGCGGTATAGTGTGAGGCTTCGACGCCTTAGTTCGCGCCGGGTGCGGGCGGGCGCCAAAATCGACCTATGGAGCAACCATGCAAGAGCCACAAAGCATCGCGGGGCCGATCGCCGCAGGCGGCGGCCAGCGCCCTGCCGCTGCGCCCGTCGTGGGGCTGAAAGATATTACGGGTGAACAGTGGAAGTCGGGAGTGGCGGCGTGGCTCGGCTGGCTGTTCGACGGCCTCGACATGCACCTATACACGCTCGTTGCCCTGACGTTTGTGGCCGAACTGCTGCATACCGACAAAAGCGACCCGGCTGTACGAACATATGGCTCGTGGATCCAAGCGTCATTTTTAATTGGCTGGGCACTCGGCGGCGGGTTCTTTGGCGTCGTTGGCGACCGCATTGGCCGCACGCGGGCCCTGATGCTCACGATTCTGACCTACGCGATGTTCACCGGGCTGTCGTTTTTCGCCCAAACCTGGTGGCACCTGCTGTTCTGCCGGTTTGCCGCGGCACTGGGCATTGGCGGCGAGTGGGCCGTCGGGGCGTCGTTGTTGTCTGAAACCTGGCCCCGTCGCTGGCGGCCCTGGCTGGCAGCGGTGTTGCAAACCGGTGTGAATTGCGGCACGTTGGTCGCGAGTTTCGCCGTGTTTTTGATGGCGGGTCTGCCCCCCCGCACGGTGTTTCTCGTGGGCGTGCTGCCCGCGTTTCTCGTGTTGTGGATCCGCCGCGCCGTGCCCGAGCCTGAAGTCTGGCATGCCGCCGCGCAACGCGAAGTGGGCGGCACGCGGCCGGGCATTCGCGACCTGTTCCGCGGCCCAACCCGGCGGATCGCCGTGCTGACACTGACCGTGTGCGCCTTATCGCTGACGGCGCACTGGGCGTTCATGTTCTGGTGCACGCAGCACGTAAAAAATCTGCCCGAAGTGCAGCAGTGGACCGAGGCCGAACGCAGCGAACTGGCGAGCCAGGCAATGGCTGTCGTGATGGTTTCGTCGATCGCGGGCAATTTTCTGGCCGCCGCGATTGCGCGTCAATTGGGGTACCGGCGGGCGATTGTGTTGCTGTTTCTGTGTTACTTCGGCGCGATGTTTGGTTCCTATTGCACGCCGCGCAGCCACAGCGACCTCTGGTTTTGGCTCGGGGCGGCGGGCGTCAGCCAGGGAGTTTTTGCCCTGTTCACGATGTATATGCCGCCACTGTTTCCGACTTTGTTACGCACGACGGGCGCTGGGTTTTGCTACAACTTCGGGCGCATCGCTGCCGCGCTGGGTACCGTGTTCTTCGGCTTGTTCACCAAGGTCGATGATTACCGCCTGGCCCTGTTTTATGCCGGGTTTCTGTTCCTGCCGGCGGCAGTCGTTGCGTCGCGGCTTCCCGAACCGCCCGACGAACCGGGCGATGCTTTTCCTGAATCGCCTGTCGATTGACCAAGGGCGTCAACCCCGAGCCCTGAAGCCAGAAAACTGAAAACTGCGCCCCGAAAATTCGCTTTCTGATACGCGGTTTAACTGCGCAGGGCGGCAGCCAGCTCGCTGTCCCACGGCGCGCGATAGGGGCGTACGAGGAGTCGTTCAGCTTTTTCATCGTCGATGATTCTTTCTCGCGCGCCATCCCATTGCAGTTTGCGCCCCAGGCGCAGCGAAAGGTTCGCGAGGTGGCACATGGTGCTGACGCGATGCGCGCTGGCCAGGTCGCCCACGGGGGGTTCGCGCGATTTCACACAGTCGAGAAAATTCCGAACGTGACCGGTAAACTGTTCGCTTTCGCTGCCCGAGTCGTCTTTGAAGGGCCGCGTCCAGAGTTCATCGCTGCGCGCCGCCGTCACCCGTTTGACTCCACCCACGGGGGGCGCCCCGGTAAACTGCGGTACGTGATTTTCTGGAGGAACCTTCATGTCGCCCAGCACTGTGAACCCGCCGCGATTCAGCGCCAACATGCCCCGCGTTCCATAAAACTCGATGGAGGACGACGTCTTCGCGCCGGCGCTCGCTTCGCGGTGCGACCACGTGGCAGTCCAAGGCAGGGGGTGGGGCACGTCTGCGGTGTGTTCGGGGGGGAGATCCTGATCGGGAAACTCAAACAGGGCGTCTTGAGTGTCGGGTGTTTCGCCATTGTCGGCCAGACAGTACCGGCCGCCCACGCTCGTCACAGCCGTGGGAACGCCGCCCAGAATCCAGTGTGCGATGTCGAGTGCATGCTGGCCAAGGTTTGTCATCTGGCCCCCGCTGTAATCCCAGAACCAGCGGAAGTGATAAATGGCCCGGTTGGGGTTATAGGCCCGCATCGGCGCCGGGCCGAGCAGCATGTTCCAGTCGAGTTCCGGCGGCGGGGGGCCGTCGGGAGGCGAACCGAACCCGGGCATGACGTTGCGGCAGGATTGCATGCGCACTGACATTACGCGTCCAATAACGCCGTCGCGAATCGCCTGGCGGGCGCGGGCGTAATGTCGGCCCGAACGCTGTTGTACGCCCACCTGCACGACGCGGCGATAGCGGGCCGCGGCATCGATCATCCACCGGCCTTCGCGCACGAACAGCGACAGCGGCTTTTCGACGTAGACATCTTTTTCATGGGCGCAGGCCAGTACGGTCATCAGCGTGTGCCAATGATCGGGCGTTGAGACGACAACCGCATCGACGCGGCGATCTTCAAGCAACTCGCGAAAATCGGCGTAGGCCCGTGCCTTGCCGCCCAGTTGTGCTTGCCCCTCTTCGAGGCGGCCCCGGTGCGCATCGCTGATCGCAATGTTGTCGACGTCGGGCTGGGCTGAGAAATCGAGAACGTGCCGTTTGCCGATCAGTCCGTAACCAATGAACCCCACGCCCACCCGGTCATTGGCGCCCAGCACGCGGCTGTACGCTGCCGCGCTGAGCGCCGCGGCCCCGGCGCCGGCCTGCAAAAACTCACGGCGAGAACAGGTCGAGAGAATGTCGGGTTCGCTCATGGGACGGCTTTCACTGAACGGGCAGCCTAAAATCGCCAATTGAAAAACGACGCGCTCAGAATCCCACGTCATGCTGTCAGCCGTGCCAACTTGCCGTCAGCCGGCAAACTGCGGCAGCCGGCGGCCAACGTGTAGCGATTCGGGCAGCATCGATTATGGGTGGTTATTCTCTTCTCATAATATACCGGCGCATGGAAGAATTCCGAGAAGCAAAACGCATTGATTTCCTGAAACTCCGCGAGCAGGGAGGCTCTGTACACGCGGCCGTTGGCGCGGCATGGTGACGCGTGCACGCGAATTCAGGAATGATTCGGTTGACCACATGGCGATCGGCGGTTAAGCTCAAGTTGCACTGGGTACCGCCGTAAGACGTTGCGGTGCCGTCTCGTCCGAGCGTGTTCTGCGCTGCCGGATCCGTGTGCTCGCAAATCGCATATGGCGTTTCAAGTTCTAAATTTAAAGCCTTAAACCCGCATGGATTTGGTTTTCGAGGGTAAATCTCAGAATTGTGCGTTGGACACGCCGAGCGACAGGTGTTGTGTTTTGAGCAACGCCGCCGTGGGTGTTTGTGACGCACTGCCCAATCCGGAATGCGGTCGGTAGCCGTTGGAAAAGGCGGCATCACACAACGACGCGTTGTCAGGTGTCAAGGTCGTCCGTTCCGCATGAACGCTGTGTCAGGCACAATGCCTGGTCGAGTTGGTTCTGCGCGGCGTCAGGAGGTCGCTTATGAACGTTCAGGAATTGCTCCGCGAAAACCATGTGCGGTTTCGTACGGCGCAACATCGCACGACGGCAACAGCGCAACAGGTCGCCGATGCGTTGCATCTGCCGGGCGATAACGTTGCGAAGACGGTCGTACTCAAAGCCGATGATCGCTACGTGGTTGCCGTCTTGCAGGCGACGCATTTAGTCGATATGCCCATGGCCCGCCGGGCGCTGGCGGTCGACTCTGTCAAGCTGGCACTGGAACACGAACTTTCGGTGCTGTTCCCCGACTGCGAACTGGGCGCAATTCCGCCGTTCGGTTCGCGCTATGGATTGAAAACCCTGGTCGATGTGTCGCTGGCCGAGGATGAATATCTGGTGTTTGAAGGAAACAGCCACCACGAAGCCGTTTGCATGAAATTTGCAGACTTCGCAGAACTTGAAGCCCCGGTCATCGCCGCCTTCTCGCGACATCTCTGATGGGTGAGGCGCGTGTCCTGACGACCGTTGAAAACCGGGGGCCGTGCGCGGCGCTGGCGCGCTGCAGGTTGTTGCTGTGGCTTCTGCTGCTGGCGTCGGCCCTGCTGCTTTCAGTCACGTTCAGGCTCTGGACACCCCAGACGCTGTTTCCGCGAGTACCGTTGATTCGCATTTTGGTCGGCGCGCCCGCGTGGGGCGAATGGTCTCTGCTGGCCATTACTGCCGGTGCGCTCGGTGTTGCCGCCGTGGGTTCGTACCGCCACACGCCGTGGCAGCCGGCCCTGTGCGTGTTTGCCTTGGCGTTGGGCGGGCTGGTTCTGTTCGACCAGCATCGGGCTCAACCCTGGGTGTGGCAGTTCCTGCTGACGGCCCTGGTGCTGGTGCGGTGCCCGCAACGCAGGGCCGTGTTAGCCCTGAAACTCCTCACGTTGGGCATCTATTTCCATTCGGCGATTGCAAAACTCGATTTTAGTTTCTGCAACAGCCTCGGGCCGCTGTTTCTGCAAACGATGTTCAGCCCGTTTGGCGTGGCCACCGCACAGTGGCCGGTGGCCACGCAACGGCTGGTGGCGTTGCTGTTTCCACTGGGCGAACTCGCGACCGTGGCGGCCTTGGCGATGCCGCGGTGGAATAGGGCGGGTGTCGCCGCCACATTTGTCATGCACACGGTGATGATCGCCATTCTGGGGCCATGGGGGTTGCAGCAGCGGCCCGGCGTGTTGATCTGGAACCTGTTTTGCATGGTCGAGGCTGTCGTTTTGTTCTGGCCCGAACCGGTTTCGGCCCACCCTGCCGATGAACCCCATGAGGTTCGCACGTCGAAGGGTGCCGGGGTACAAGCCCTGATCGTGGTCGCGGTGTTCGCACCGTTCCTGGAACCTTGGGGGCTGATTGACGTGTGGCCGGCATGGGGATTGTATGCGGCGCATGGAGAGCGAGCGACGATCCTGCTGCATGAATCAGCGTGCAGCCGATTGCCTGCCGACGTGCTGCGGCAACTCGACGGCACAACGGCATCGCCCCCCTGGCTGCGACTCAGGTACGATCGCTGGTCGCTCGAAACGGTGGCCGCACCTGTGTATCCCCAAAACCGCTTCGCGCTGGGCGTGGCCCTGGCGGTGGCCCGGCAGAATGACCTGGAACGATTCCAGATCCGGATTCAACTGGATTCTGCGGCAAACCGCTGGACGGGCCGCCGCTCGAGCCGAACGCTGACCGGTGAGCAAGCGATTGCAGATGAGGCCGGGCGGTTTTGGCTGAACGCAATTCCCGACCAGGCTGTGCCCTGACGCAGGGGTGTCGGCAGGTGCGGCAGCGATTCTCGACGGTCTTCCGCCGGAAACCGCCCGAGTGAGCAAAAGCCGCGTCAAACTATCGAGTTTTCGGCTTGCGTAGTTTGCGGGCCTTTTATGCCCGAAAACAGCCTACTTTTTATGTCAACCGGCCACGTTCCTGCCAGCACTATCACGTTTAAAATACGCATTCTAACACTCCGTCAATTGCTCATGTTTCCGTCACGCAGCTCTGCCAGAACCCGCCGTTGACACGTTTTTACTATCCAAGTAAAGTCCATCCTCGCCGACGCATTCTTGGCAATTCAGGTTAATTGAACGAAATAGGAAATGCGTCTTCCGTGCGGTGTGAACGCGTCAAATGGCCCCTTTCAGTTTTCGACATCGTGCCGATTTTGAAAACGACATCGCGAAACCGGGCGGTTGCCTCACTGTTGGCGACGGGGGTTGCGCTTGGGCTGTGTCTGGCCGGATGCACGCGGACCGTAGCTCCGCCGACCGCATCGATTCCCAGCCCCAACCAGCCGTTGACGTACCCCAATGGGGGTACCTTCCCACCGGGCACCAGCTATGGGGCGGGGGCCAACCCCTGGAAGCCATCGGTTGCCGCCCGGCAATGGAAATACATCGTCTTGCATCATACGGCCAGTTCCGGGGGCAACGTCGAAAGCATTCATGAAGAACACCTGAACCGCAAGGACAAGTCAGGCAAGCCGTGGCTGGGCATTGGCTATCATTTTGTGATTGGCAACGGCAACGGCATGGGCGATGGCACAATTGAACCGACCTTCCGCTGGAAGCAACAGATTCATGGAGCGCATGCCGGCAGCGAAAACCCCGACTATAACCAGCATGGCATTGGCGTGTGCCTCGTGGGCAACTTTGAACAGACGCCCCCCACGCCTGCACAGCGCCGCGCCATGAAACAACTCGTGCAAACTCTGAAAAACGAATACGGGATCAGCAGCCGCAATGTCGTGGGCCACCGCGACATTCGCCAGACGGCTTGCCCCGGCCGGCTGTTTCCCATGACCGATGTCGCCGACAATGACGTACCGATGCAACTCACCCCACTCGCTGGAGGCGGCGTGCAGCCGCAACTGGCAAATTCTCCGGGGAGCACCCTCCGATGACAACACGGTTTTCGCCTGAAACCTGGCGGCAACGCCCGAATCTACAGTCTGCCCTTTCCGCCCGAGAAGCGGCCGAAATGCAGGCAGCGCTGGCCGCCGTGCGAGGCTTGGCGAACGCCGAGGCTGCGCCCTCGGCTCAGCCGGCCGACGCATCGCGCGTTCCCGAGGCGATTTTCATTCCCGAATGTTATGAGCCCAACTACGCCTACCCGCTGATCGTGTGGGTTGCCGGCGACCGATTTGCAAAACAGGATCTGGGGCGGGTCATGCCGCAGATCAGCACCCGCAATTATTTCGGACTGACGTTCCACCCGCCTTTCGCCGCCGGCCTTCACCCCAACCTGTCAGAAATCGCCGACCGGTTGCAACGGACGATCGCCAGTTTTCGCCGCCGGTACCATTTGCACACCGAACGCGTGTTTATGGCGGGAGTGGGCGACGGAGCAACGCTGGCCCTCGACTTGGGGTTGTTCACACCCGAATGGTTCGCCGGAGTGATCGCCATATCGGGAAAATTTCCGGCCCGGGCGTGCGCCCTGCGGCGGTTCGATGAGCTGCGCGGCAAACGCGTGCTGTTGACGGCTGGTGCGCATAGCGAAGGGCCGGCTGTGCATGATGTCGCACGGCTGCTGCACGCCGCAGGAATGCGGGTTTGTACGCGGTTGCACGATACGAACGAGGACTTCACGCCGATGTTGCTCAGAGAAGTTGACCGCTGGGTGATGCACGAAATCTATTCGCCGGGCGGTTTGCCGTCGTCTTGCGGGTAAACCAGCACGCGGTCGTGCGACAGCAGGATCAGATCGGCCAGGCCGTCGCCGGTGACGTCGGCAATAAGCGCTTCGCGTGGTTCCGACCCGGCCTGCTCGGCGCCGGCCAGCGATTTGGCCTCGAACACCTTGAAGTACAGGGCGTGTCGAAGACCGCCCTGTGCCGAGTAATTCAGAATGTCGACATATTGCGATTGCGTGTCGATAACGGCGACATCAGGCAGGCCGTCGCCATTGAGGTCGCCTGCGGCCAGATCATTGAAGTGCACATTTTCGAGCCGGGTTTCATAGCTGGCGATCGACTTGAGGCGGGGGTCTGTCTGGCCGGCGTACAATACGCCCAGTTTGCCCGCCCCGAATAACAGCAGGTCGTCGCGCTGATCGCCGTTCAGATCCGCCACGTGCGTCGATTTGTAGGGAAACGCGCCGATATCGACCTCGCAGATCGGA
>JAJXXL010000218.1 GCA_021781115.1 Planctomycetota bacterium
ATTTCGATTTCGTGTATATCGACGTGGCCCACGACTTCAAGTCGGTCATGACCGACCTCACCTGCTGGTGGCCCAAGGTGCGGCCCGGCGGCGTGCTGGCGGGGCATGACTATTTTTTGTACATCGCGACGAACCTGCGAATCGAGGTTCCGATTGCGGTGAACGAATTCTTTTCGCGCGTCGCCCCGCGCCCGCTGGCCGTCACCCGCGATGACCTGCCGTCGTGGCTGGCGGTGAAATGACCCTGCTGGCGATGAAATGAGGGGCGGCGAATCGCTATTCCGACAGGTGAAGTTTATGGCGAATCCAACGGAAGTGGCGACCACGACCGACCCGGCGGGCCTGGTCACGGCGCTCACGCGCGACGCGCGTGGCCGCGAGATTTAGTGGATGGAACCAGGCAGGAAAACAGAGCCATATTCGGGCGTGCCGAGGGAGCCGGTGGGAATGATCGCGGTTCGGAGTTTCGCGGATGTAACTCCGTCGGGGTACCTGAGGTGCCATTGCGGCCAGTCCCAGGGTGCGCTGCGCGACGCTGGGCTCTGATTCAACCCCGTTGGGGCAGGTTGGCCGCGAGTTTTGGCGTTTCGCCGAGTAAACAATCGCCCAACCCGTTCGCTCGAAAACCGTTGAATCATCAAATCGCGGGAAATCCAGAGCTTTCCGCAGCAGCAACCGTGGGACTTGCCGGGTTCGGCGAATGCTTCGTTCGCCGATGTGCCAATTCCAGTCGCGTGAAGTATAGCGGCACAGGTTATTCTCATAATCGTGCCCGACAAGCCCAGATCGCCCTTGACGAAACGCCGTATCCGATCAAAGATGATTCATGAGACCCCGCCGTTTTGATGGCCCATGAATCGACCGGTGCTCGTGTCGGCAAGGAAGCGCCGACATGCCCCACCAGGCACCGCAGTTCGCGAACCCCGCCCCAGTTTTCAGTGGAAGTCGTTGCATGGCGATTGAAGCATTTTCCTGCGTGGGCTATGCCCACGGGCGTTGCACCACAACTGGTGGCATGCGGCGCACGCGGTGGCTGATCGCCAGTGCGGTCGCGATGGGGGTGGTGCTCGTCTCGGGCTGGCCCGAAGTGCACGCCGACGACGCCGGCCCCGCGCAACCCGCACCGCAGTTCACCGCCGAGCAGGAGGCTTTTTTTGAAAAGCAGGTTCGACCCGTGCTCGTTGCGCGTTGCCTGGAATGCCACGGCGAAGCAAAGCAAAAAGGTGACCTGCGGCTCGATTCGCGTGAAGCGCTGCTCAAGGGCAACGATGGTGGCGCGGCGATCATTGTCGGCAAGCCCGACGACAGCCGGTTTATCGAAGTCATTGGCTATCGCTCAGACATCAAGATGCCACCGAAGGGCAAATTGCCCAACGCTGAAATTGAGATTCTGAAAGAATGGATCAAAATTGGCGCGCCGTTTCCCGGGGCGAGCGCCGCCAAGCCCCGCACGGCGGGCGGCGCCACCCCCGAATCGATTGCCCAGGCGCGAGCCAGCCATTGGTCGTTCCAGCCGCTGCAAGAGACGCCCCCGCCCGCCGTTCACGGCAAAGATTGGCCGATCTCAACAATTGACCAGTTCGTGCTGGCCCGGCTCGAACAGGCGAAACTCGGCTCCAACCCCCAGGCCGATCGTCGCACCCTGATCCGCCGCGCCACTTTTGACCTGACCGGCCTGCCACCCACGCCCGCGGAATTGGACGCGTTTGAAAACGACCATGCCGCCGATGCGTGGGCCAGGGTGATTGACCGCCTGCTGGCTTCGCCGCATTATGGCGAACGCTGGGGCCGGCACTGGCTGGATTTGGCCCGCTACGCCGATACCAAGGGCTACGTGTTCACTGAAGAAGTCAAGTACCCGTTTTCCTACACGTATCGCGATTACGTGATCCGGGCGTTCAACAACGATGTGCCCTACGATCGGTTCCTTCAGGAACAACTGGCCGCCGACCAACTGTCGATCGGCGAGGACAAAACACCCTTGGCGGCGATGGGCTTTTTGACGCTGGGGCGGCGATTCGGCAACAACACGCACGACATCATCGACGATCGCATTGACGTCGTGTGCCGTGGCCTGATGGGCCTGACCGTTACCTGTGCCCGCTGCCACGACCACAAATACGACCCGATTCCGACAGAAGACTACTACTCGATGTACGGCGTGTTTGCGAATTCCACCGAACCCGCCGACCTGCCGCAAATTGCGCCCGCCGTCGAGAACGAGGCCCATCGAGCCTACGAGGCCGAACTCAATAAACGCGAATCGGAGCTGAACGACTTTAAAGTCACAAAGTCGGCCGAATTGATGAGTGAGTTTCGCACGCACATCGGCGACTACCTCGTCGCAGTCGTTCGCAAGGGCGAGCCACAGCCTCCGCCAGGAACCGACACATCGCTGGCCACCGGCGAAGTTCGTACTCAACTCGTCGAGAAGTGGCGAAAGTACATTCAAGAGGCGGTGGCCCGGCATCACCCGGTGTTTGCCCCGTGGCAGGAATTCGCCCGGCTCGAACCCGATCATTTTCAGGAACAGGCGGCCCAAATTGTTGCCCGGCTGAACGCTGCCGTGACATCGAACCCGCCCGCACCCAATTCGCCTGACCGGGTGAACCCGCTGGTTGTCAAGGCGTTCGCCGAGGCGCCGCCGCGATCGATGGCCGACGTTTCGACAGTTTATGGCAAGCTTCTGCTCGCGGTGCATGAAGAATGGGTCAAATCTTCAACGTCCGATCCACCGCCCGCCGCATTGCCCGATGCGAACGCCGAAGAGCTTCGCCAAGTCCTTTACGGAGAAAAAACGCCCACCGTCTTGTCACAAGACGAAGCGTTCCGGCTGCTGAACCGCGCCGTGAAAGATCAGGTCGCGAAACTGAAGCGCGCGGTCGACGCCCTCAAGGCCAATTCGCCTGCTGCGCCGCCCCGCGCCATGGTTCTCAACGACGCGCCGAACCCACATGACTTTCGGGTGTTGATTCGCGGCAACCCCGGCCGCCCGGGGCCTGAAGCGGTGCGGCGATTTCTGCGCGTCGTTTCCGGGCCCGACGACAAGCCATTTTCGCAAGGCAGTGGGCGGCTGGAGCTGGCGCGAGCCATTACTCGGCCCGATAACCCGCTGACGGTTCGAGTGATTGTCAACCGTGTCTGGCAGCATCACTTCGGCGCCGGCCTCGTGCGCACCTCCAGCGATTTCGGCGCACGGGGCGAACCCCCAACCCACCCCGAACTGCTCGATTACCTGGCCCGGTTATTCATCGCCGACGGCTGGTCGATTAAAAAACTGCACCGGCGGATACTGCTGTCGCGCGTTTACCAGCAAACCGCCGCCGATCGGCCTGACGGCCTGCAAATCGACCCCGATAATCGCTTGCTCTGGAAAATGAACCGGCAGCGGCTCGAGTTTGAACCGGTGCGCGATGCGTTGCTGGCGGTGGCCGGCCGGCTCGACCCCGCCGTGGGGGGCCGACCGGTCAATCTGTTCATCGAACCGTTTTCGACGCGCCGCACCATTTACGGGTTTATCGACCGCCAGGATCTGCCTGGCGTGCTGCGTGCGTTTGATTTTGCCAGCCCCGATGTCAGCACCGGCCAACGGTCGCAAACCACGGTTCCCCAACAGGCCCTGTTCGCGATGAATTCGACATTTGTCGACGAACAGGTGCGGCAGATCGCAGCCCGCCCCGAGCTGAAGGCGGCGGCATCGCCCGGCGACCAAGTCGCCGCGTTGTATCGCTTGATGTTTTTGCGAGCACCCGATCCGGCCGAACTCGCGCTAGGCGTGAGTTTTCTCGCGGCCCGATCGTCTGACGAACCCGCTCCGCCGCGCGCATTGGCAGACGCCAAGGTTTGGCACTATGGGTATGGCGAATATAACGTCGTTTCGCGGCGCGTGGTGTCTTTCACCGCGCTGCCGCATTTTCAGGGCGATGCGTGGCGCGGCGGCCCGAGCCTGCCTGACCCACAAATCGGCTGGGTCATGCTCAATGCCCGCGGCGGGCACCCCGGCGGCGACGCCCGGCATGCCGCGATCAGGCGATGGGTTGCACCGCAGCCGGGCATTGTTCATATCACCGGCGTGCTCAATCACCCGGCAAGTGAGGGCGACGGCGTTCGCGGGCGGGTCATTTCCAGCCGGATCGGTGAACTGGGCGATTGGGAGGTACACCATGGTCAGGCTGAAACTCGCGTTGACCGGGTCGAAGTCGAACCGGGCGATTCACTCGATTTTGTCGTCGATTGCCGCACTCGCGAAACTCACGACACCTTTGCCTGGGCGCCGGTGCTGCGGCTCGAAGCGGCCGTTGCTGCGAACGCACCGCGGTCGCGCACGTTTGATGCTGCTGCTGATTTTCGCGGCCCTGAGTCGTCGGCCGCGCCGTCGGCGAAGCCGCTGTCGGTGCTCGAAGAATATGTGCAGGCGTTGTTCATGACCAATGAATTTGTCTTTGTCGATTGATGGTGGGGTTTCGTGCCTCGAAGGGAACGCTCGATCATGGCCGAGTTTTTGGATTTGCCGCAGGCCGCACTGGCCCGGCCCGAATGCCTGACGCGGCGCGAGTTGCTTTGCCGATCGGGTATGGGTTTTGCCTCGCTGGGGCTGGCCAGCCTGCTGGCCGATGAAGCGGCGCCCGCCGCGGCGGCGCCCGCGTATCAGAACCCCATGGTCCCCCGGCAGCCGCATTTTCCTGGCCGGGCCAAGCATGTCATTCATCTGTTCATGAACGGCGGACCTTCGCACGTCGATACCTTCGACCCGAAACCGCTGCTTGAGAAATACGCAGGAAAGAACCTGCCTACCGACAACCTGCGCACCGAACGCAAAACGGGGGCCGCCTTCCCCTCGCCGTTCAAGTTCAAGAAATATGGCCAAAGCGGCATTGAAGTCAGCGAGATTTTTTCGCACGTCGGCGAATGCATAGACGACGTTGCCGTCATTCGGTCGATGCACGCCAATGTTCCTAATCATGAACCCTCGTTGATGCTCATGAATTGCGGCGATTCGACCCTCGTTCGCCCGAGCATGGGTTCGTGGGTTACCTACGGTTTGGGCACCGAAAACCAGAACCTGCCCGCGTTCATCGCCATGTGCCCGGGCGGGTATCCGATCAAGGGCACCGAAAACTGGCAGGCGGCGTTTTTGCCGGGCAGTTACCAGGGAACCTACATCGACACGAAATATACCGAAATTGACAAGTTGATCGCCAATATTCGCAATGATCGGCTGACGCCGGCCGAGCAGCGCCGCCAGCTCGACCTCGTGCGCGAGCTGAACCGCCGCCATGCCGAGGCACGCCACGCCGAGGCGCCGCTCGAAGCCCGCATCTTTTCCTTCGAACTCGCGTACCGCATGCAAATGGAGGCCGCCGACGCCTTCGACATTTCGCAGGAGCCGCAACATATCCTGGAAATGTATGGCCCCGGAACGCAGGCCCGCCAGATTCTCATTGCCCGCCGCCTCATTGAACGCGGCGTGCGGTACGTGCAGCTCTGGCATGGCGAAGGCCAGCCGTGGGACAACCACGACGACCTCGAAGCGCGGCACCGCGACCTGGCCGGGCAATGCGACCGCGCGATCGGCGCCCTGCTGAAAGACCTCAAACAGCGGGGCTTGCTCGATGAAACCCTGGTCGTTTGGGGGGGCGAATTCGGCCGCACGCCCACGGTCGAACTGCCGCAGGCCGGGGCCAATGCCGGCAAGATCAACGGCCGCGATCACAATCACTATGGCTTTACCGTTTGGCTGGCGGGCGGGGGGGTGCGGGGCGGCCGCGTGTACGGCGCCACCGACGACTTCGGTTTTCAGGCGGTCGAAAACAAGGTCCACGTGCACGACCTGCACGCCACGCTGCTGCACCTGCTGGGGTTCGACCACACCCGGCTGACCTACCGCTTCGCCGGCCGCGATTTTCGCCTGACCGATGTTCACGGCCAGGTCGTGCACGACCTCATTGCCTGAGTGCTTACATCGTCCGCCCGCCATCCACCACGAGGCATTGGCCGGTTGTCAACGTCGTCCCCAGGGCCAGGTACATGACGGCGTCGGCAACGTCGCCCGGCAACGCCGCGCGGCGCAGCGGGTAACCCGCCGTGCGCTGCTCGAGCTCAGCCGGCGTCATGACCGCCCGCAGCCAGCGTGTGTCGACCGGGCCGGGGCACACGGCATTGACGCGAATTTCGGGAGCCAGCGACCGCGCCAGCGACCGAGTCATCGTGTTGAGCCCGCCTTTGCTTGCGGCATACGCGATCGACGAGCCTTCGCCGCTGATGCCTGCCACCGAACTCACGTTGACAATCGCCCCGCCGCCCGACTTGCGAATCAGCGGCACTGCGGCTCGGATGCAAAAGAACGGCCCCTTGAGGTTGACCTGCAAAATGCGATTCCACTTGTCTTCGGAAAGCTCGTCGAGATTCTTGTGGTCGATGAAAAAGGTTGTGCCGGCATTATTCACCAGCACGTCCAACCGCCCGAATTCGTGTTCAATGGTGTGCAACATCGCCCGCACGGCGTTGTCGTCACCCACGTCGCAGGCCACCAGCAACCCGCGCCCGCCCTCGGCTTCGACTAACCGCAGCGTTTCGCGAGCTTCATCGGCACTGCGGGAGTAGTTCACAACCACGTGGCAGCCAGCCTTCGCAAAACGCACCGCACATTCGCGGCCGATGCCGGTAGCCGACCCCGTTACCAAAGCCACACGCCGGATTTCCTCATTCATGTCATGTTCCCTGATATGCCAGAAGTTCACCCGCCGAAGTCATTGACAAACTTTGTTCATTTTAGCGAACCGCCCCCGATTTTCATGGTCTGGCCAGGTTGGCCCGATTCATCGTGTTCTCACACCGCCTGCGGCCTTTATAATGCAGCCAGCGAGAAAAAGTTGTCAGTTGTCAGTTCACAACTGAACACTGCACTCTGAACACTGAAAACCTCCCATGCCCCCCTCAATTCCTGCCCACGATAGCCCGCATCAGCACCAAGCTCTCGGCGCCCGGTTTGGTTCGCTGGGGTTTGCAGTCATCACTCTGTCGGATACACGCACCGAAGAGACGGATGCCAGCGGCAAATTCATACGCGAGGCTGTTGCCGCTGCCGGGCACTGCGTGGTTCGCTACAATCTCGTTCGTGACGACGCGAATACGGTTGTCCCCGCGCTCAAGGCGGCACTGGCTGACCCCGATGTCGCGATCGTCGTTTCCAATGGTGGAACCGGCATCGCCCGCCGCGACAATGCCTGGGAATGCATTGCGGGGCTGCTCGAAAAGCGGCTCGACGGGTTCGGCGAACTGTTTCGAATGCTTTCGTTCCAGGAAATCGGTGCCGCCGCCATGCTCAGTCGGGCGGTCGGCGGCGTCTCGTCAGGAAAGATTCTGTTCGCATTGCCTGGCTCGACCGGCGCGGTGCGGCTGGCGATGCACCAGCTCATTTTGCCCCAGGCCGGGCACCTGCATTTTGAACTGCATAAACACGAGCCGGCTTCTGGCGCAATCGAACAAACCCCCTCCGCCGCCCGTTCGCAAGTCGACCGTCCATGAACAGCAACCGCATGACATCCTGGCGCCGGTTCATCAAGCCGGTTTGCAAAATCGGGCTGTTTCTGCTGGTGCTGGCGGCTGTCTGGAGCCAGGCCCGGCGGTATTGGGCGACGTTCGACACCACGCAAATCATCTTTTCGCCATTCTGGCTGCTGCTGGCCGTGCCGGCATCGGTTGCCGGGTGGCTGCCGGCGCTGGGTTACTGGCGCGATTTGCTGATCGCGCAGCGCCATGCCGTGCGTTTCCGCGACGCTGCCCGGGCCTATTATTATGCTCATCTGGGCAAATACGTGCCGGGCAAGGCTGTGGCGCTGGTCATTCGCTCGACGCAAATGGAGGGGGTGGGGGCCGGCGCGGCGGCGGTGACGGCGGTCTATGAAACGCTCGTGACGATGGGGGCCGGGGTTTGCGCGGCTGTCATGGTCGCGCCCTGGGTCTTTAGAGGCGACGCCGGCGCCTGGGGCCGCTGGCTGCAACAATCGGCCGTCTTGAGCTGGGCGGTGTGCCTTGTGGCGCCGGGCCTATGCATCGTGCTCCTTGGCCTGTGCTCGAACGCGTTTACGCGGTTTGTCGAACGCCTGTTGCCCAAGCCACTCGCAGTGCCCCATGAGCCGGTACGACAGTCGTGGGGCCGAAATTCCCGCGATTTTTGCTTACTCGTGGGCGGCTGGTGGATCCACGGGCTGAGCCTGGGGTTGGCCAGCCGGGCGGTCGACGCCCAACCGATCGCGTTGAGCGTGTGGCCGGTCTGGACCGCCGCGATTGCAGTCGGCACCGTCACCGGCTTTCTGGCGTTCTTCGTGCCCGCCGGCCTCGTCGTTCGCGAGGCGGCCTTGGTCGCCGTGCTCGCCCCGCACGTCGGCCATACCCAGGCGGTGCTCGCCGCACTGTCAATCAGGGTCGTCAGCCTGATCGGCGAAATTGTTGCCGCAGGCCTCTTGTATTTGTTTGCGAAACCCAGGCCCGGGGAGCTTGCCCGCTGATGTTGTCGATCATCGTCCCCGTGCTGAATGAGGCCCAAAGCCTGCACACGCTGCACGACGAAATCCTGCACGTTTGCACCAGCCGCAATATCGAGGCGGAACTCCTGTTCATCGACGACGGCTCGACCGACGCCAGTTGGCAGGTTATCTGCGACCTTTCGGCCGGCAATCCTGCCGTCGCGGGTATTCGCTTTCGGCGCAACTTCGGCAAGGCGGCGGCGCTTTCGGCGGGCATGCAGGCCACCCGTGGCGAACTGCTCGTCATGCTCGACGCCGACCTGCAAGACGACCCCGCCGAAATTCCCCGGTTTCTCGAACAGATCGCGGCCGGGTTCGATGTCGTCAACGGCTGGAAGCGGCGGCGGCACGACCCGTGGCACAAGGTGTTTCCGAGCCGTGTGTTCAACCGTCTTGTCAGCCGCATCACCGAGTTGAATTTGCATGATCACAACTGCGGGCTGAAATGCTTCCGCCGCGAAGTCGCGGCCGAAATTCGCCTGTACGGCGAATTGCACCGGTTTATACCGGTGCTCGCGTTTGCCCGCGGTTTCAAGGTGACCGAACTCGAAATCAATCATCGCCCGCGGAAATTCGGGCACAGCAAATATGGCCTGCGCCGATTCATGCGCGGGTTTCTCGATTTGCTCACCGTAAAATTCCTGACTGGCTTCGGCCAACGGCCGCAGCATGCTCTGGGGGCGTTCGGCCTGTTGTTCTTCGGCCTCGGTTCGCTGGGGCTCGCTTACCTGGCACTGATCTGGGTGCTGACAAACCTGTTCAGTATGGGCTATGCCCGCATCGGCGATCGTCCACTGCTGGCCTATTCGGTTGCCGTGCTGCTGCTCGGCGGCCAGTTGATGTCGCTCGGCTTTCTGGCCGAATTGCTCGTGGCCTATACCGGCCGCGACGCTGACACCTACAGCATCTCTGATCGTACCGGTCAAGGTGCCTCTGGCTGCAATTGACAACACCCATCGTCATGAATGAGGGCTCGACACCCAAATCTGTGGGTGCATGTCTTGGAAATAACTGTGGGCGCGTCGACGTGTGACTCAAACTCTGGGAGTAAATTGCGACAGCCCGTGGCTGGCATGAGTGAAAACGGCAAGCGACCGCAGAGCCCCGGAGGCTCGCGGCGGGTTGCCATCACGCATCGAAAAACATCGGCGTCGTTCGTTGGTTGCGGGAAAATCGCGACAAAACATGGCTTGACGAAGTCGCGACCGGCTTTTATAAATCGCTCCCCAAATTTTCTCAGAACTCAATTGCCGCGAATATTTCATGAATTGCGCTGGCTTTCATCAGCGGATGTGCGGGCTGGCGTTGCTGTTTCTCGCTGGCTGCACGACTGTCAAAAAGTCGGACACGGCGCGAACTGGCATCGAGCAACTGCTGATTTCGAGCGCCGTCGACAATGCGCTCGACAAGGTCGACTTTCGCCCGTTTGCCGGGCATTCTGTCTTTCTGGAAGACAAATACATCGACTGTACCGACAAGGCGTATATCGTTGGTTCGGTGCGTCATCGTGCGCTGCGGGCGGGGGCAAAACTGGTCGATAAGGCCGAAGCGGCCGACATGATTGTCGAAGTCCGGTCGGGAGGCGTGGGCACCGACGACAAGGAAAGCTATGTGGGCACGCCCCAAATGTCAGTTTCGCCCCTGTTAACCATACCTGAAACGCGGTTTTACAGCCGCTCGACGCAAACCGGCATCGCCAAGATCGGCATCGTGGCCTATGACGCGAAGTCGCGGCAGGCGCTGGGTCACGGCGGCCTGGCCCGTGCGCAAACGGAAAACGACTATTGGTCGCTGATGGGAATCGGCCCGGTCAACCACGGCACACTGCCGCGCGAAGTAGCCGTGGCGAAATCCAAGACCGCGTACCCGCTGGAGCTTGAAGGCGAACAGACGCCGGGTTTGAAGCTCGGTCCTACGATTGAGCAGGCGGCGTTTTTCGAAAGCCCTCCGGCAAGCTCAACCGTCGCGGGGCAGGGCGATGAAACGCCTCATTTGCTGCCGGGAGCGGTGCCGGCCGGCGCCGCGAAATAATAACAGCCGCTGCGCCGCCCGGCAAATCGGCTCACGGCATGCATCAGCCGCCGGGGGCAGGTATGGGGCTGAGTTCGTTCAGCGCCTGCCGGGCCGTGTCAAACTTCGGGTCGAGTGCCAGCGCCGCCCGAAACCACATGCGGGCCAGTTCGGGTTCGTCGAGCGCGCTGGCCGTTTGCCCCAGGCGAAACCTGAGCGCTGCGTCGCGCGGGTTGGTCGCCGCCTGCTCGTGCAGATCGGTGAATTCGCGGCGGAGCTTTTTTTCGGCCTCGGCGCGGGCGACTTCTTGTTCGGCAAGCTCCTTTTTGCCCAGGCGATGATAGGCCTGCGCCAATTTTTGCCGGACCGTAAAATCGTGAGGGTGCCGGGCCGCCGCATGTTTCAGAATCTGCGCGGCGCGGTCCGCCTGGCCGGCATCGAGCCAGAGAGTACCGCCCAACAGCAAAGCCGGCAGGAAATCGGAGTCGGCTTTCAACGCCTGCTCGAGCAAGGCCCGCGCCGCTTCAGGCTGGCCGTCCTTGAGTTGGCACTGGGCTCGAATCGTCAAGACGGGCGGGCTGTCGTTGCACGTGGCGACTGCATCGCGGGCGGCGGCGTGTTGTAAGTCGCGCAGCAGCGATTCGGCGAGTTCGACCCGAATCTGTTCTTCGTCGGCTGGGTGCGGGTCGCGGCTTAGCGACTCCCGGTAATCGGCGATTGCCAGTTTAAACTGCTCACCATCTTTGCGAATCAGCCCCATCAGCCGATGCGGGCGGCCGTCGCGCGGCGCGAGTTCGGCAACTTTTTTCAGGTGTTCGATGGCATTGAATACTGCCCCCGTGTCGTAATAGGCGGCGGCCAGCCAGCGCTGGGCTTCGACATTCACGGGGTCAAGTGCGATGGCCTTTTCGAGAATCATTTCGGCGTCGCCGAACCGGCCCAGCTTGTACAACGCCTCGCCCCCCAGGGTCAGTGCGTCGCGCCGCACGGCCGGGTCGTTCGCGGCCTCGGTGAACTCGCCGACCGACTCGGCGAACAGACCGGTGCGCAGCAGCAATGCCCCCTTGAGCAAGTGGGCCCGGGGTTCGAAGCCCACGACGTTTTTCAGGGCCGCCGCGTGGGTGCGCAGGCTTTGCAAATCGTTCGCCTGCAATGCCTGCCATCCTGCCGCAAAGTGCGCCGCCGGCTGTCGCTGGCGGTACAACATGAGTGTCAGCCCACCCAAAATTGCCAAGCTGACCGTAACGATTCCGGCCAATCGCAGGCCACTTCGATTCAACAAGTGCACAAGCGCCTCAGCATTCGATTCGGTCAGGGCGAAGGTTCGATCAGCGTGATTCGTGAATTCAGCTCGGGGGCCTGCCGTTGCGTTACAACTCCCGCAGGCCAATGCACTGTCAGACGCATCAACTGCACGCCGACGGGAATGCCAAAGTCGACGCAGTGGTCGCTGTGCGACAAGTAACTTTCGCCGCCCACGACCTGCCGGTATTGCTTACCGGCCGACGTTTCGAGCATCAGCCGGGCGCCGATCGCGTCGCGATTGGAGGTGGTGCCGATCAGTCGGATCCGCAACCACGCGTTTCCTGTGCGCGTGGCGTTTTCGAGCAGCGCCAGGGGTTCGTTCATGGGCGAGAGCGCCATGTCATCGTCGCCATCGCCGTCGATGTCGCCGCGGGCCGCACCGCGCCCCAGATGCGGCTCAGCAAGATAATTGCCGGCGGTGGGCGCGATATTGCGAAATCGCTTGCCGTTCAGGTTCTCGAACAACAGAGGCAATTGCCTGACAGGAGCGTTCGCCGGGTACTTGATCACGTGCCCGTTGCTGACAAAAATGTCTTCGTCGCCGTCGCGGTCGAAATCGTAAACAAACGTGCCAAACCCCACAAACAGCGACCCGACTTCAGTAATGCCCATGGCCTGGCTGGCGTGCTGAAAGTTGCAGTCGCCGTCATTGCGGTACAGCGCAAAACTTTCACGTTCGTAGTTCGCAACCCAGAGATCAGGCAAACCATCGAGAGTCAAATCGGCCAGCGCGATGCCCATACTGCCATCGGGCGTGCCCATTTCATTCAGCGCTGCACC
>JAJXXL010000183.1 GCA_021781115.1 Planctomycetota bacterium
GTGTGACGGGCGACTTGGGGCGTTGCCCCAAGCTATCGTGTTTCGCCCCGACAGGGCTGCGCACAGGGTTCGTGGCGACTCGGCATTCTCACCACTCGTACAAATAGCTGGTCACGCGGTCGTTGTCGCCGCTGGAATCGACGTAGTTCGGTCTTTGGGGTGACATTGCCGTCGCCGCCCGCCAGGCCGTCGTCGTAGGCCAGTCCGACAACCTGGACCCCATACGCTCGAACAGAAAAGTGGATGGCCCCATACGCCTTGCGGTGTTCGGGAAGCGTGGCAGTCGTCATCGTAAAACTCCTGTGTGAAAATTAACATGCCTTGACTATACAATCGGACAGCCAAAAACTATACGCATAGAGACTATACGGACAAGTGGAAAAATAGTTGTCAGTGTTCGGTTTTCAGTGTTCAGTAGCCGGCCCGGTGGCGTTGTGGTCGGCGGGGGAAAACCGGGCCCCGACCGTGAGGGAGTGGTTTCCAGCGCAGGATTGGCAGGCCGAACCACTCCCTGACGGTCGGGGCTCGGAGGGGACGGGCGTTTTTGCAAAAGGCCGGGATCTGAAACCTGCGTACAAATCCGCACATTCAAGGCCGCCCTGTAGGAGCACAGACTCTGACCCTCATTGTGACGGTGCATGGATTGCCTGAGCGAACTCGGCGGCGAGCGACCTGCGGCCACAGGACGAATGAGCAAATGGGGCGTGGTCGGGCAACACCAGATCTTGAAGAAGAAAACGGCCAACGCCGCTGATTCAGCCGATTTCGACAAAGTGCGCGATGTGACAGCCGCTTTCGACTCGGCATGGCCCAAGCCATTCACGGCAATGCCACCGGCTCGAAGAATGAACTAAAGTCGGTAGACTGCAATCTGATTCCGGCGTAAGATGCGGGTGTCTTCCGAACCTGTCATTACTCTCGCCGCGCCGGCCACAATCGCAGCCGGGGGCGCGGCTGTCTGTCGGGGGCGGCAATGTGTGAGCGCCACTCAACTCTGTCGGCGGCATCGTTGACGGTCGACGGCTGTCTTGCCTGGCTGACTGGTTCACGCGGACAGCGTGTCAGCCTGGTCGTGGTGCTGGCAGTCCATGCGGGGCTCTTGGCCTGGTCGGCACCGCGGCACAGCCCGACACAACTTGAACCAGCCCAACTCGCTGCCGGAATTTCCAACTGGCAATTCGGCCGGTTCGAACTGTTTTGCGTCAATCCGCCGCTCGTTCGCATGGTCGCCGCCCTGCCCGTGCTGGCCTTGGGGTGCGAGACCGACTGGAACGCATTTTCCGACGCACCGGGTTCGCGATCGGAGTTTTCAATCGGTCACGAGTTTATCAAAGCCAATGGCGAACGTTCGCTGCTGCTCTTCACCTGGGCCCGCTGGGCCTGCATCCCGTTCAGTCTGGTCGGGGCGTACTTTGCCAGCCGGTGGGCCGGTGAATTGTACGGCGGGCTGGCCGGAACGCTGACCCTCGTGCTGTGGTGCTTTGAGCCGAACCTGCTCGCGCACGCCGAACTGATCACCACCGATGGCGCCTGCACTTCGCTTACCGTTGCTGCCGGTTATACCTTCTGGAAATGGCTGAAATCGCCCGATTGGCGCGGCGCGGCCCTTGCGGGCATTTTTTTGGGGCTGGCCGTGCTGGCGAAAATGAGTTCCCTGGCGCTGTTGGGGCTGTGGCCCCTGTCGTGGCTGGCCTGGCGGGGCTTGTTGCCCCACGACGGCCACCAGGCTGCAAGCGTTTCTGCCCCGCGCCAATCACCCGCAACAAGGCAGCCCGGCGACACGGCGCCGATGCCAGCCGCAATGCCCGGTGTGGCCCCCCGGCAGCCACAGGCGTTGCAACTGGCGGCGATGCTGGCAGTGTCGGTTTACGTTGTCAATTTCGGTTACGCCTTCGATGGCACGCTCACGCCCCTTGGAGAATTCACGTTCGTCAGTCAGACGCTCAACGGCAGTGACGACCGCGAGCACCCCGGCAACCGGTTTGCGTCAGGGTGGCCAGCCCATGTTCCCGTCCCGCTGCCCCGCGATTTCGTCCTGGGGTTCGATCTGCAAAAACGCGATTTTGAACGGTTCGGCCACATGTCGTACCTGCGCGGCGAATGGAAGCAGCACAGCGGGTGGTGGTACTACTACCTTTACGGGTTA
Organism: Planctomycetota bacterium; assembly: GCA_021781115.1. Taxonomy (GTDB): domain Bacteria; phylum Planctomycetota; class Planctomycetia; order Planctomycetales; family Planctomycetaceae; genus JAJXXL01. Next base: position 2,147 of record JAJXXL010000183.1, read on the forward strand.
GGGGTGAAAGTGCCCTGTGGCGACTGGCTGCTGCTGGGGGGAATCATCGCCGGGCGGTTGTCTCGCAGGACCGGCGCTCGATTTTCGCGAGACGAAATCGTACTGCTCGCGCCGGCGGTGGCGCTGCTGACGCTGGTCAGCTCGCAGACGGAATTCAATATTCACCTCCGATATGCTTTTCCCGCCCTGGGGTTGACGCTCGTTTTTCTGGGCCAGTCGGCCCGCGCGCTGGCCGGCCGCCGCAGCGGGCTGCGTCTTGCGGTGGCCGGGTGCATTGGCTGGTCGATCGCCAGTGCGCTGGCGGCGTATCCGCACCATCTGGCCTATTTCAACGAGCTGGCCGGCGGACCGCGCCAGGGCTGGCGGCACTTGCTGGGGAGCAGTTTCGATTGGGGGCAGGACCTGCTCACGGTGCAACGTGCGCTCGACCGCCGCGGCCTGGCCTGCGGCATTGTTCCGCCGCCCACGATGATCTACGACGCCGCGCCGCTTGGAATTTCCCTGGTTCGGGGTGAACTGCCGCCGGCGCCCGGTTCGCTGCTGGCGATCAGCCGCGAATACCTGGTCGAACACACCGCGCGGCCCGAGGCGCCGACTGTTGTTCCCCTGATCCATTTGCGTGAATGCGACGATCCATTGCCGGTTGCCACGTATACCCTGTATGAAGTCGCGCCGCCGGCGACGCCAGACACGACGCCCCCGCGAGAAATTCCCCGTGCCCGCTTGTAAAGGCCGATCATGCCGCGCTGGTATTACCGAAAACAGCAGAAAGAATGCGGACCGGTCCGGTTTCGCGATTTAACGCAACTTGTGCGCGACGGCGCACTGTCTGCCGCTGATCTGGTGCGCCCCGAAAACCATGCCGAGTGGCAGCGGGCCGATACGGTCATCGGGCTGTTTTATATGTCACGGCGTTCGCCCGACGATCTGGCCGAGCTTGACCGCCAGGCGGCAGCCGCGGC
>JAJXXL010000372.1 GCA_021781115.1 Planctomycetota bacterium
TTGTGCCGTTCGACGTTTGAAATGACCGCGCGATCCTCACCTCAGTTACCCAGCCCTTTTGAACAAGCAAGTCGAGGTTGCTGCCAACCTCTTGCTGTTTCTATCCGTGCAATTTCTTCAGCGCTGAATGCCGGTTGCGTTTGTGCGCCATAGTCTCAGCTTGGCGATGGCCCCAATTGGGTCGCCATGCATATGCCTCGGCAAATCCGCCGAGCCCGACATTTATCGGCCACTTCAGTTTCAGAAACTCCAAGTTGATTGATTTCATCAGTAGGCAGTCAGCGATCCCCGCCATCGCAATTGGTTAACGCGAACGGCGTGCCAATACCATCGACCGCGTGCATTTCACCGAGCTTTTTCACGCCAATGCACGTAAAGCCAATTTCAATCCCGCCAAGCGGCAGTCACCTGCAGCCGCTTGAGCTGGGCATCAAGCGTTTGATAGTTCTTCATGCCCAGCAACCGGGCCGCGTGGGCCTTAACTCCGTTCGATTCCGCCATTGCACGCCGCAAGTAATCGCGATGTATGTCGTTAAGGTGCTCTTCCAGGTCGAACCCTTCTGCCAGCAGGCGATCAGGCCCTTTTGGAGAAACGTGATCATTTTCCGGCATTTCGCCCAACGCTGCAACCAGATCGGCCCGTTCCAGAACGCCGCCGTCAGCCAAGACCGCAGCCTGCACCAGGACATTGTAAAGTTGCCGGACGTTGCCCGGCCAGTTATGCCGCTTCACAAACGCAATGGCGGATGCAGAAATGGATTTGTGTTTGTAGCTAGGATCTTCGGCATGGAAGTTTCCGTTGATCAGGTCGAGCAGGTTCATTGCAATCGCGGGAATGTCGGCTATGCGGTCTCGCAGCGGGGGCAGCGTGATGGTGATTGCCGCCAGCCGGTAGTACAGGTCTTCTCGAAACATTCGTTGGCGAATGGCCGCGTGCAAATCCCGATTTGTTGCCGCCACAACGCGGACATCGGCTTTGCAGTCTTTGCCGTCGCCGAGCCGGCGAATCGTTCGAATGGTCGGCCCTTCGCCAGGCAGAGGCTGCAAAACCCGGAGCAGCTTGGCCTGCGTTTCCAGGTCGCATTCGCCAACCTCGTCGAGAAAAAGGGTTCCGCCATCGACAAGTTCAAACGCCCCTTTTCGTTCCTTGTCAGCCCCGGTGTACGCGCCCTTGATGTGCCCGAACAGTTCCGATTCCAGCAATGTCCTGGGTAGGGCCGCACAATTGATCGCCAGGAATGGTCTGCCCCTTCTGGGGCTGGCTTTGTGGATCGCCCGGGCGAACATCTCCTTGCCCGTGCCGCTTTCGCCAAGCAGAAGCACGGTCACGCCCCGAATGGCCGCACGGGTGGCTCGACCAACAGCGTCGCGAATGGCTCGACTCTCGCCGATAATGTCACTGAATCCCTTAACTTCCCTTGGGCTCTGTGAAGCCAGGTGCTGGAAGTACGAGTCAGAGTTCTTCAGGATTTCGGGAATGACGTCGATCGTAAGGTCAAACGGCACCTCGGTAATCCACGACTTCCCGGAAAAGGTTTCAAAAAAGGTGGCAGGATAACGTGTTTTACCCAACAGCAACCAAATGGCTGCCATTGCCGGCGTGCCGGGACTCAGATGCATGCAAAGCTGCATTTCGGCCCAGGTGGGGCGATTCCGGATTGCGGCAAGCTCGGCATCAGCAAAATGGAAGATGGCCTTGTAGTCGGTCGGCTGCTTGAGATCGGCCAGAACGACTTCGGCCTTGCGCCCCAGCCAGGAGACATACTTCTTGTTCCATGCCGCGGGATAGTTGCTGAGCAAACGCACTTCATCGAAATGCTGCGTTGTCACCAGCGTTTTGATCGGCCCGAGGTCGCCATTTTTGGCACGTTCGCCCCTGACCTGCGCCATGATCTCGTCGCACTCAGCCGCCGGCAGCGACGCGGCCATCGCCCGCAGATCGCTGTGGCCCAGCCACTGAACAAGAACCGTTCGCTTTGCCATAGCACCAATCCAGTTGTGGGTTCACAAAAGTGATTGTACCTTCTGTCGGGTCGCATTGCAACCACTGTTGGCTGGGCCATTGATCATCGGGTGCATAACAGGAATTCCCCTTCGCGCCGCACGCATGTAGAATGCCGTCCCGGAAATGGAATTCACGGAGTGGTCTAAGTTCAAGGAGGGACTGGAGATGGCGATCACGGCGGTGGTTGAGGCGAAACGGGACGAGTTGGTTCAGTCGGCGCGGGAACTGGGTGAAAATCTATCGCGGCGGGCGTTCGGAGAGCGGGGGGCCGATCTGCATGTGACGCTCGCGGATCTGGAGCAATTCGTGCGACCGCTGGTCGAGGCGCTGGCGAGCGGTTTTCTGGCGGGTTCTGCAGAAGAGCAGACCGGACGGCTGGCTCAAACGTTGCCCTGCCCGACGTGTGGGCGTGCCTGCTCGCGCCAAGAGCATCAACGCACGCTGATGACAGAACACGGATCATTCACCTGGCCTGAACCGACCTGTTTCTGTTCCCGCTGCGAGCGGTCTTTTTTTCCCTCAGCGAACCGTGCTCAAGCTGGACCAGCGCGAGTATAGCTCGACGTTGATCGACAAGATCACTTTCGCGGGAACCAGCAGCGGGTCTGGCGCGAAGGGGGCGCGTGCTCTTGAAAAACTGGCGCGGCTCAAGATCAGCGCCATGGAGGTGATGCGGATCACGCACCAGATCGGCGACGAATTGCTGCGGCAACGCGAATGTGACGCGGCATTGCACCAGCGTCGCGAGCTGAAGTCTACGAACGCGCAGCCGGTGGACATCGCCTGCGTGCAAGTCGACGGCGGGCGGATTCGGACGCGTGCCGCCGGGCAAGGTCGTGGCGTGCATGACCACGGCTGGAAAGAGACCAAGGTTGCTGCGCTCTGGCGGATGGAGGGGCCGACGTTCGCACTGGACCCACACCCCGAACCGCTGCGCTGCTTTCTCGATCAGGAACACGTTGCGCCGATGGTCCGCGAGATCAAGCGGCAACGCTCCGAACACCCTGCGCGGGACGGGAAAACCGCTGAAAATACCGACTCGAAACAAAGAACGTAAAGGGCCACCCATAGTTCTATTGACTTTACGATCGGCGGTGTGTAGTGTGGCTAGGGTTGGAGCTAGTGTGAGGAACGGAGAAGTTGGCTCCGTTCTTCGGGTTGTGGCCGGCTTGGTCGAAGTGTGCTGGTTTGGTCAAGCGTTTCCTTATGGTTTTGTCCCGGTGTGCCGATGCCCAGAATTCCGCGAAGCCTGCTGTTTGATTCGGCCGAGCCGGGTATTTATCACTGCGTGAACCGGTGTGTGCGGCGGGCGTTTTTGTGTGGGGTCGATCGCTTTACCGGTAAGAATTTCGATCATCGCAAGGAATGGATTCAGGGGCGGCTGGAGTATCTCGCCGGGCAGATGGGGCTCGACGTGCTGGGGTTCGCCGTCATGAGCAACCACCTGCACGTCGTGTTGCGAAACCGGCCCGATGTGGTCGAGAGGTGGCCTGACGACGAAGTGGCCCGGCGGTGGTGGAACTTGTTTCCGTCACGCCGCAACGACGACGACACGCCCGCCGAGCCGGCCGCCAGCGACCTGGCCGTGGTTACGGGCAACGCCGATCGGCTGGCGGAAGTGCGGCGGCGGTTGTCGAGCCTGTCGTGGTTCATGCGGTGTCTGGCCGAGCCGATTGCCCGCCGGGCGAATGGCGAAGATTCGTGTACGGGCCGGTTCTGGGAAGGACGGTTCAAGGCGCAACCGGTTCTCGACGAGCCGGCCCTGGCGGCGTGCCTGGCGTATGTCGACCTGAACCCGGTACGGGCCCGCATCGCAGCGACGCCCGAGGCGAGCCGGTTTACGTCGGTCTACGAGCGATTGCAGGCGCTTGCTGCCGAGGGGCGCGGCGTGCCGTGCGTTGCCGCGGGGCAATTTGACGCAGCCGCGCCGCGCGACCCGTCGCCTGAAGCTCGGGCTGGATTGCCGGTGGCAGATGCGGTTCACAGCGATTCGGCTTGCGCAATGACAGGCTCCAACGGGAACGCTCGTATTCAGGGGTCGGCGGATGATGCCGGGCAACAGATTCGCACGCACGCGGCGGTGGGCAGCGTGTGGCTGGAGTTGCCGCGGGAGATGTCGGCCGCCAACACGTCACGCGATGAACCGCGTGAAGAACGGCGCGATACGCCGGGCGCGCGCCAACAGGCGGGCGACTCGCCACGAAAGGGCACGCGGCACGGCATGGGGCCGGGCGCGCGACCGGCGGCGGAGTGGCTGAGTCCGTTCGAGTTGTCGGCGGCGCAGGGCCTGAACGCGGTGCCTGCCGCACGGGCCTCGAACACGGGGTGCCTGGCGATGACGTTTGCCGAGTATCTGCAATTGCTGGATTGGACGGGCCGCGAGCTGCGGCAGGAAAAGCGGGGCGCGATTCCGGTAGACCTGGCGCCGATTCTGGAGCGGCTGTCGGTGACGGATGACGGCTGGCTGAAACTGGTGGCGGAGTTCAGCCGGTTGTTTCGGCGATCGGCGGGCACGCCCGCGTCGCTGGGGCAGGATGCGAAAAAATGGGGCCGCAAACGCCGCGAAGGAATTTCGCAAAGCCGCGCCGCATTCGCCGCACTGGCGTAAGCGGCCGATCGAGTGGTGGCCGACGCCAAATGGGCACTGACGCGGGCCGGCGCATGGTGTGACGACAAAGAGCCGCGACCATGAGGGAGTGGTAACGGCCGCCCCAGCCAGTGGAGGAAAACCACTCCCCGACGGTCGCGGCTCGACGGGGCAACGTCGGGGGCCGCGTTACTCGCGAGCGAACCGAATCGCGTTCGGGCAGCGATTCGATCATCGACGCGACTCGCAAGACCGGCCGTCAGGCAGCGATCGTGCGGCGGTCACGGCAAACAGGGCGTGGCGCGCCACCTCAAGCGCACACATTTTCGCTCACGAAAGTAAATCGGTGAAGGGAAGCAAGTCGAAGGTTTTTCATTTATGGGTGGCCCTTTAAGAGACCAGTACTTTGCAGCGTCGTGCGGCAGTCACGATCGACGCACCAGCTCGAATGGCGGGATGTTTTGGCACTGAGCGATTGACGGGTCCTGCTGAACGGTCATGGGGCCTGGGCACGCCGACGCCGACCGGCGCCAACGCGATTTCGAATGGCAATGCGTCGCAAGCGGACGGGCTGACGACGATTGCGCAGGTTGGGAATGTGGCGGGGCCGCTCTGTTTGTTCGGCACGCCGGGGCTGACAGGCGGCTACTTCGCCGACTGGCCCGGCCCAGGCGGGTGACGGCAGCGTCTGCGGCGGGTGCCTGGCTGGCTCTGGTGGCAGGGGTCATCGTCAGGACTTAACGGGCAGTCCGACAATGCGTTGCGCCGTCGCCTGACGACGTGACGCGTGGCCGCGTTTGCGGGTGCGTCAGCCGGAGGGGCCACAAAAAAGGGAGGGGGCCGCAAATGAACTCAACATGCACAAATGGCGGTCGGTGGCGCCCCTGGCCATTGGCTTTGCCGGCGGCCGCTGGTGGCCGGCGTCATCGTCAGGACGGGCATCACTTCGTTGAACTGTCAGAATCGGTGCCGGACGGCGGCAACGGGTTCAATCCCTTGGGGCGGGCGCCTACCCGTGTGCGAAACCATCGTCATGTATAACTGGCATTGGCATAGCGGGTTGCAATGCGGCTGACGATGCGGGGCAGAATCCGCCACTCCCGCCGGCATCGCCGAAGCCGATCCATCAAAGTTTATGTGTGTCTGAATCGTTCCCGTGGACGCCACAGGTGCCGCTGGATGCGAAACCGCTGACGTCGTGCGCGGTACTTCGACGGATGATCGTCAGGAGTTAACGTGTGTGGTATACATCGGTTGTGAACCGGCTGACGATGCGCGGCTTGTTGCCCCGTGCCCGCGGGCGCTGCGGCGATGACTGCGAGCGCCACGCGTGCCGCTCGATGCGAGACCGCTGACTTCGTGCGTGGCTCTTCGGCGGATGATCGTCAGGATTTAACGGGCAGCGCCACAATCTGTTGCGCGATCGGCTGACGATGATCTGCGTGGGCGTGAATTGCCGGTGGCGCAGTCGAACGGGTTGTTATACTAACATAAATGTTTTTTATTTTTAATTTGATTTTATATAGTGCTGGCGCTAGAATTGGCGATGGACAGCAATACGGTATGCGCGGTGTGAGGTTGCTCAGGAGCAGGTGGCGCGGAACCAGGAGTTTTTCAACTGATGATTTCGTGAATCGGGCGGCCGAAGTCGATGTCTAACCGCTTGCGGCCGGGAATTTCCAGCCGCCGCGCGTCGAGGCCCAGTTGGTGCAGGACGGTGGCGTGAATGTCAGTGACGTAATGCCGCTGCTCGACCGCGTGGAACCCGACTTCGTCGGTTTTGCCGTGGGCCACGCCGCCGCGCAAACCACCGCCGGCCATGACGACCGAAAACCCGAACGGGTGATGATCGCGGCCGTCGGCCCCTTGGGCGCCGGGGGTGCGGCCGAACTCGGTGCCGAGTACGACGAGGGTTTCATCGAGCAGACCGCGGCGTTTGAGATCGTGAATCAGCCCGCCAAAAGGCTGATCGACCTGCCGGCAGAGGTTGGCGTGCCCGGCCTTGAGGTTGCCGTGGGCATCCCACGCGCCCGCGCCGCCGTTGCTGCCATGAAAAATCTGCACGAACCGCACGCCGCGTTCGACGAGTCGGCGGGCAACGAGGCAATGCCGTCCGAACGCGGCCGTCTCCTGTTGATCGAGGCCATACAGCGCGCGGGTCTCCGCGGTTTCCGAGGCGTCGTTCACCACGTCAGGCACGGCGGTTTGCATGCGGAATGCCAGTTCGTAGCTCTTGATGCGCGCGGCGAGTGCGGCGTCGCCCGGGTATTCGACCGCCGTGAGCCGATTCAGCCGGTTCAACAGGCCGAATTCGCTGCGCTGCTCTTCGAGGAAGCGATCGGGGCCGGGCGAAGCGAACGGCAAGGGGTCGCGCGGGTCGACGCCCAATTGCACGCCGTTATGCAGCGGGCCGAGGTAGTTTGCGCCATGCGCGCCGACTCCGCCGCAGCAGTCGGCGATGGGCGTGCCCATGACCACGAACTGCGGCAGGTTGTCGTTGAGTGCCCCCAGGCCATAATGCGCCCAGGAGCCAATCGTGGGAAATTGACCTTCGAGCACATGCCGCCCGGTGTGAAACTGAAGCTGCGCCCCATGGTTGTTGTCAGTGGTCCAGACCGAGCGCACGAGGGCGAGGTCGTCGGCACTGCGGGCGGTGTGCGGCCACCAGTCGCTGATTTCGAGGCCGCTTTCGCCGCGCGGCGCATAGCCCACCTGCAAGGGATACAGCTTCTGGCGGATATGCCCATTGGCGTCGTCGGGCACGACAATTCGCAGGTTTTCGCTGATGAAGGGGGCGGTGAGGACGTCTTTGAACGGGGTTTGGCCGAGTTCCTTGCCGGCGTGTTCATTCAGGGCGGGCTTGGGGTCGAACGATTCGACGTGGCTCATGCCCCCCACGAGAAACACCCAGATCACGCTTTTGGCGCGGGGCGCGAAATGGGGCATACCGGTGGGTGGGGCGGGTTCGCGCCCGGTGTCGGCCCGCACGACGCCGTCGCGCGCCAGCAGCGCCCCGAGAGCCAGCCCAGTAAACCCCATGCCCACGTCAGCCAGAAAGGCGCGGCGCGATCGGCCAGCCGCGGCAGCGTGTGTCTCATGGAATCTTGAATCGTGCATACAGACCTCGAGCGAACGGTCCGCTCAGCGGATCGTCAAAAAATCGTTGTGATTGAACAGAACGTGCACCAGGTTTTCGAGTGCCCGCTGGTGCGGGTCGGCGGCGGGCTTGAGGGTGCTGGCGGTGCCTGTGGCAAAGGCCGTCAGCCCCCGCGGTTCGCGGAATTGCCGCGTCTGTTCGGCGAGAAAATCGCGGCAGGCGTCGAGTTCGGCGGGGGTTTCGGGGCGGGCGAGAATCTGCTCAAACGCGGCGCGAATGAAGCAGGCGTCGTGCCCGGCGTCAGACAGGGGGCCGAATTCTTCGGCAAGGGCGCGGGCCAGCCAGCGCGACTGCTCGGCGGTGAGCGAACTGTTCACCATGGCCAAGGCCTGTTGTGGTGTGATACTTTCGTTGCGGCGGTAGCACTCGACGACGTTCGGCCCATCGAACAGCGCCAGGAAATTCACGCGTTTTTCCTTGGAGTTGCGAAAATAAATGCTGCGCCGGGGCGTTGTCAGCCCGGCGTTCTGATCGAGTTCGGGGCCGTACAGGGTGCGGTCGAGCCGGCCGGCGGCGGCCAGCGTGCTGTCACGAACAGCCTCGGCTTCCATCCGCCGGGGGTTCTGGCGCCAGAGATAACGGTTTTCGGGGTCGCGGCTGGCGTTGGGCCCATCGCCGGAGCCGCCCCAAGACTGCATGCGGTACGCAGCGCTCGTCACGATCAGGCGGTGCAGGGCTTTCATCTGCCAATTCTGGTCGATCAATTCGGCGGCGAGCCAGTCGAGCAATTCGGGGTGGGTGGGTGGCTTACCGTTCAGCCCGAAATCGAACACGGTCGGAACGAGCGGGCTGCCGAAATGCCTGAGCCAGATGTGGTTCACGGCCACGCGGGCGGTCAGGGGGTTTTGCGGCGCCGCAACCCACCGGGCCAGTGCCAACCGCCGACCGGTGCTTTGGGCCGGGTACACGCCGCCGAAGCGGGTGTAGTTATCGACTGGCTGAGCCAACGCGGCGAGCGCCGCATCGCGGGCCTTGACGGCGGCCGCGTGTTGAGTTTGAGCCGCCGTGAGCGTCTTGGCGGTCTTCTCGTCGCCGGGGCGCACGGCCCGTTGAGCGAGCGTTTGCGCCTGCGCGGCCTGGCGGAGCTTCTGTTCGGCCTGCCGCCAGGCGAGTTCGCGCTCGGCCGCCCCGGCCGCCGCCGACAGTGCCTGTGCATCAGTCGCGGGCGGGGCGGTGTAATTGGCGCGGTCGGCCACGATTCGGGCGACAACTGCGGCGATGGCCGCATGCGCGGTTTCGACTGCGGTTTCCGCCAGGGCGACTGCAGCCGCGGCGTCTTGTGTTTCGGGCGACAGCTCGACCGCGGGCCCTGCGGCTGGGCTGGCAACCGGGGCCGCGGGATTGGGGGCGGCCGCAACGGGTTGAGTTTCGGCCTTTCTGCGCACAGCAATCAAAGCGCTGCGGGACTTTTCCAAAGCGGCCTTCGCGGCGGCGAGGTCAGCGCGGGCCTGGGCCAGGGCGGCATCCTGGGCGAAGGGGCGCAGGCCGGGGTAGAACTCGCCCGGCGCGAGTGCCACGGGCGCGATCTTCAGGTCGCCACCAAAACCGAATGGCGCGCGGGGCGCAAGCGGGTGGTCTTTGTCGGGACGCTGCTCATTGCCGCGGACATACAACCAGGTCGGTTTGGCGGCGTCGGCGTCGTAGGCCCGCACGACCGCTTCAGGCTGAGCGGCCCCCGGCAGCGGGTCGGTACGAACGTTGTGCGGTTCGAAAAACGCCCGGAAGCGGTAATAGTCGGCCTGCGGAATCGGGTCGTACTTGTGGTCGTGGCAGCGGGCGCAGTTCAGCGTCATGCCGAGAAATGCCTTGGCCGTATGTTCGACCGTGTTATCGAGCCAGGTGTCGCGATTGAACCGGTGCCAGTTTCGCACGAGGAAACCCGTGGCCCGCAGCGTGGCCGGGTCGCCGGGGGCCAGTTCGTCGCCCGCCAGCATTTCGACGAGCATTTGATCGTAACCGCGGTCGGCGTTCAGCGATTCGATGATCCAGTCGCGCCAGCGCCAGATCTGAGGCTGGCTTTCGCGGACTTCGGCACCGTAGCCATCCCAATCGCTGTAACGCCAGACGTCCATCCAGTGTCGCCCCCAGCGCTCGCCGTAGTGCACGCTGGCGAGCAGGCGGTCGACGACGGCTTCATACGCCGCCGCCGACGAGTCGGCAAGAAACTCTTGCAGCTCGCGGCGGGTGGGTGGCAACCCGATCAGATCCAGGTACACCCGCCGCAACAGCAACGATTTCGCAACCGGTGGGCTGGCCGAAAGCCCCTGCTGCTGTCGGGCGACGTCGAGAAACCGGTCGATCGGGTGAGCTGCCGCCGCGGGGTGAACGGCATCAGGAACTGCCGGGCGTTTGATCAGTTGAAACGCCCAATGCCGGGCGGGGTCGGTTGCGGGCTGCTCATCGGGCGCCGCGGCGCCCTGCTCGACCCAGCGGCGGATCAGGTCGATTTGTGCGGCGGTCAGCGGTTCGCCCTCAGGAGGCATGCGCCGCAACCCGTTGACGCCTTGAAGTGCGTCAAAGATCAGGCTGTCGTCGCTGTGCCCCGGCTCGATGGCGGGGCCGCTTTGGCCGCCGCGGCGCATCAACGGAACGGTGTCGAGCCGCAGCCCGTTCTTTTGCTTGATGGCCCCGTGGCAGGCCACGCACCGCTGGACGAACAGCGGCTTGATGTCGCGCAGATAATCGACCGGTTCGGCGGCCGACAGCGGCCGCATGCCCGCCAAGCCCCACGCAATGAACAACCAGGCGACTCTTCGCAGCGCGCGCATCATCGGCAGGAACCCGAAACGTCGTGGCACAACCCTTGTACAGCCAGGCATGCGCTCGGCCGAATCCATCAACAATATTTGATGATACTGCAGAATGGTCGTGGCGGCAAGAAGGGGTGCGGTGCGACTGTCGCTTGGGCCGCGTCAGTCGCCCAGCACCTTGACCAGGACCCGCTTCGGGCGGCGGCCGTCGAACTCACCGTAAAAGATCTGTTCCCACGGGCCGAAGTCGAGCTTGCCCGCGGTAATGGCAACGACGACTTCGCGGCCCATGACCTGGCGTTTCAGGTGGGCGTCGGCGTTGTCTTCGCCCGTGCGGTTATGTGCGTATCGTGCGGGCGAAGCGTCGAACGGCGCCAACTGTTCGAGCCACTTCGCGTAGTCGGCGTGCAGGCCCGGTTCGTCGTCGTTGATGAAGACCGACGCCGTGATGTGCATGGCGTTCACGAGCACCAACCCCTCCTGGACGCCGCTGTTGTGCACGACATCGGCCACTTGGGGCGTAATGTTGACGAACCCCGTCCGGCCAGGAATCTGCATCGTCAGGTATTCGGTGCGGGAGGTCATGGGCATGCAGCTCTCTGTTCGCCAGGTGTGCGCCTGATCGTGAATCAAGCCGATATTCGCAAGGCGAGTATAACAGATCAAACCTGCAAAAGCCGGCACGCGCGGCCCGACCTATTCGAGGCCGTCGACCACCGATGTGCGGTTGGTTTTGAGCTGGTTGAGCGCCGGGTTGAACTCGATGCGCAAGGAATCGACATGGCTGCTGGGGCCGCCGATGCGAATCTGGCGATTGATGCTGGCCTTGCGGCCCGGCAGCGAGCGCAACACGTACAGCCCTTTCGACTCATCAAAGCTGATGCTGTCGGCCAGTGCGTGAAAGACGCCGTGCGAGGTGTGGCCGTCGAGTTCGGCATTACCCGTGCCGAGCATTTCCTTGTAGGCCGCATGCGTGCGCGTTTCTTCGTGATGGGTGATGTGCATGCTGTCACAGCGCAGCCAGCCGCCGTTGACGGGCAGGTCGTCGGGGTCGACGATGTCACTGCTGGTGGCCACCGGCCCATGCACGACGCGCACGCGGTCGTCGAAGCGGGTCGATTTGCTGTTCATGTTGCCGCGCATGATTCCGGCGAAGTCGATGCGAGTGTAATCCCACGCGCCGTTTTCGGCTTCGAGCGGGCGGTTGGCCCGCATGGTGAGGTCGGGCGAAAGGCCCGAGCGCCCGCCTTCGATCCGCCGCCAGACGAGCAGTGCGCCCGGGCCTTCGGCATTGGCGGCTCCGGTGGCTTTGACATAGGTGAATTCGCGGGCCTGAGCCTTGCGGACGCCGACGAGCTTTTTGAATTCGTACTGGTAACTCACCACGTCGACCAGGTCCTTGCACACGATTTGCTTGACGTCGGGTTTCTGGTCGGCGGGGCCTTGTTCGCTGAACGACATGCGCTGCGACAGCGTCACTTCGAGTTCCTGGCACTTCATGTCGATGTCGCCATGCTCGGCCCTGACGTCGCCGTAAAAGGTGGCAATCAGGCCGTTGAACCGCATTTGTTCCTTCCACCATACGTCGAGCGCTTGTGGAGTTTCGAGCAGTTTGCCGTCGAGCGAGTTGTTGACGGGCAACGTGAGTTGCCCCGCTCCCTGCACGTCGGTGGTGTTTTGGCCGCGGTCGAGGTTGATTTCAGGCCCCGAGATCGCCATGCCGCCGTCTTGCACCCGGGCCGGAGCGCCTTCGACCTTCACCACCTGATACACCTCAGAATAGTTTCGCAGGTGCAGGCGGTCGCCCCGCAGGTCGAGCGGCGGCTTGCCGTCGGCGCGGTCTTGTGTGACGTGCACGGCGCCTTCCGTCCAGATTTCGGCGACTTCGCTCTGCTCGCCATCTTGAATGACGCGCACCCGAATCAACCCGGCGTCGACGCCGATCGGCATCGTGGGCAGGGTCGATTTTTTTTTCGCAGCGGGCGGCTGGGGCGCGTGCGGGCGCGCGGGTGTTGCGGCGCCAGCGCGATGCGAATCGCGATCGCCCACGGCAGCCAGCCCCGCGGGTTGCCGGGCGGCCGGAGTTCGCGCCGGGCC
>JAJXXL010000552.1 GCA_021781115.1 Planctomycetota bacterium
TCGCCCGCGGGGCGCAAGGGTCACCCGCACCGCCTTGGCCAGCTTGCTGACCCCTTGCCGAATCTTATCCTGCGCCTCTTGATCAAAGGCAATCATTTTCGCCATGAGAAAATCTCTCCTCGCCTGGTACGGACTGAAATGCGTTGCGTTTTCCGAAACCCGGCCCCCAACGCGTGGCAGGGTTCGGGGTGCATGATGTCTTGCGTGAAAACTTCACCTGCGCCGCCGAGGAAAATTCGGCGATACAACCGCTTAATACACCGCGAGCACGTCGCTTTCGCGGAGCAACAGGTATTCGTCGTCGCCAACTGTAATTTCGTCGCCCGCGTAGGAGCTGAAGATAACCTTGTCACCCGCCTTGAGTGTCAGCGGCTGGCGCTTGCCTTCGCGCGTGACATGCCCGTCGCCGACTGAAATCACCGTGCCCTTTTGCGGCTTGTCTTTGGCCGTGTCGGGCAGAACAATGCCGCCGGCAGTCGTCGAACCGGCTTCTTCGCGCTTCAACACGACACGGTCGCCCAACGGCACGATCTTTGCGCCGCCTTCATCCTTAGAACCCTTTTTCGCCATCGAGTGCCTCCTCAAAACCGTGAATTTCTCAAGGCTGGTCTGTTAATCAGATGTTTCCGCTTGCACGCAACACACTGCGTCTGCTCCGCAGATAGCTAACGTCATGCCATGTGAGAGCAAGTTGCAACACATTACGCATCATTGTGTTGAGTAAACTGCCCCAGCGAGCGCCCTGCCAGAATTGACGAACGGAGGGCCATTGCCGTCCGTTTTTGCTGCCAAAGTGGCAGGAAAGCCCATGTCGTGCCGGGGCGAAACGCCCCGCAGAGCCGCCGTTTTGACGGCACCACGCCAACCCGGCTGCCCCGCCGACGAATCGGGCTGAGGCCCGAATTGCCCTCCGAGCCGGATCACTTGGTCGGCACGCCTGTCAGTGCGGGTGGCGCGCCAGAGCCAGTATGCTGCGAGACCGGGCCTGGCGGCGAAATTTGGCCGCGAACGCCAGGTCGGTTGTGGGAACCAGCTTCGACGCCGATTCGAGTTCGTCCTGGGCCGCGCGCTGATCAAGCTGTGCGGCGACGACAGCATGGTTCGTGAGGATCGTCACCGTCAGCCCCTTCACCTGCACGAAACCTTCTTCAATAAAAAAACTCTGCACTCCGGTCGCTGTCGACACCCGCAATTCGCCAAAACCCAGGCGGCCCACGACCGGTGCACGGCCGGGCAACACGCCGAACTGACCGTCGTACAACGGAAATCGCAACGCGGCGACCGGTTCGTCGAGAAGTGTCGTTTCGGGGGTGACTAGAACCAGACGCAGGTGTTTTTCAGTGCTCATGACCAGGTTGCCGCCAACATTTCTCATGAAGATCGCACAGCCGCAATGGCTGCAGTAACCGCCGCCGTGCGGGCTTAAGGTTCGCAGCCGACCCTGCACGGGCGACTGCCGACCATCAGCCGCCTTCGGCCATCTTCTTCGCCTGGTCGGCGGCTTCCTGAACGCCGCCAACATACATGAACGCCGATTCAGGCAGGTGGTCCCACTTGCCGTCGCAGATTTCTTCGAAGCTTTGAATCGTTTCAGCCAGCGGAGTGATTTTACCCGACTTGCCGGTGAACACCTCAGCCACGAGGAACGGTTGCGACAGAAAGCGTTCGATGCGGCGGGCGCGGTGCACGACGAGCTTGTCGTCTTCGCTCAGTTCATCGACGCCCAGAATCGCAATAATATCTTGCAGCTCGCGATACCGCTGCAGCGTTTGCTGAACGCGGCGAGCCACCTGGTAGTGACGGTCGCCCACGTATTGCGGGTCAAGAATGCGGCTCGAAGACGCCAGCGGATCAATCGCGGGGTAAATCCCTTTTTCGGAAATCCGCCGTTCGAGATAAATGAACGCGTCGAGGTGCGAAAACGCCGTGGCCGGGGCCGGGTCGGTGGGGTCGTCGGCGGGGACGTACACCGCCTGAACGCTGGTAATGGCCCCGCGGCGGGTCGAAGTAATGCGTTCCTGCAATTCGCCCAGTTCCGTGCCCAGTGTGGGCTGGTAGCCCACGGCGCTGGGCATGCGGCCCAGCAGGGCCGAAACTTCACTGCCCGCCTGCGAAAACCGGAAAATGTTGTCAATGAACAGCAGCGTGTCTGAACCGGTGGCGTCGCGGAACCATTCGGCCATCGTCAGGGCCGACAGCGCCACGCGCAAGCGTGCGCCGGGCGGCTCATTCATCTGGCCGAACACCATGCAGGTTTGCTCAATGACGCGGCGGTCGGTCATGCCGATCTTGGTTTCCTGCATTTCGAGCCACAGGTCGTTGCCTTCGCGGGTGCGTTCGCCCACGCCGGCAAACACCGAATAACCGCCGTGCGCGCTGGCAATGCGGGCGATGAGTTCGGTCAGGATGACTGTCTTACCCAGACCAGCCCCGCCGAACAACCCCGCCTTGCCCCCGCGAACGAACGGCGTCAACAGATCGATGACCTTGATGCCGGTTTCAAACAGTTCGGTTTTCGCGCTCAACTCGCTGAGCGCCGGGGGGTGCCGGTGAATCGGCCAGCGTTCTTCATAGGCCACCTCGCCCCGGCCGTCGATCGGGTCACCCAGCAGGTTGAACACCCGTCCCAAAGTTGCCTTGCCGACGGGCACCGACACCGGGGCGCCCGTGTCGAGCACATCCATGCCGCGCACCATGCCATCAGTCGACCCGAGGGCCACGCACCGCACGCGGCCCCCGCCCAAGTGCTGCTGCACCTCGCCCGTCAGCCGGATCTGCACGCCGTTGACCAGCGCATCGACTTTCAATGCGTTGTAAATCGCGGGCAGGGTGTGTTCGGGAAATTCGGCATCGAATGTCGAACCGATGACCTGCGTGACATGACCAATGCCGCCCGCCTTGGCAGAGGCCGGCGCTGTTACTGTTGCTGCCATGAAGTTTGTCTTTGTAAAGTGGTTCTGATCTGAATCGCCATTTACTGTCAATGCACGATCGGGGCGCGTTACTTCAGCGCTTCGGCGCCACCGATGATTTCGCTCAATTCGCTTGTAATTTGTGCCTGCCGCGCCCGATTGTACACACGCGACAGGTTGCTGATCATTTC
>JAJXXL010000434.1 GCA_021781115.1 Planctomycetota bacterium
GAGCGGCGAACTCGACAAGGCGCTCGCAGACTTCAACGCGGCGCTGAACCTTGATTCGACGAATTCCATCGCGTTCTGCCACCGCGGCATTGCGCTCGTCGAGCAGAAGAACTACGCCGCAGGCATTGCCAGCCTCGAAGATGCGGTTCGCAATAACCCCCGGTTGGCATTTGCCTACAGCCACCTGGCGTGGACTCTGGCCGCCTGCCCTGACGTTCAGTTCAATGACGGCCCCAAGGCCGTGAAATACGCAAAAGCGGCATGCACGCTGAACGGTTGGCGGCGCTGGAATGACTTCGGTACCCTGGGCGCCGCGTATGCTGCCGCCGGCGATTTTGAGCGGGCGCTCGACTACCAGAGCCGCGCGATGCAAGTCGCGCCCCGGCGCTCCGACCGCGAAGAAGCCCGGCAGCGAATCGAAATGTACAAACGCGGCCAACCGTACCGGTTTGGCCAGTCGCCCCCGCCTGCACCGCCAGCCCCGGCCCCCGGTGCTGCTGAGGCCCCCAAGCCAGCCCCCGTGCGCGAAACCGCTGCGGCTGGTCTGGCCGCGGCACACGCATCGTAACCCGGTCCGTCTAAACCACCGGACTCGATCGCCTGCGGCAGGGGCACCCTGCCGCAGGCGCGGGTTCAATCGCTGCTCGAAACAACGCCAGTTGAAGTTGCCCCCGGGGCCAGGGCGGGCGCGATCAGAGCCGGGCTGTGCAAATCGTGGCGTGCGCCCGGGCAAGTTCGTCGGCGAACCGGTATGGTCTTGTCTTGCGAGACCGAGCCGTTACACTCATTAAGGGTTGACCGCGTGCGCGGTGCAAACTGCCGGCTGGGCCATTGCGGGCGGCGGCCTGCGTTTTCTGCTGGTCGCCATCGCCTCGCGCGCCCGGCGGCCGAAACTGCTGGTGATTGCCGGCGTCAACCTGGTTTCTGATTCGGCATGGACTATTCAACCTGGGCCATTTTGCTGCTGCTCATTGGCGTGGCGTTGCTATTGGCCGACGTCTTCGTGCCCTCAGGAGGCCTGATCAGTCTGGCAGCGGCGGTGGCACTGTTAATTGCCGTCTGGTGTGCTTGGCAGGCGTGGTGGGTGGGCAGCCCCGCGTACTTTTTGACGTTTCTGGCGGGCATGGCGCTCATCCTGCCGATCGTGGTCTGCCTGGCGTTTTACGTCTGGCCGCACACTCCATTCGGTAAAAGCCTGATCATCGCGGCGCCGACCCAGGCCGAAATCGCCTCATTCACGAAGCAGGAAGAGCGGTTGTCAGGCCTCGTGGGCCGGTTGGCGTCGACAGCCACCATGCTCAACCCCGCGGGTATGATTCTGGTCGATGGCGAGCGGCTGCATTGTCAAAGCGAGGGCATGATCATTGACGCTGGCGCGCGGGTGCGCGTGCTGGCCGTGCACGGCAACCGGCTAGTCGTGCGGCGGCTGACCGAACGCGAAGTCGCCGACGCCCAGGCTGCCGAACACGAAACCCCGGCCAGTGGCCCGCTTGACTTTGACATGACTTAGCGATACGAACAAGCGTCGGTGGCTTGGCGGGTACGACGATCGCGCAGGCCGGCCGCACGACAAAGTGGGCGCTCGCTGCCGACTGGAATTGCGGCGACCGAGCGTCGCTGAAATCGCGTCGATGATCGACAAGCGGTGGCGGTTTCGGTTTCTGAGCCGGCCGCCGAGCGCAGTGCTGGTGGGGCGGCGGGCAACCGCGGCCCAGCCGGGCGGCGACAAACATTCCTCACGAAGAACTTTCCTCGATGGAGCCGCAATGAGTCGAATTGGCATGGTGTTTGGTGCGGGCGGGGCCGATGCCGGGTATTGGCTGATCGGCGGCGCGATCGTCTTTCTCGTAGCATTTGCGTTTCTGGTGGTGTTTGCCCGATATTTTTCGTTGTGGATTCAATGCAAGGTGACGCGCGCCGGAATTTCGCTGTTCGACCTGATCCGCATGACGTTTCGCAAGGTGAACACGACGATCATCGTCCGCAGCAAGATCATGGCGGTTCAGGCGCGGCTCACCGAGTATTACCCGATTTCGACGCAGGCGCTGGAGGCCCACTTTCTGGCGGGCGGCAACGTCGCCCGCGTCATTCAGTCGCTCATCGCCGCCCACCGGGCCAAAATCAATCTCGACTGGCAAACCGCGCAGGCGATCGACCTGGCCGGGCGAAACATCCTCGAGGCGGTGCAAACCAGCGTGTACCCCAAGGTCATCGACTGCCCCGACCCGAAATCGAGCGGCGGGGGCACGCTCGACGCAGTCGCTGGCGACGGCATTCAATTGCGGGCCCGGGCCCGTGTCACCGTGCGGACGAACCTCGAACAATTGATCGGCGGCGCGACGGAGGAAACGGTGATTGCCCGCGTGGGCCAGGGCATCGTGCAGTCGATCGGCAAATGCAATTCCTATAAGCTCGTGCTCGAAAGCCCCGAAATGATTTCGCGAACCGTGCTCGAACTGGGGCTCGAAAAACAGACGGCGTTCGAAATTGTGTCGATCGACATTGCCGACATCGACGTGGGCGACAATATCGGCGCGCGGCTGCAGGCCGATCAGGCCGAAGCCGACATGCGCGTGGCGCAGGCCAAAGCCGAGCAGCGCCGCGCCGAGGCGATGGCCCGCGAACAGGAAATGATCGCCGTCATTCAACAAAACCGGGCCAAGGTCGTGCTGGCCGAGGCTGAAGTTCCCCAGGCGATCGCGGCGGCGTTTCGGGAGGGCCGGCTGGGCCTGATGGACTATTACGAATTGAACAATGTGCAGGCCGACACGAAAATGCGCTCGACCATTGCAGGCGACGGAGCCACATTGACTCAACGCGGCTGAACCGCCGCGGCCGAACCGTACAATCATCGCGTGTCTGGCAGTTTTTAGCGGCGTTCCTTTGTGCCAATAACCACGTTTCAGGCGTCATGTCATGCAACCCCTGTTTGCCGCCGGCCACGACTTCGGCTACCTGGTGTTCGTACTGATCGCCTTTGGCATGTGGGTGTTCAACCTGATCACCGGAAAAGCCCGGGGCATTCCCCCGGTGGCAGGCCGCCCGCGCCCGATGGCTCGCCCGCCCGCGCCCCCGCGGCCCGATAAATTGCAGGACGAAATT
>JAJXXL010000093.1 GCA_021781115.1 Planctomycetota bacterium
AACACACACGGGCGACGGTCGGCGATGGCCACCATGTGCCGCAAGATCGACATCATGGGCGTGACGCCGCTGCCAGCAGAAATCAGCACCAGCGGTTCAGGGTGCGCTGCCGGGTCGAAATAGAACTTTCCTTGTGGCCCTTTAACAACCAGTTCGCCGCCCAGTTCGACGGCGTCATGCAGGAAATTCGAAAATTCGCCCCCCGGGTTGCGTTTGATCGTGAGGTCGATGTGCGAGGGGACATCGGGCGGCGAGCTGATCGTAAACGACCGCCACACATCGCGGCCGTCGATCGTCGCGCACACTTTGACAAACTGGCCGGCGCGGTGTGTGGGAATCTGTCCGGCCGAGTTGTCGAGGCGAAACGTTTTGACGTCGGGCGTTTCCTGAATGATCGTAAAAACCTTGAGCCGCGCCTGCTGGGGAACGACTGCCCGAGCTGCACCCAACATCTTTGCGGGAGGTGTCGCTGCAGGCGGTGCGCCCGTGTTCAGAAAGATTCTGCCGCCTTCGAGTTTGACGGCGTAGCTCTTCACATCGTGGCCAGCCGGGTCGATGCTGCATCCGTTGCACGCCTTGAAGGTCCAGCCATGCCACGGACAGGTGACGATGCCATTGGCCATTTCACCTTGCGCCAATGGCGCACCTTCATGCGGGCACGCATTGTCGATAGCGCAGACACCGTCGTTCGTGCGAAACAAGGCGTATTCTTTCCCGGCGAGTTCGACCTGCAGGCCCGCGCCTTCGACCAGGCGCGATTCCTCGGCGACGTACAGGAACCCATCGGCGCGCGGCGCCGCACGCTCAGTCGCATCGGCTGCGCCCCCTGGCTCGGCGCAGGCTTCAAGCCGCGCGAAGTTTCGGCGCAACCCTGCGCATTTGGGGCAGAATACCGGCGGGTCTTCGCCTTTGTGCTCATGCTGGCACACATCGCACAGCCAGATGGGCGGCGAATACTCGCCGTCGCCCACCCTGGCCACGCCGGGCTCCCTCAGTTTTTCACGCCAAAAGGCGCTGAAAGTCAGGCCAGGCTTGTGGTGCAGGTAGTATTCGCGCACGACTTCTTCGATCAATTGCGGCAACTGATCGACGTCGACGCCCAATTTGTACAATAGGCCCAGATGTACCTGGCCGGCAATGCCTCCGCCAAGGTACACATCGAACCCTTCGCGTGTGCCAAGCAACCGGCGGACTCGCACCCCTTTCAACCCGATGTCGGCCGTGAAATGCTGCGCACAGCTCGAAGGGCAGCCGCTCATGTGAATGCGAATGCCATGCAGCGTGAGTGCGCGGGCTCGCAGGCTTTCAATGAGTTGCAACATGTGGCCCTTGGTTTCCGTGACGGCGATGTTGCAGAACTGCTTCCCCGTACACGCCACGGTGTTGCGGGCCAGGGTGTCGGCGTAGGGGCTGACGCCATGCGCGGCGACTGCCGTGGCCGCGGCATCCTTGAACCCCGTGGGAATGTTCAGAATCGCCAATCCCTGTTCGGGCGTGGCCCGCAGCGCGCCATCGCCCCAGCGTTTTGCGGCCAAACCCAGCCCTTCGAGCTGTTGCCATGACAACCGGCCCAGCGGTACGCACAGGCCCATGGTCCACAGGCCGGGCTGGCGCTGCCGAAACCAGCCGACCTGATCTTCGTAACCGGGCGGCGGCGGCGGTTCACTTACGAACGGCCTGAGTGGAAACGGCAATTTCGCCTCGAGCCAATCGAGCACGCCCGAAATGCCAATGCGTTCAATCAGATACCGCAACCGCGCGGCGTCGCGCTTTTCACGCGAGCCCTGCTCACGAAACAGGTCGAGCAGACAACGAGTGACATCGACTACCTGCCCCGGTTGCACCAGTACCGGCAGGTGCCACGGCAGATGCGGGTTTTGCCCCTGTGTGCCCCCCAACAGCACTTGGAACTGCACATCACCTTCCGGTGTGCGGCAGGCGAGGTAACTGATGTCCTGCGACCAGAAGTGCGAAGCATGGTGCGCCGCCCCGCTGACCGCGATATTGAACTTGCGAGGCAGATCGGAATAAATGCGGCTGCCGACAAAAATTGCCGTGATGTCGTGGCAGAGTTGCCGCACGTCGTATAACTCATCGAGATCGACGCCGCTAAACGGGTGGCAGAAGACGTTGCGGATATTGTCGTGCCCTGTCTGGCGTGCCGAGAGGCCTGCGGCTTCGAGTCGCTCGAGGGCCGTAGGGACATGATCGATCGCCAAGCCCTGAATTTGAATGTTGGCCCGCGTGGTGACGTCGACAATCCCGTACCCGAATTCATAGGCCACGAATGCCATTGCGCGGGCCTGGTCGGCGGTGAATTCGCAACCCGTCAGACGGATGCGCAGCATGTACGTGCCCGCTCCGTCGCGTTTGCGGTAGAACGCGCCGTACCATTTCATTCGTTCGAGGTCGGGCGGTTCGATCTCCTGCATCGGGGTCTGTGCCGAGGCGTAGCGCAGCACATCGGGCCATACATCGAGGCCGTGCTTTTCAGCTTTCCAGATTTCAACGGGGTTGGGCATGTTCGTCGCACACTTGCAGATCGGACTGCTGCGAAAGAGGTCTCTTGCGCGTTTTTCGAGACGTATTCCGCAATCCAAGCCACGGTCGTGAGCGCGAACGTCAAAGCTGGAGTCGAAACGTCGAGATTCATACAAATTGCGCGCATCGACTTCGCACGAACAAGAGCAACGAGATTGAGCGCGGCAAACGTCGCCACTGCAACTCGCGTGCCGGCGCAGTGCCAGATACTGCCGACCCACAGTTCGAAAGTGACGATAGAGCAACACGTTCCAGCATTTTTCAGACAGTGGCGCCGCCCGCCGCCGCCCCCCTTCACTGATGCCGCTTTTGTTAGCACAACCGCAATCAAGCCGGGCACCGCGGCACTGCGCGCAATTTCAATTGGGCGGGTTTGTCATGGTGCGGCAAGAGCGAGATTGAAGAACCGTTGAACTCAATTTCAGTTCGCCGCTTTGAGTTCTTTCAACATCCGCACGGCTGCCTCGATGAGCAGCTCTCCGCCGCCCGGTGCGATCAGAGAATTCACCGTTTCATAGCTCCCCTCGGTGAACGCTTTCTTTGTCGGAACGTAGCCCGGGGCGTCGTTGCACAATTCGATTACGAGCGTCGTGGCAAAGGGCGAAGCGGCCTTAATGGCTAGCCCCAGCTCGACGAAAATCTCGCCCGGCAGCCCGACAAGCGCTAGTTCATCGCCCAGGCGAAAGACCTGCACTTCCATGGGCAGGTTGCCACCAGGACGCAACTGCCGCGCCATGATCTTGTACGCCTGCACCTGCTTCAGAAACGGCAATTGGTTCGTCCCCACGAGGAACAGTTGCCGCTGCGCCTCTTCCACCTGTTCGGGGCTGAATTCCTGCAATGGCGCGGCGACGATGGTGCGTCGCACCGCCAAACGGGGTGCGGCGACCGACTTGAGCGCGGGCAGCGCATTGGTGACAACATCGGCGAGTTTCGCACCGATGCGGCCGGCCTCTTCCTGCCCCTTTTGCGGTCGGTCATGCGTGACGTCGATGTGATTGATGTCGCCGCAGGTTCCGGCGCCAAACAGCGATTCGCAATTCAGGCCCAACGCTCGCTGCAGGTTCCGTTCGAGGTAAAAGGGGTAATCCGCTGCGTATTCGGTCCCCCCGACCGTATCGAGATGCAGCGCGAATACGGTGAGAACAGCTAGGTCGCGGCCATTGGCCCGCGCGCTGAATCGCACCAAGCCAACTTGCGGGTCGATTGGCCCGACCGGGCGGACAATATCGGCGTTCAGCTTGCCGGGGTTGAACCGCACCGAGCCGTCACGCATCAGAAACCGGCGGTTGAACGACAATCCGTTGAGAACGCCCGCGCCCGCCGTGAGCTGTGCCGGTTGCACCGCCTGACTGGCCAGCAAAATGACCTCTACCAGCTTTTTGACCAAATGGGCGGGGTAATCCTGAAGTTCGTGCGGATCCTTTCCCATTTCGGCCACTGACCGATCATGAAAGTGCTTGCGAAGCGCCCCGGAATAAAGCGGCCCGGTGTGCGAATGCGTGGCGGCGATCAGGATGTTTTCGGCGGGAATACCAGTTTTTTCAGCCGCTAGCTCGCGTGCCCGGCGAGATACGTCGAGCGACACGCCGATCAAATCGCAAAAGACCAGGGCTGCCTGAATTCCATCCTGCTTGAGAACCACCGCCTTGGCCTTCAGCGGGTCGTGAATGCCGGTGTTGAGCCGTTCATTGAAATAGCCGCTCATGCGATAGCCGGCCGGGCCCGTGATTTCCACCGCGGCCGCGCCGGCTTCCACTTCACCCGCAAGGGCCACGGGGCAAATATGACAACCGGCAGACAAGATCACTGCGAATGCAAGGCAGCGCGACATGATCGGTTCCTGCAAAATGGAACTGGCCCCAGCGACGGGGCGTTGGTAAAACGGTTCCAATGTCGCCGCGGCGCCGAGGGCCCTGCATGAGCAAGCGAGATTAGTAACCCGAATCGCACAGCTCATTTGCCAGGCGTGCCGGCGCGCCACGCCGCAAGGCGGGCTTCAAGGCGTTTCTGCACGTCGGCATGGGCCGAGTCGCCGGCGAGGTTTTTCATTTCAAACGGGTCGTGTGTCAGGTCGAACAACTCAATCGCATGTGATCGGAGATGGGCAATCAGCTTGAACTGCGTCGTGCGCACGCTGCGCTGCAAATCGTGGTATGTGGCAAACAGTTCCGATCGGGCCGCACTCGCGTCGCCGCGATACGCAGTCAATAGGCTGCGGCCTTCGACGTTCGCCGGAATGGCCACGCCAGCGGCTTCGCAAATCGTGGGGAAAATGTCGATCAGGCTTGTCAGATCGTGACATTCGGAAGGCCCGCGGTTCAGCCGCGGGTAGCGCACGATGAGCGGCGTGCGCACCCCTTCTTCGTACAGCGTCTGCTTGCCCACGACGCCGTGCGCACCCAGCGACAGCCCATGGTCACCCACGAAAATCACCAGCGTATCCTGCGCCAGGTGTTGTTCATCGAGTGCGTCAAGAATCCGCCCGATTTGGCGGTCCAAGTGTGTCAACATGCCGTAATAGAGTGCAGTTTCCCGCCGCACGTCGGCCTCCGTTCGCGGAAACGGCAACAGCTTTTCATCGCGAATACCTGAAATGTACAATTCCAGTGGCGGTTGAGGCATGAAATTGGGCGGCAGCGGCACGGTTTCCGCCGAGTACATGGCGGCGAATTCGGCGGGGGGCATTCGCGGGTCGTGTGGTGCGGTGAATGCGGCGTACAGGCAGAACGGCCCGTGATGCTCGCTGTTGAGAAAATTCACCGCCGCATCGGCAAACAGTTCACTTGAAAACCCTGTGCCCGTGCGGGTCGTTTTCGGCCCTGGACGTTCGCCAAAGTTCACTAGAGGCACTTGGGCATGGTTCGACATTCCGCCGACAAAAATGTTGGCCCCGCTTGTAAAGCCATGCTCCGCAGGCACCCCTTCGTTATGCCATTTCCCGGTGAAGAATGTCTCGTAGCCGGCACTCGACAGCAGCTTGGGCCACTGCGGCGACGCCGCCGCGATCGGCTTACCGAAAAAGGTCACGCCATTTGTCCAACTGTCCTGACCGGTCAGAATGCAGGCGCGGCTGGGGGTGCAAATCGGGTTGGGGGTGAAGCAATGTGTAAAGTGCACGCCGCCCGCGGCGAGCCGGTCGAGCTGCGGCGTGCGGACAACTGTGTTTCCCGCACAGCCCAAAGCACCGTGATGATGATCGTCGGAAATCAGCACCACGACATTAGGGCGCTGCGTTTCGGCGGATCGGGCTGCACCGTTGCATGCCGTCACGAGGGCACCGGCAATCGCCAATGAAACGAGAAAATCGCGGTCTGCTCGGGGGATCATCAGGAGTTCCTGGGGTGTGGCGGGTTTCCGGCAGGGGCAGAGGAATGAGTTGCCAGCACGCGTTGAATCCGTTGCCCATCGATTTCGACCACTTCGAACCGCAAATCGTGCCAAGCGGTGGCTTCGCCTACCGCGGGAATATGGCCGATTTCTGCGAGAATCAACCCGGCAATTGTATTGACGTTACGCGGGGCCGACGGCAGCAGATGCGATCGCGACGTTCGTTCGAGAAATTCGTAGATTGGCACTGAGCCATCGACCAGCCAGCTCGTGGCGCTCCGCCGCACAATGCGGTTGTCAGGCGGTGACTTTTGGCGGGAGATGTCACCTACCAGTTCGGCCAGCGAGTGTTCCAGCGTTACCAGACCTTTGGTTCCGCCGTATTCATCGACCACGATCGCCAGGGGGCTGCGGGCCTCCTGAAACGTCACCAGCAACTGGCCGACGCGCATCGTCGCAGGAACAAACAGGGCGGGCCGCAATAATTTGCGCAAATCGAACGCCCAACCAAGATAATGCTGCCGCAACGCGTCTTTCATGTGCACATAGCCGAGGATGTGGTCCAGATCCCCATCGTAGACCGGCAATCGCGAAAACCCGGCCATTGCCAGCACACCGAGAACTTCGCCCGGCGGGGTGTTAACGTCGGCGGCGTCGATTTCAATACGCGGCTGCATGATCTGTTGCACAGTTCGGTCTTGCAGCCGCAGGGCTTTTACGGCCAGTTGGTATTCGACCGAATCAACCGATTCAATCGGTTCACCTGCCGAACGGCGGCTGATTTCTTCAACCGCGCGGGTTGCGGCATCGGCTGAACGGCCTGGGTTGACAAACCATTGGGCCAGCCTGTCGGCGCCGGCCTTGGTCAACCGCGCCAACCAGAGCCGAGGGCTGACGGTGAACTCGGCCACCGCGGGCACGGGAGTCATGGGCGGTGCGGTTGTCGGTGGTGTTGCGATGCGTTGCGCGATGTCTTCGCGGTCCATGACTTTCGCTCTGCAAACGCCGAAATCCGTGCGTTGAAGTTGAAATGGGAGTTCAACCCAATCGCACGTGTTGCACCTGATGGGCGACCATCCATTCCAACCAGTCTTCCAACTCTTCAGTCAATTCAACTTCGGCCTTGTTGTCGCTGTCGAGCGGAGAAACCAGGCGCAGCACCCCGTCGTCGAGCGTATTGCGGGCGTCGGCGGCGCTGACCCAGTATTCGCCGGCCGCCAGCCGCGGTACACCGGGTTCGTCGGCTAACGTCATGAAATACGTGATTTCATGGCGAAACCGGTCGGGCATCCGAAACGGCGGCAAGCCTGGCTGGTCGACGGCAAATACGAGTGTGGGCATAAGCGGCGCCGGCAGACAAAACCCCACGGCCCCGAGTTGGGGGCAGCGGCTGAACAGCGCCCGGCAATCGACTGCGGGGCGACAACACACACGATGATCCCGCGTTGCCCCTGCCTTTTCAAGGTCCGGAGGTTAATGCGCGAGTGCAAAAGTGTCCTTTCTCGAATTCGGGCCTGCCAGCCCCTCGCTCAAACCTGTGTCACCGCGGTATAATCTGGCCCGATTTTGACGCCGGACCCGACCCCCCGTACGCGAGAGTCTTGCTATGAAACCCCGAAATTTCCTCGTGCTGGTCATTGTCGCCGGTCTGGCCGCATCCCTGCTCGACCGCGGCGGGCAGGCGCAACTGACGCTGCCGGGGGGCAAGGATGACACGCTGTCGCGGCTTGGCCAGCGGGTCGGCGGTTTTCTCGAAGAAATCGCGAATGACAACGTGGATGAAGCGGTCGAGCAGTTCCTGGTGCGCAGCCCGCTGCTGAAAGACGCGGCCCGCGTGGCCCGGCTCAAGGAAAGCATCCAGCGCGTGTCGCAGCAATACGGCGCGTTTCTGAAGGTCGAGCCGGTTCAACTTGAAAGGGCGGGGCGTTCGCTGGTGCGGGCAGTTTACCTGTACGAGTGCGACGACTACCCGATCGTGTGGTCAATTACTTTTTACCGACCCGACGATGAAGGCGACTGGTCGGTGATTTCCCTGCAATTTCACCTCGATTACGACCGCGTGCCGACAACTCCCTGATTTCTTTCGAGCCGCGGTCGGGGTCTTCCCGCAGCGCAAACGGTGTGCCATGTTGACACTTGCCCTCGAAACATCCGGCGCTGCGGGTTCGGTCGCCCTGGTCGACGACGCCGGCTGCCTCGACGAGCGCCGCCTGGAACTCGGCCTCCGCCACGGTCAATCGCTGATTCCAGAAATTCGCCGCTTGCTGGGCGATTTTGGCAAGTCGCCCCGTGATTGCCAGTTGGTCGCCGTCAGCATCGGGCCGGGCAGCTTTACCGGGTTGCGGGTCGGGGTGGTCTGTGCGAAAACGCTGGCATACGCCATTGGCTGCCAGATTGCCGCAGTCGAAACACTGACCGCCGTGGCATATAACGCCCCCGCCGACGTGCACGAACTGCAAGTGATCAGCAACGCGCAGCGCAACGACGTGTTCCTGTCGCGGCATCGCCGCGAATCCGCTGATCGCTGGAAAACCGTGAACGGCGTGAGTATTATGAACATTGATCAATGGGCCGCCGAATTGCGCCCCGACGACGCAGTGACCGGCCCGGGTTTGGTACAATTCGCCGACGTATTGCGCGGTCGTTGCCGGTTGTTGAGGGAAGACGGCTGGCATCCGCGAGGGAGGTGGGTCGCCATGTTGGGGCGTCGGTTGGTGGCAGAAGGGGTGCATGTGAATCCTTGGACCCTCGAACCTCTTTACCTCCGCCGCAGCTCTGCCGAAGACATGTGGGAAGCCCGTCAGCCGCACAACCGCCCGCCGCCCGCCGCAGCTGGGCTTCCCTGATCGGGTCCGCAGTTTTACGATGTTGGGCGCGTGTTCTGGTTGGCACAGACCGTGGCGAGAGTCTGCATGCACGCCGGATATCGCTCTCCGCACTGATCGCGTCGCCAGCCGGTTCGGTTCCGCTGCGGCGGCCAAATCCTCTATTTGCAGGGAAGTCAATATGCCAGTGAATGAAGTCGAAACGAGCGCCGCACTGTATGAAATTGAAACCAACGCCCACATCATGATTGGCTGGGCCGAATCGCGCGAAGCCGCCGAGGCGATCGCCCGCAAGCACTACCCTTCTGAAGACGTGTTGCGCATTACCCGTCGCCCGCGCGACGTGTGGGTCATTTCGAAGCGGCTGCTGGGCATTAAGGGCACCGCCGACCCCTGCGATACCGCGCGCGACTGCCTGGCCCGCGCCGCTGGCGACAAGGTGCACGCCATTCGCCTGTATATGCTCGACACCGGCGCCGACCTGCACGAGGCGCAGCGCGCCATTGAAACCAACATGTCGCTCGGCTGGTAATGCGCGACTTGGCTTGACGACAGCCCGCAACATTCCCGGTTTTGCATGGAAAATGTCGCCCGTATACCGAGTCACGGCCGTTCGGGGCGGGTGCAATCATCGCGCCGGTGCCGTCGGCGTTTCAGCCGCCGGTTCGCGAACGAGCGAAAACAGGCCACGGTTTCCCTGATCGTCTTGCCAGACGCCCATTAATCGGTCTCCGCCGTCAAGGATGCACGCCGCGGCCCGCGCCGGGCTGCCTGCCGCAAACCCCACAATGGCCGCGAATTCGCCAGCCGCGACGAACGGCGGGATTCCGAAGGTGTGAAATGTCACCTCGGGCTTGCGTGGTTCCTGAAACACCCCGGTTTCAAATTCGCCCGTCAGCCCGAATTGCAATCGGGCTGTCGCTGGTTGCAGTCGCTTGGCCGAATACGCCCCGTGCCACGCCCCATGCAACATGGGGCTGCTGTAACCGGGCGCCACCTGCGGGTCGTCGACCGCGTGGGGCCACAGCAATCGCCCCGCCGCCAGGTCCTTTCGGCGTTTCTCCGCGGCCGCAACCGGTGCGGGAAATGTCGAACGAATCAGCTCAAGATGCGGGCTGTGCGCGAGCGCCGCAGGCGTCACCATCAGGCGATCGAGCGGCAACTGCCCTCCCAGCAGCGTGCGCACGTAGTCGGCATGCGGCTTCCATTGCAACTCTCCCAACGGACGCGGTTTGACGAGGTCCATAGCCGCTCCGCGTTGAAACGCCCTGAAAACCAGTTCGGCCGCGTAAATCTTGTGGTCATCGAGCTCGAATTGCAAATCGTCGGGGCGTCCTGCGAGTCGCGCCGCCGCCCGCAGGGTTGCAGCGAGCGTCGCGGGCGACATGTCGCGCGGCCGATACTGGGCAAACTCACCGCGGTAGCCAGCGGCGAGCCAATCGTCCAAGGCAACAAAGCCACCGTTGTCGGCGGCTTCAAGCACCACGATCTGCCCACTCCGCGGCACGACCAGCCCGCAATGCGAACAGGGCGATTGCGTCAACTCGCGTAAAACAGACGTCAATCGGTCTGCCCGGTGTTGAAGGACAATATCACCGGGGCGGAATCCGGTGGCGTCCGGACGCCGATCGGCAACCGCGACGTCATCGGCGTGAATGAATGCTGGCAGCGCGCACGAGGCCACGACTGCAATCGCCCGGGTCGAAACCATCAGGAAATGACGCATGACACATTTACTCACGCGGCTCGAATTCAGGAAACGACCCGATACGAAATTCCGACGACGGGCAGGCAATGATTCTGCTATTCCAAAAGTGATCCGTGGTGCGAAGTGCAATTTCAAGTGCGGCGAAGATACCGGCACGTCGAATTGCCCACAATGCCGGTTTAGCCTGGTTGGCATTTCAGCCACCTGGGGCCGGTTGTAACGATTGAAGTGGACTGCACGATTTTGCCGATAGGATCAGATGTGTGTCCACACGGTTCTCTTGGGGGGAAACATGTGAAGATGCGGTATTCGCGATATTTGAATCGACGCGAATCGGCAATTCAAACGCCTGCAGGCGGATGTTGCGCGACTTTCCAGTCAAAGAACGCCTGGTACCGATCTGGTGAAATGCTGGGCATGATCCTGCTGCTTACAGTGATTCTGCCCGGCTGCGCCGTTGTCCCCGTGACCGCATCGAACCCAGTGCCCGGTCTGACGACGGTGGCAATTGCTCCTTTCTTCAATCTGAGCGCCGAGCCAACTGTCGATGGGCGGCGGTTTGCCCTGGCATATTTTTCGGAACTCCAGAAAACGCCCGGCTTTCAGGTGGTTCCCGTGGGAATCGTCGAACGGGCGATTGAAGACAACGAATTGCAAATGACCAGCCCCGACGACGCGATCAAACTGGCGCGTCTTCTGGAAGTTGACGCCGTCGTGGTCGGTGCCGTTACCGACTATAACCCCTATTATCCGCCTCAGATCGGTTTACAGGTCCGCTGGTATTCGCCGCAGGATTGGAAGTTCTGCCCCGGAATTCCCGGCGGTGACCCCTGCACCGCGGGTGGGACGAGTCAGGCCTCATCGACAGCGCCGCGTGAGGCGGCGGTTGTCCGTGGGCAATCGCCCGTGATCAATCCGAATACCCCCATTCCTTCGCCGGGCACGGTCATTATTTCGCAACTCCCCGGGGGCGCGGGGAGTACGACGAAGTCAGCCGAAAAACCGGGAATCTGGCCGACCCGCGATCGCAATTCGATCGCCGCCGACCCGGCGCCAACCACACAACCCAAATCAACAAAACGAGATCAGTCCGTCAGAAGCGTCAAGTTCTGTGAGGCCGACGGTCCACAGCCCCTCATGTCGTATACGCGGTTTTTCGATGGCGCCGACCCGAAACTCGTCAGTTCCCTGCGCCACTATACCGCATGGCGGGGCGACATGCGCAGCGGCAATTGGGAAGCCCATCTCCACCGCAGCGAAGACTTCATCCGCTTCGTTTCACACCTGATGATCGTCGAAATGCTGTCGCTGCATGGTGGCGTCATTCAGACTGATTACATCTGGGATATCGACTGGGTGAAGCCGCTGTCGCCGTTTCCCTGAGTCGCCCGGCGACTTCTGCCGCCGCGAATCAACATTCCTTAATGGAAATGCCGAACAGTTCGTTGCAGGAATCCGATAAATGAAGTGAACGACCGGTTTCAGGCAACTGGCCCAACTGCGTCGCCGATGTCGGCGCGTCGATTTCAACTGCCAGATGGGCGGCCTAATCGTCGGGGCGGAAACAGCCCTGAAGCCACGACCACAGGAATTCAACCAGGGAGGGTTCTCGAATGCAACGGGGTATCAACGTCATCGCCCTGGTCAAAGAATCGGAACGTTACATTTTCTTGTATGATGATGAAAGCTCGTCGGCGCTGTTGCAAACTCTGGGGCGGTATGCTGCCGACCCCGAGTTGAGTTTTACCTGGTACGACGCTGCCGTGTTGAGCCAGAAGGTCCGCCGCCTGAAGCGTGAATCGACGACCGAAGTCGAAACCAACCACCGGTTTCCTGAAACCACGCGGTAACGTGCGGCGGGCGTTGAGATTGCATCCCCATGGCCGGTTGGCAATTTTGATGGCGGCCCCGGCAATGAGCTCGGCGTTCGCCAACAACACCGCGGCGCCTGAAATTCAACGCAGGCCCGCCTTGTAGCGGCCGGCGACTCGGGTGGGTTTCGATTTTCGGTGGGCTGTCATGCTCTCTGCCATACCGGGCTTCCTGCAATACCTGCGCATCGAGCGGAATGCGTCGCCGCTGACCTTGAAGTCGTACCACGAAGACCTCGAAAGTGTGCT
>JAJXXL010000543.1 GCA_021781115.1 Planctomycetota bacterium
TGTACCCGGCTGGGGGTCAGCGAGGCACAGCGGTCGATGCGGCGACACTCACCGGCGCCGACCTCGACGACGCGCACGCCTTGTACTTTTCGCACCCTGGCATCACCGCGGCCCCGAAAACAAACGTCGTCAACGGCCAGCCGCAGCCGGTGCCCGGCCAGTTCGTGGTGACGATTGCCGGCGACGTTCCGGTGGGCATTTACGATGTTCGCGCCATCGGGCGGTTCGGCATCAGCAACCCGCGCAGTTTCGCCGTCGGCGATCGCCCGGAAATTCGGGAGACCGAACCTAATAATACACCCGACAAGGCCAACGTGCTCGCCCTGAACTCGGTGGTCGAAGGCCGTTCCGACGGAGCCGCCGATATTGACTACTATAAAATCAGCGGCTCGGCCGGGCAGCGCATTCTTGCAGATTGCCAGGCTCGGCGGATCGACTCGCGCATGAACGCATCGCTCGAAATTCGGAGTGCCACCGGCCGCAAACTGGCCTACAGCCATCGGCAGTTCCGCCAGGATCCCCTGCTTGACTTCACGCTGCCCGCCGCAGGCGATTATTACCTGGTCGTTTCCGACTTTGTGTACGGTGGTGGTGCCGAGTTCTTCTACCGGCTGACCGTGCATACCGGCCCACATGTTGATTTCGTCGTTCCGGCATCGGGGGTCCCCGGTTCAACCGGCGAATTCACGCTGTTCGGGCGGAATCTGCCGGGTGGCACCCAAACCGCGTTGCGCATCGGGGGCCATGTTCTTGATCAGCTAAAGGTTCAAATCACTCTGCCCACTGACGGTTCACAACTTCAATTCGGCGAATTGGCCGGGCCTGCCGAAGCAGGCAGCGACGGTACGCCCTACACATTTGTTTCGCCCGCCGGCACGGCGAACCCGGTAATGATCTATTTCGCAGCCAGCCCCACCGCGATCGAACAAGAACCGAATGATTCGGGCGCTACCGCGCAAAAAGTGGCTGTTCCCGCAGAAATCACCGGGCAGTTTCAGGCGCGCGGCGATGTCGATGTTTACAGTTTTGAGGCCAAGTCGGGCGATGTCTATTGGATCGAGGCGTATGGCCAGCGCACCGGCAGTGCGGCCGACCCGTACCTGGTCGTCGATCAGCTCGTGCGCGATGACAAGGGAGTCGAAACGGTCAAGCGATTAACCGCGGTCGACGACACCGCCACCAACATCGGTGGCCTGCAGTTCAACACAACGACCGACGACCCTCAATTTCGTTTTGTGGCACCGGCCGATGGTACGTTTCGAGTTGAACTCCGCGACCGTTACTTCGAGAGCCGCGGCGATCCGGGGTTGACCTACCGCTTGGCGATTCGCAAGGAATCGCCCGATTTTCGCCTGGCCGCTGTAACGCACGCGCCGACTGCCGATCAGAACCAGCAACAATCGACTTGGGAACTCGGCCTGCGTAAAGGCGACGCCGCCGCGCTCAATGTTATGGCTTTTCGCAGGGACGGGTTCAATGGACCAATTGACGTCACGGCCGAAGGATTGCCCGCCGGCGTGACCTGCACCGGCGTGGTGATTGGCCCGGGGCAATCGGCTGCAAACCTGGTCGTCAGTTCGACCGAGCAGGCGCCCGACTGGTTTGGTTCGATTCGCATCGTGGGCAAAGCCCGGCTCGAAGACCCGGCCCAGGTCAAGGCGGTCACCGACGCCGACACCGCGCTCAAGGCCGCCGTCGCCGCCCTGCCCGCCCTCGATAAGGCGGCCGTCGAAGCGGCTGCAGCCGCCAAAACCGCAGCCGAAAAAGCGGTGGCGGCCAAGGAACAGTTCGACAAAGACCCCAACAATGACGGGCTCAAAAAAGCATTTGCCGACGCCGAGGCGGCGTCGGCCAAAGCCGCCGCGGCCGCAAAAACCGCAGCCGACGCCAAAGTAGCCGGCGATCAGAAAGCCGCTGCGGCCGCAGCCCAGTTAACCGCCTCCCGCGAAGCCCGCGATAAATCGGCGCGGGAAATTGTTCGCAACGCGCGGGCCGGCACGATTGTGTGGAATGGCGTGCCCGGCCAAGCGATGGCCGCGAAATCGCGCGTCGCGCGGTCCGTTGTCTTGGCGGTGCTCCACGAACCGGCGCCGTTTCAGTTGGTAACCGACGTCGCGCGGGCCGATGCGAATCCCGGGCGGCAAATTCTCGTACCGGTCAAATTGATCAAGCGATCGGGGTTTGACAATAACGTCAACCTGACGTTCGTGGCACCGCCCGCCAACGTGCAAGTCGAAAACAAGCCCATCAACAAAGGCGCCACCGCCGAGGTTTACCGAATTTTCCTGCCTAACAACGCTCCGATTGGCGAGTACACCCTGCTGTTGCAAGGCCAGACGCAGGTCGCCTACGTACGCAATCCCGAACTCGTCGCTCTGACCGCCGCTGAAAAAACGGCCGCCGAACAGGCTGATGCCGCCGCCGCCGCCGTAGCCAAGACGGCAAATGACGCCAAAGCCGCCGCCGACCAGAAGGCGAACGCTGCCGCCGAAGCCGCCAAAAAATCCGTCGAAGCCAAAACCGCGGCCGACAAGGCCGCGGCCGACTCCGATACCGCCGCCAAAGCCGCTGCGACTGAAAAAGCCGCCGCCGATAAGGCGGCCATCGACGCCGATGCGGCGGCCAAAGCCGCCGCCGATGAAAAGACCAAGGCTGATGCGGCGGCAACGGCGGCCGAAATCGCACAGAAAGCGGCCGCCGAAAAGGCGGCCGCGGCCAAGATCGAAGCCGACAAGGCCCCTGACAACAAGGCGCTGGCCGATGCGAAGGCGGGCGCCGACAAGGCCGCCCAGGATGCAGCCGACTTGACAAAGAAGGCGGTTGAAGCCAAGACCGCCGCCGACAAAAAGGTCGCCGACACCGCCGACGCCGCCAAAAAGGCGGTCGAAGGCAAGACCGCCGCCGACAAAAAGGCCGCCGACACCGCCGACGCCGCCAAAAAAGCCCAAGACGCAAAGGCCGCTGCTGACAAGCTCGCCAGCGATGCGGCAACTGCCGCAAAAGTCGCCGCCGATGAAAAAGCGGCCGCCGATAAGGTCGCCGCCGATGCCGCGCAAAAGGCCAAAGATGCCGCCGCCGCCAAAGCCGCTGCCGAAAAGCGGGCCACAGAGACAGCCAACGCCAATAAGCCGCAAAACCTGAATACGCAGGTTCCCGTAACGGCGATCCGGCTCACGATCAAACAAGCGCCGGGCAGCATTGCTGTTACCGTTCCGAACAACGGTGCACTCAAGCGCGGGGGCAACATCGAAGTGAAGGTCAAACTGACTCGCGCCAACGGGTTTCTCGGCCCGGCAACGCTGTCGTTGCCGTTGCCGCCGGGCGTGGCCGGGCTGTCAGCGGCGGAAGTCACCATTCCCGCCGACAAGGACGAAGGCACGCTGGTCGTTCAGGCGGCAGGTGAAGCGACTCTGGGCCAACTGGCCAACATGGTCGTGCGGGCATCGATGCAGTTCGATGGGCCGGCAGCGATCGACCAACCCCTGTCGATTAACGTTTCGCAATGATTCGCCATCACACGAGGATTAAGCATGCCTCTGCAGCATCTGAATAAAATGCAGGTTTTGTTTTCAGCCGTGGTGCTGGCCGTCGCTCTGGCCGCCAATACGCAGGCTGCCGACGAACCGAAGGCCCCGGCAGCAGACGCGTCGATTCAACCCGCCGCGGTCAATCTGGGCCGGCCTGTCGATTTCGAGCGCGACATTTACCCGATGCTCGATGCAAAATGCCTGGCCTGCCACAATGCCGCGATCAGCGAAAACGGCTTGAACCTGGAAGACATCAAGGGAATTCTCAAGGGGGGTAAGCGCGGCCCGGCTGTTGTCGCCAAGGATCCGGAAAAAAGTTGGCTGTATCGCATGGCCAGCCGCGCCGTGAAACCGGCCATGCCCCCCCTGCCCAACAAGGTCGAAGCGGCAAGCCTCACGCCGCAAGAAGTCGGCTTGCTCAAGCAATGGATCATCGAAGGCGCCGTGGTCAGCGGCTCAGCGAGCGACAAAAAGATCAATTGGCAGCCGCTGCCCAAGGGGATCCAGCCCATTTACAGCCTGTCGCTCACCCCCGACGGGCAATACGCAGCCGCGGGCCGCGC
This sequence comes from Planctomycetota bacterium, assembly GCA_021781115.1. Lineage (GTDB taxonomy): Bacteria > Planctomycetota > Planctomycetia > Planctomycetales > Planctomycetaceae > JAJXXL01. The sequence goes on from JAJXXL010000543.1 coordinate 4,091, forward strand.
CAATCATATCGTGATTTATCACGTGCCCACCGGTGAATTGCTGGCCGAACTGGCCGACCCGGCCTTGGCGTCGATTCAATACAACGGCCGGCCCATGTATGACGCGAGCGCGGCTCACCGCGATTTTATCCACGCGCTGGCGTTCAGCCCGAACGGCCGCACACTCGCATCCGGCAGCTTTCGTGAAGTCAAGCTTTGGAGCCGGCCCGAGGCGGCTGCCCGCCTGAACCTGGCTTTCGCAGCCGGGCCCGTTTCCGTCGTGGCCGTCAGCCGCGATGAGCAATGGGTGGCGGCGGCAACGGGCAATTTGATCAGACTGTTTCGTCTGACCGACGGGCAACCCGGTAAAGTCCTCACCGGCCACGGCGCCACGGTAACCGGCCTGCAGTTCGCCCCCGACGGTCAGACTGTCTGTTCCACGGCGCTCGATCAATCGGTGCGATTCTGGAACGTGGCCGACGGCGCGATCAAGGGCCGCATTGACACCCCCGCCCCGATTCAAGCCTTGGCGTATAGCGCCGATGGCGCCAAAGTTTTCGTCGGCTGTGCCGACAAGCTGATCCGCGCGTTTGACGTTCCGGCCGTCGCGCCCCGGCAACTGGTGGCCCCGGCGGCGCCGGTTGCGTCGATGCAGGTCAGTCCTGATAAAAAATGGCTCGCCCTGGCCGAAGCCGACGGCAGGATTTCACTTATCAATCTCGCCACCGGTCAGCCCGCCCCACCGCTCGTCGGCCACGCCGGCCCGGTGACTGGCCTGTCCTTCAGCGCCGATTCGACGCGTCTGGCCAGCAGCGGGGCCGACAAAACTTTGCGGCTCTGGAATATCACCGCGCCCCAGCCCCTGCTGGTGTTGTCGGGCAGCCTTGCCCCGGTCGAGTGCGTCGCCCTGCACCCCAAGACCACGCATGTGGCCGCGGGCACAAACGACGGCCGAGTTGCTTTGTTCAAGCTCGATGTCGCGGAACCGCGTGCGCTGGCTGGAGACAATGGAATTCCCGCTACGGTTGCGGCGATCAGCCTCGATGGCAAGCAGTTGGCCATCGGCGGCACGGCCGCTGACAAGCCCGTGGTGTTCCTGCGCGACATCGCGTCGGGCAACATTACGAAAACCCTGGGGGGCCATGAAGGCCCGATCACGGCGCTGGCGTTCAGCGCTGACGGCGCCCGCCTTGTTTCCGGTTCGGCCGATAAAACTGCCCGCGTCTGGAACCTCGCTGATGGCGCTGAAGTTGCGAAGTTCATTGGTCACACCCAAACCGTGACAGGCGTGGCGTTCAATTCCAACGCGCAACAAGCGGCGTCGGGCGCAGCCGATAACTCACTCAAACTCTGGACTGTGGCTGATGGCAAGGAGCTGATGAACTTCGCCGGGCACGCGGGGCCCATCACCGGTGTCGCCCTGGCGGCAAACAACCAGTCGCTGATATCGTCCTCGGCAGACCAGACCATTCGCCTGTGGAACCCGGGCAATGGCCAGCAGACGGGTTCCATCGGCCACGGCCAACCCGTCACAGCGCTGGCCATCAGCCCCGATGGCAACCGAATTGCCGCTACGGGAACAGATCAACACGTCAAGCTGTACCAACCCGATGGCAAGGTGCTGTTTACGCTGTCGGGGCACACCGCCGCGGCAAAATCTGTGGCTTTCAGCAGCGACAACACCCGGCTCATTACCGGCGGGGCCGACAACGCGGCAATGGTCTGGGATGTTGCCAGCGGCGCCTTTCTCGAAAGCCTGCCCACGCCCGCCGGCTTGACCTGTGCCCTGCCGGCCGCGGCAAATCTGGTGCTCATTGGGGCGGGCGACAAATCGCTTGTCCTGCGCCCGGTCCATTTCGAACGCGCCTTCGCCGGTAACACGAAGGCCATTACGGGGCTGGTCTTCACTCCTGGCGGCGACGGGTTACTGACCGCCTCTGAAGACGGAAGTTTGCGCCGTTTTCAAACTGACAACGCCCAGCCGCGATATGCCCAGAACCACGGCGCGGCGATTCGCGATTTGGCGCTCAGCCCCGACGGCGCGCTCGTCGCGACCGCCGGCGACAACAACCAGGTGCACGTCTGGAATGCCAATGACGGCGGCAACGGGCCAAAACCGGTGCTCGAAGGGTTTACCGCGGCCGTACGCAGCGTCTGCTTTACCCCCGACGGCCAATACACCGTTTCGGGCGCGGCAAACAACCTGGCCCTTGTCCACAACGTGAAGACCGGCGCGGTCGATCAGATCTTCGCGCAGCAAGCCGGGGCGATCGAGGCGACCGCCACCGCCGGCGACAACGGCCGACTTTGCATTTCCTCGAGCGCCGACAAAACCATTTTCGCGTGGCCCCTGTCAGCGGCGACGCAACTCGCCGGCCACACTGGCCCCGTCACCGTGCTGGCGCTGGTCGGTCCTGCCGGCGCTCAGCTCGCTTCCGGCAGCGACGATGGCTCCGTGCGCCATTGGAACCTTTCGAATGGAACCCAGGTGCGTTCAGTAAGCCATGGCGGCCCGGTCGGGGCGCTGGCCGTGCGGCCCGACGGCCTGCGGTTTGCCAGTGCCGGCGCGGGAAACGTCGTCCGGCTCTGGAATGGCGAAAATGGCCAGCCGATTGCCGAACTCCGCGGCGATTTGCGGGCCCAGCGTCTGGTTGCCCGGCTGACTGCCGACGAAGCCGAAGCCAAGGCGCTGGTTGCCGCCGCCGCCGCCGCGATTCCCGCCGCCGAAAAGGCTTCGACCGAGCGCGCCGACGCAGTCAAGAAAGCGCTCGAAGCCAAAGCGACGGCCGAAAAAGCAGTCACCGAAATGACGGCCAAATCGCTAGCCGCCGCCGAAGCCGCCGCAAAGGCCAAAACCGCCGCCGATGGCAATGCCAATGATCAAAACCTTGCGAAAGCTCTGGCCGACGCCCAAAAGGCGGCTGCCGATGCGGCCGCCGCCCTCAAGACTGCTGAAATGGCCAAGATTCGCGCCGACGAAGTCGTGGCCCAGGCCGAAAAGGCTGCCAAGGAGGCGGTCGACGCCATTGCGCGGGCCAAAACCGATTCCGACGCGGCAATTGCCCGGCACAAAGAGGTCGAAGCGGCATTGGCCACCTCAAAAACCGCCGCTCAGGAACGGGAAAAGCCGATCCGGGCGCTGGCCTTTTCACGCGACGGCGCCGAACTCGCTGCAGCGGGCGACGCCGGTACGCTGCACACGTGGGATGCCACCACCGGCACACCCTTCGAGGTCATCGAGGGCCACGGCGGGCCGGTGCTATCGCTGGGGTACGCCGCAGGGCATACGCTGGTCAGCGGGTCGGCCGATCAATCGGCCCGGGTCTGGAATCTCAACCCGCCCTGGGCACTGGCCGGCGTCCTCGGCCCCAAAAAAGAAACGCCGCAGGACCTCGCCACTTCGGTGTTTGTCGACCGTGTGCTTTGCCTCGATTTCAGCCCTGACGGCGCGTTGCTCGCCACCGGCGGGGGCGAACCCTCGCGCAGCGGCGAAGTCTTGATCTGGGACGTTGCCAGCCAAGCCTTGGTACGCAGCCTGGCCGACGCCCACAGCGATACGGTATTTGATCTTGAGTTCTCGCGCGACGGGCGGTTCTTGCTGTCGGGCGCCGCCGACAAATTCGTGAAGATTTTCGACGTTGCCTCAGGCAAGCACGTCAAGTCGTTTGAAGGGCACACTAACCATGTGCTCGGCGTTACCTGGCGGGCCGACGGCAAGCGCATTGCCAGCGCGGGCGCTGACAACGCCATCAAAGTCTGGAACGTTGACCTCGGCGAGCAGGAACGCACGATCGCCGGATACGCCAAACAGGTGACGTCGATTCGCTACATCGGCCGCGGCAACAATTTGATCAGTTGCGGCGGCGACAAGACCGTGCGGTTTCACCAGGGCGACAATGGCAACAACTTCCGCAGTTTCGCCGGCGCTACCGATTTCATGTACGCTGCCGCCGCTTCGGAAAACGAGCAGATCGTCGTGGCCGGCGGGCAGGATGGCGTGCTCCGCGTCTGGAATGGCGCGAACGGGCAGGTCATTCGTGTCTTCGACCCACCCAAACTGGCCGAACCGCAACAAGCCCAGGCGAAACCCTGACGATCTGCGGCCGACATTGCTAGAATCGTGGTGAGCGCAGCGACTGGGTCTTCCACTGCGGCCGACCTGCCTGTGCGCTGCCACCTTCTGCAGGAAAGCTTCACCGCTTATGTCTGCCGGTCTTGTTCAACGCCTGCTCGCCGAGTTGGATCGCATTCCGCTGATCGACCCGCATTCGCACATCAACCCGCTAGCCCCCGCGTCGACCAGTTTGGCTGACATTCTGGGCTACCATTATTACACCGAATTGGCGCATTCGGCGGGCATGCCGCGTGCGGCCATTGAAGAGCCCGGCCTGTCACCCCGCGAAAAAGTCGCGCGGCTCGTGCCCCGGTTGCACGACCTCGAAAACACGGTGCAATACAGTTGGCTCATTGAAATGTGCCGCCGCTTCTTCGGTTTCGAAGACGACGCCCTGACCCCCCTGAATTGGGAGGTTTTGTACGACCGCGCCGAGCGAATTCTCAATCAGCCCGATTGGGAAACACAGGTCTTGCAGAAGAGCGGCCTCGTATCGGTCTTTCTGACCAACGATTTCGATGACCCGCTCGCAGGGTTCGACACGCAGCGCTACATACCCTGCCTGCGAACCGACGACCTGGTCTTTCACCTCGCGGCCCCCGACACACGCCTGCGGCTTGCCGCCGCGACCGACGTCGAGGTTGGTGGGGCGGCGACGTTCCGCCAGGCGCTGACCCGGCTGTTCGATTATTTCACCCGCCATTCGGCCAGGGCCTGTGCGATTTCGCTGCCGCCCGATTTCGAGCCCCTGCCCGTCGATCACGCGGCGGTCGAACCGTTGCTCGCAGCGCTCGCTGCAAACCGACCGCTGGCCGCCGATGAATCGAAAACCGTGGCCCGGTTCGCATTCTGGACGCTCACCGAACTGTGTGCCGATTACAAACTGCCCTTCGACCTGATGATCGGCGTCAACCGCAAAGTGTATGAGGCAGGAGTTTATCAAGGGCAGGATCTGTTCGACCAGCGGTGTTCGCTCATCCAATACCGCCGGCTGTTCAACGCCTTTCCCATGGTGACGTTTCCGATTTCGGTCTTGTCGCACGCCGCGAATCAGGAACTCGTCAGCTATAGCTGGATCTTTCCCAATGTCGTCGCCAACGGGCACTGGTGGTACTCGAACGTGCCCGCCTATATCGAACCTGATTGCCGGGCCAGGTTGCAGGCGGTGCCGCACTCCAAGCAAATTGGGTATTACAGCGACATGTACAAGCTGGAGTTTGCGCTGCCCAAATTCAACATGTATCGCCGCGTACTCGCCAAGATACTGGCCGAAGAGTTCGTGCTGGCCCGCGACTGGCACGAAGAACGGGCAATCAGGCTGGGCGAAGCGGTGCTGCGCAAAAACGTCGATCGCATCTTCTTTCGTGAAGACTGACGCCGTGCCGCCGGTTGCAGCCGCGGCGCCTGAGATTTATACTGGCTGTGTTTGGACCCCCGCACGCGCGATTTGACTTGGCAGCCCGGTATGCGGTTGGCCGCGGGAGTTCGGGCCCCGGCGCCAAGCACTTGACGTAACTTGCTGCGGGGGCCCGGCGTGCGTAATAAGCAATGGCGTTCATTTTTGCAAGTGGCAGGGCATCGACATGGCCAACCTGGTGTTGCTGAAGTCGGGCGAATCGACTGTTTATGAAATTGCGGCGGATGAGGTTGTCGTGGGGCGGCACCCGGAATGCGCCGTCCACGTCGATTCGAACATGGTGTCGCGCAAGCACGCCCGTGTAGTCCGCGAAGGCAGCGAATTCTTCATCGAAGACCTGGGCAGCGGCAACGGCACTTCGGTTAATGGCCAGAAAATCGTGGGCCGCAGCCCCCTGAATCACGAAGACCGCATTCGCCTGGGTCCGATTCTGTTCAGGTTTGAAAACCCCGCCGCCACATCTCCACCGCGGCCTGCGCCGGTCGTGCCTACCGCGCCCACCCTGAACGTCGACGTTTTCAGTGAAAAGGAAGACGACCCCACGATCATGGGGGCCCTCGAATCGACAGGCCGGTTCGGTGCGCTCGATGTTCGCCCTGAGGCCAAGCTCAAGGCGGTGCTCGAAATCAGCCGCAGCCTGGCGGGCACGCTCGATCTTGACGCGGTACTGCCCCGTATTCTCGACACGCTGTTTACGATTTTTCCGGGCGCTGATCGCGGCTGCGTGCTGCTCAAGCAACCCGGGGGCATGATGGTGCCCCGCGCCATCAAGCACCGCCGCGAGGGTGACGATGACTCGGTCAAACTCAGCCGGACGATTCTGAACAAGGTGTTGCACGATAAGACCGGCATCTTGTCGGCCGATGCGGCCAACGATGACCGGTTTCAGGCCAGCGAATCGATTTCCAACTTCACAATTCGCTCGATGATGTGCGTGCCGCTGCTGGCGCTCGACAACGAACCGATGGGCGTGATCAACATCGACACCCAAAACCCGCTCAAACAGTTCCAGCAGGAAGACTTGGAAGTGCTCATGGCCGTCGCCGGCCAGGCGTCGCTGTCGTATGAAACGGCCCGGCTCGCGGCCAGCTACGCCGAAAAACAAAAACAAGACAACGAAATGAAAATCGCGGCCGGTGTGCAACACGCGCTCTTGCCGCAAACCCTGCCCGTAGTGACCGGCTACGAGTTTTTCGCGTCCTATGAATCGGCCCAGGCCGTGGGCGGCGACTATTACGACTGCTTCCTGCTCGACGAAGGCCGCCGCGTCTGCCTGGCATTTGGCGACGTGGCCGGCAAGGGCGTACCCGCCTCGCTGGTCATGTCGCGGCTGTCGAGCGTTGTGCAAACCACGCTCGAATACGTACGCGACGCGGGAGAAGCCGCGCACAAGATCAACCGGCACATGTGCGCTAACGCCATCGAGGGTCGCTTCGTCACATTCACGCTCACGCTGATCGACCTCGCCACGCACGAACTGTCGCTCGTCATCGCCGGCCACATGTCGCCCATGGTTCGCCGCGCCGATGGCAGCGTCGAGGAATTTCCCGAAGACAAGGTTGGCCTGCCGATCGGCGTGTATGACGGCTTCGAATTCGAAACCTGCCGCCGCATTCTGCAACCCGGCGAAACCGTGGTGATCTACACCGATGGCGTCAGCGAAGCGATGAACCCTGCTGGCGATCTGTTCGGCGTGCCGCATCTGTCGAATCTGGTGGCCAAAGGCCCCGCCGATGCCGCAAAGCTCGGCAAACTGATTCTCGCCGACGTGAAGCGCCACGCCAACGGCCGCCCCCAGAACGACGACATCACCCTCATGGCCTTCGGCCGCAAGCCCCACGCCCCCGAAAACCTCAAAGACACCGACCACGGCGCATAGGCACCACCGACACGCTGCGGGCCGAATGGATGCGAAACGACCTTCGCCACGCCGCACGGCGCGATCAAACCGGACTCATCCCCAGAATTCGTGGTTGGGTTTTTACGGAAAACCCGTCTAAACCAAACTTAACATATCAGTTCCCTTGAAACATGATGTGTGCCTTGGCGGTATGGCTAGATACCACTACGGGTTTCTGGCTACGGCGACAGCGTGGCACCGCGGCGATTGAGAATCCATTGCTGCCCGTCGGTGGGTTTGGTGAGCACGAAGAAGTCGCGTGCTGGCGCTGCCGTCGAACCGCGGGCCATGCGCACGCGATTCTTGCAGTGGGTCCCCAAGGCGGCAAGCAATGTCCGAACGCTGTGTGCTGCAAAACCGTCTGCAGTGTGCTTGGTCTGATCTTTCGTACGTGCTGCGGGCGACCGCGGCGCCACGATGCTGACGCGTTCGGCAGCGGCTCGATCATGATCGTCGAACAGAATTGGTGCCAAGTCTGAGCGCAGATGCCATTCGACGGAGTAGGCCAGCATGCACAGAAACACGTGGGCCCCGATGCGGTCATCGAGTCCGTAATGAATCGGCTGGATGAGCAAGTCCATCGACTTCATGCAGCGGAATGCACGATCGACCTACGTGAGGTTCCTTGTAGGCCAGGACCGTGTTTTCAGAGGTCCACACGTCGTCGAGTACGGAAATCCGAATCACGTACAGGCCGTCCAAGACGGCTTCCTCGGCGATCTGGTTGGCTTTCCACTGGTACGCAAAACGATCTTCGGTGCTTGTGAGTTCGAAGTGTTTCGCCATCTTGTGCTGGTTCACGATCCGCCCGACGCGCAGCACGCGAAGCTGTTGTCGACTTTTCTGAATTTGGGCGAAGTACGCTAAAAATGCGTGTCTTACTATGCTTTACTATCTGGGGGGGTCATTGGATGAGGTTGCCGGATTGGGTGATTTGGGCGTCGGCGATGATGGCGCCTGTCAGCCCCGTGCCGAGGCGGCAGTGGCTGACCAGATTGCCCGTGCCGGGCCCTTTCCAGCGCA
>JAJXXL010000169.1 GCA_021781115.1 Planctomycetota bacterium
TCGAGCCTTCGGCTCGGGCGTGCCGGAGGCAAAAGGATCAATTGGTTTTCGGTCTGCTGCGGCAAACAAGTCGAGAAGCGATCCAAGAGTACCGCCCTGAGCCTCGAACTGATCGTCGCAACCATCGCGCCTTGCCAGAATGCAATGCCACACCAGCGCATTAAGAGCGACTTTATCAAGAGACGCAAAACCCCACTCGACCGCCGTCACAACCGGGGACGCGTTGGCATTGCTCGCAATCGACGCCGAACTGCCAAGCACACGGCGGGCATATTCGTGCTGCAACGCCGGTTATCGTAACGGCTTACTCGCCGACTCGCAAGCAGACCGCCCTCCTGCTCAAATTCTGAACCATCACAAGAAAACAAAGTTTTCAGGACTTGAGAAAGCATGGTCTATGTGAATTCCAAATTTTGATTCGCCAGTCCAGAATTCGCGCCCGGCCGAAATGCCGGTTACCCGGTGCATTGACAATCGTCATTCGCAATCACGGCGACTGGTAGGGAAATCCAGCAGGTAGCGTGTCTGAATTATTGGCTGACGAATTGGCAGATTGGGCGACGGGTTGGGCAACATAGCGGTAGGTCCAGAAATTGGTGGAGTTTTGCTTCTCAAACACGGCAGTTCCGACAAGCTTGCGGCCCGATAGACGAACAACCATGCAGTTGGCGTCGTGCGAAATTGTTTCGAATACGCCAGCGTCCCATTGGCGCACTTCGCCCCGGTCGCCGCTGACCGTCCCTTCATAATCGAGGTAAATCAGGCGGTGATCGGCTAGCGGCTGAGCCGACTGCGGATCGGCTCCGGTTGGAGTCGCGTGCAGCTTCCAGGTGCTGAGCGACGCCTCTTTTTCGAGCATAACGTCCCAATGCCAGGCAGGATGCGTATGCGTCAGGATGACGAAACGGGGCATGAAACGCGGTTCTCGACAGGGAATTGGAAAAAAAATGTGCACTGGCGCACAGTTCGCAGCAGTTTTCTATACTGAATGCGTGCCAGATTGCAGTCGTGCTCGCAAAGGGCGGGCGGCGGTGGGTATGCGCAAAACCGGCCGTCTTTGATGCACAACGGCCTATATTGACGGCACACCGCCTAAGATCAAGGCCGGAAGTTTTCCAATTAGGTTTCAAGGACCGGTCCGACCGGTCAAATATAAGCCTGAATGAACGATCGGCGGCGAAACTCGCCGTTCGGTAAAGGTTGCAGTCAGAACGACTCGAAGAAATTACAGAGGGCCAGATTGCAATGCACATGATCGGCCCCACGATTGGCAGTAGACGCTCGAAGACTGGTTCCCCGCCGCGCTCAACAGAGGACTGGCTTTATGACCCCCCGCGAAGTGCTTGCGCTGTGTCGCGAGCGAGAAATCAAAGCAATTGACCTGCGGTTCATGGACTTTCCTGGCACGCAAAAGCATTTTACGATTCCAATGCAGGCGTTGACGGAATCTTGCTTCGAAGACGGCCTGGGGTTCGACGGTTCGTCGATCAGGGGCTGGAAGGCGATCAACGAAAGCGACATGCTCGTGGTTCCCCAAGCCGACACGGCCATGGTCGACCCGTTCATGAAGAACACGCTCGCCATGACATGCAATATCCAGGACCCGCTGACGCGCGAAGATTACGCCAAAGACCCGCGCAACGTGGCCCGCAAGGCTGAAAGCTACATGAAGTCGACTGGCATTGCCGACGTGGCCAACATCGGCGCCGAGGCCGAATTCTTTGTGTTCGACGACGTGAGGTTCGATCAGAACGAGCACGAGTGTTATTATCACGTCGACAGCCTCGAAGGCCAGTGGACGCGGGGCCGACCTGAAGCCGGGGGCAATCGGGGGTACAAAGTTCGCTACAAAGAGGGGTACTTCCCGGTCCCCCCCACCGACAGCCTGCAAGACCTGCGCACCGAAATGATGCTCACGCTCATCGAATGCGGGGTCGATGTCGAATCGCAGCACCATGAAGTCGCCAGTGGCGGACAATGCGAGATCGACATGCGTTACCAGCCGCTGCTGCAAATGGCCGACAAACTGTTACTGTACAAATACGTGGTCAAAAACGTCGCCTCCCGCCACGGCAAAACGGCGACCTTCATGCCCAAACCGCTGTGGAACGATAACGGGTCGGGGTTGCACATCCATCTGTCGTTGTGGAAGCACGGCGACCCGCTATTTGCCGGCTCGGGGTATGCCGGCCTCAGCCCCATGGCGAATTACGCTATGGGCGGGATCCTGAAGCACGCCGGGGCGCTACTGGCCTTCTGTTGCCCGACGACGAACAGCTACAAGCGGCTCAGCCCTGGCTTCGACGCGCCGGTGACCTTGGCGTACAGCAGCCGTAACCGGTCGGCGGCCATTCGCATTCCGGTGTACAGCCCCAGCCCCGAAAGCAAGCGTTTCGAGTTCCGCTGCCCCGATTCTTCATCGAACGGTTATCTGGCATTTTCGGCAATGCTCATGGCGGCCCTCGACGGCATTCAGCAGCGTCTCGACCCGGGGCCGCCACTCGACAAGGATATTTATGACCTGATTCCCGAAGAGCTGGAAGGCTACAAGAAGACGCCCGGGTCGCTCGAAGCCGCGCTGGAGGCGCTGCGCAAAGATCACGAGTTTCTGCTGCGGGGCGACGTCTTTACTGAAGACGTCATCGATACCTGGATCTGGTACAAGACCGAAAACGAGGTCGATGCGCTCCGCCAGCGGCCGCATCCCTACGAATTCGCCATGTATTACGATATCTGAACGGCTCGCAGGCAGGCCGGGTCGGTGTGGTCGAGCACGGGCAAATCGCCTGGCGGAAACAGGTGGTTGTATTTCAACCCGCTGCCGGTGTTGAACAAGACCGTGTGTTCACCTGGTTTGAGCCAACCGACCGCGCTCAGCTTTTGGGCGGCTTTCCAGGCGGCGCCGCCCTCGGGGCAGGCGTAGACCCCCTGGTGCCGGGCCAATTCACGCACGCCCTGCAGCAGTTCACCATCAGTGACGGTCAGCGCGGTGCCACCACTTTCACGCAGCACGCGCAGCATCATGAAATCACCAACCGCGGCCGGCACGCGCAAGCCCGCCGCCACCGTCGCTGCATTCTGAAACAGTTCGGCAAACTCGTCGCCGGCCTGAAATGCGCGCACGATTGGCGCGCACTGTTCGGCCTGAACGACCACCATGCGCGGGCGGGCCGAACCAATCCAGCCCAGCCGCTCCATTTCGTCGAATGCCTTCCACATGCCGATCAACCCCGTTCCGCCGCCCGCGGGGTAAATCACGCAATCAGGCAGCCGCAAAATGTGGTGTTCGCCGCACGCCTCGGCGACGTCGAATGCCAGTTCGTAACCCATCGTCTTCTTGCCTTCGATGCGAAACGGCTCCTTGAGGGTCGACAGGTCGAACCAGCCGAATTCGCCGCAGCCGCGCTTTACCAGTTTGCCGCAATCGCTGATCAGCCCGTTTACCAGGTACACGCGGGCCCCGGCGACGACCGATTCGATAATGTTGGCCGGCGGCGTATCCTGGGGCATGAACAGGTGGCAGGACATGCCGGCCCGCGCTGCATAATATGCCGCCGCGCCGGCGGCATTGCCCGCCGAAGGCAGGGCCACGTCGGTCACGCCCAATTGTTTGGCCCGCGTGATCGCGGCCGACATGCCCCGGGCCTTAAAGCTGCACGTCGGGTTGCCTGATTCGTCTTTGAGGAACAGGCTTTCGAATTCGGCAAAGGGCCCCCGGCGGGCACACTGCAACAGGGGCGTGCCTCCTTCGCCCAGCGAAACCGCGTCACTGGCCGAGGCGACGGGCATGACTTCCCAGAACCGCCACATCGAGCGCCCGGCCCGCCGTCGCACCACGTCGGGTGTGAACCGGTCGCGCAGGGCCTCGAGGTCGTAACCGGCGACGAGCGGTTTCGCGCACCGCGTGCACAGGTTCTGCAAAATATCGACAGGGTGACTTAAACCGCACGCGGCGCAGCAAAGCGAATTGTGCATGGTGCAAGGGTTCGAACGACTCAGTCGGTGGTATTGATGGTCATTGTCGCCTGCAACTGCTTGCGGATCCGGTCTTGCGAATCGAGCAGGTGCGACTTCGTGTAATCATCTAATACCAGATTCGGCGTGGCAAGCAACGACGTGATTTGTTTGTCGAGCTCGCCCAGGTGGAACCGCGCCAGCGTGCGGGCGTCTTCAGGAATCTGGCCCGATGACAGCCCCAGCCGGCGGAACGCCGCAGGCAACGGCGCCGCGTTCACCAAGCCGGTCAGCTCCTTGATCGTCATGCGTTGCAAGTTGCGATGAAAGCTCGAAATGTACGGCTTGCGATTCGAGTAATTGCCCGGCTTGCCCGGTTCACGCCATTCGGAAAACACGCCTTCGACGATCAGCCGCAGGTGCTCGGCCAGCGTGTAGGCGTCGGCGTCGGGTGCCAGCTTAAGTTCGCTGTCATGCAATCGCGACAAGGTTGCCGTCGAAAACAATTGCCGCAGAATTTGCTCCTGCATCATCGCCACGTTATCGTGAATCGGGTAATCGAGCCGGTTCGGTTCGCGCAACCCCCAGTGCGACCAGCGGGTCGCCGCCAGGAAGTTGAGCAACTCACCGGGAACGTTGGGCGTGCCAAACGCCGAGGCGACGATGAATTTCATGGCGTCGCGCTGCTTTTGCGGATCGACCTGCTTGAACGGGGCGCGGCCGTTCGGGTCGCCCTTGTGGTCGCGGTGCACGTAAATTCCGCCGGGCACGCGCGAGACAAACGCCACCGTCCGCCAATACTCGCTGAACAGCACGCCAAACGCCTGCCGGGCCCGCTGGTAGCCGTCACCCTCGACGACTGCCCGTTCGACCACTTTGGGCCATAGGTCTGCGGCAGTTTGCATCTGGCGATTGGCGAATTCGAGCGGATCCTTGCTCAAGTCAAACCGGTTGGACAACGGGTCAGAGTCGACTCCCCCCCGCGTGTCTTCGTCGGTGGCATAATCAAGCCCCGGCTCAGCCGAGCGGGCCCCGATTTTTTTGAGCTCGGCCGTTTCGTCGCCGCTGATCGGCTTGTAGCCGTATTCAATGGCCCAGTAATCGTAAGGGCCGATCGTCGTCGGGTAATACAACCCCTGCTTGGCCCCTTTGGGGGCAATGTTGGCGGGGGTGTAGTCCATCACGCTGGCTACAGTTCCCTCGGCGGGGCCTTTGATCGGGTCGTCGATTTCCGCCAGCGTCTTCCAGGCGCTGGCCTTGAAATTGTGCCGCAAACCCAGTGTGTGTCCGACTTCATGCATCACGACTTCCTTGAGCGCCTGAGCCACGAATTCTTCGGGCAGCTCCTTGCCCGGCGCCGACAAGTCGCCACGGGTCGCCATGACGGCCCCGGCAAACGCCATTTGCTGCTGCATTCCGCGGCAGTACGCGCAATTGCCCAGCGGCAGGTGCACATGACCGCCAGCCAGCGCCTCGGCCAAAGGTTGCGACTGCGCATCGGGGGCGGGGGCCAGGCCCATCAGGGCGGCGGCGTCGCCAGGAGTAAACGTTTCGTAGGATTGTTTCCAGTATTGCAGAAAGTCAGAATCAAAGATGATGTCGGCGTCGAGAATCTGCCCGGAGAGCGGGTTCACCCGCGACGGCCCCATGGCAAACCCGGCGCCGGCCGTAATCCAGCGGAACGTGTTGTAGCGCACGTCTTCGGGGTCCCAATCGTCGTCGTCTCGCTGCTGGCGGACCTCAATGGCATTCGAATAACCCAGCTTCTCGAACGCCTTGTTCCATTCTTCAATGCCGGCCCGCACGTGCGGCCGCAGCCCGATCGGCACAGTCTTTTCGATGTAGAAAATGATCGGGTCGCGCGGAGGCGACAATTTCGCCGCCGGATCGTGCTTTTGAAGGTTCCAGCGGTTGATGTACCGCACGAAATGCTCGCCGTCTTTCTTGTCAGAGAAATCCTTGATGACTGTCAGGAAATAGCCCACGCGGTCATCGGCCACGCGTGGCGTATACCCCGACTGTGGCAGCAGGCTGATGCTGTAATGCACATTCACCTGCACGCCCCGCGAGTCGGCGACCGAATCGATGTTGCCGCCACCAGCGTATACCGCTGCGACTTGCAACTCGACATTATGCGGAAACGCCTTGACCTTGGCCCAGGTCGAGCGATCGGCTGCGAAAAAGAAACCGGCGCCGATCTCGCGACCGATGTGCTGGTCGTCGCTCATAAAAATTCGCGTCATATCGACGAGGTTGCCGCCCGTGGGAGTCGTCGTCAGGATCGGCAGGGCGTACAGCACGCTGTCGCTGTAGGCCAGCTTGACGGCGTTGTTTTCAGGACTGCCTGCATTGGCCCGAAACCGCATGTTCCGCCGCAGGACGTGCAATTTGTCGCCCACTTTTTGAAACGACCACACGACGTCGTCGCCAAAGCCCCAAGTCATGCCTCCCAGCACCGATCCATGACTGATCCCGCGGGCAATCGACGTCAGCACGATGAAGTTCTGGTTGAGCTGGCTCTGGCCGATGTCGACCAGCAACTGCTGATCCTTGTGGTACACGGTCCACATCCCCTCCACTTTCTTCATGCCGGTCGTGGCCGTTTCGAAGGGCGATTTGGCCGGCGCGGCCTGAGCCGGCGGGGCAGCCTGACCGAAACAGTCCCGTCCAGCGAATAATGCCAACGACCAGCCGAACGCCGCTAAAACCAGACGCGACCTGTTCATCATGAAAGCCCTCTGCGGGATGGGATTAATCGTTACGACCTGCAACCTCACTGTATTCTAATCGCCATCTTTATATTACGCCATTATTCCGGGCGGTGCTGATTATTTGCCCAAGTTTTCCCGCAACCGGGGCGGGCGGGACGCCGGCCGTCGCCGACTCTGACCGTCGAATCGCCCGCCGAACGCCGTGAAAAACAAGGCTTGCCCACCCTGCGCCGCCGCCTGTGTCAGGTCGCTGCGATCCGTCCGGCGGCGGTCCAGTGCCGGTCACTCGAGGGCACCGCCCAGCGGGGGGGCAGCCCCGCCTCGGCCAGCAGCTCGCGAATTTCGGCGAGAGTCAGCGCTGCGTGCAGCGAATCGGCAAACATCTGTCGCTGATGTGCATTGGCGTCGGCAGCGTAGGTTTCGACCAGGTGGGCCACCGTCTGTTCATCATCGGGGCGCAACAAATCCCTCAGAAACACCCGGCCGCCGGGCCGCACAACACGCACCACTTCCCTCAAGATGGCCAGTGGCTTAGGAATATGGTGAATCAGGCTGTTGGAAATGACGGCGTCAAACATACCGGCGGCGTAGGGCAGGGCCTTGGCATCGACCTGATCGAGATTGATCGCCGCCGTCAGCCCGGCGCAAAGCACATTCTTTTGCGCGATTTGCAGCATGGCGTGCGACATATCGACTGCGGTGATGGCAAACCCGTCGCCACGGCGGCAAAGCTCAATGGGAATCTGCGCCGTTCCGGTACCCAGATCAAGCACCTGCCGACGTGCCGGCGGCGCCGGAGTTTCGGCGGGCGATGGTTCCGCCAGCAAGTCGAGGAAGTCGTCGACAAACTGGCGGTTGACTCCACGGTGATCCATCGCGTCGTAATCGACCGCTTCAGCGAGAGAGTCCATCGCTTCGACTTCGAGAATGCGCGCGAGCATGGTCGAGCCCCGCTTTTGCCAGTTTCACACGAATTCGACATCGACCGGGTTCGGAATGATGCGGGCCGCGTAGGCACGCCGCAGCAATGTCGTCACCGCTTCGCGGCCACGCGGGCCAAAATCGAGCGTCCAGTCGTTGACGTACATGCCGACGAATCGGTCGGCCTGCGACCGGTCGAGATTGCGGCCGTACTGCAAGGCGTGGCTGAGCGCCTCAGCCCGATGGTCGAGACCGTACTGAATGCTGTGTTTGAGCAGGTCGGTCACTTCCCGCATGGCCTGCGGCCCCAAGTCCTTGCGAATCGCGTTTCCACCCAGGGGCAGCGGCAGGCCGGTTTCTGTTTGCCACCATTGCCCCAAGTCGACGATCAGGTGCAACCCCTGTGTGGCGTAGGTGAGCTGGCCTTCATGGATGACCAGCCCGGCGTCGAACTCGCCCGATTCGACGACATCCAGGATTTCGTCGAATGGGCGCACCTCATACGTGAACGTCTCGCCCAGCAGGAGTTTCAACGCCAGAAAAGCGGTCGTCAGCGTGCCCGGTACAGCAATGTGCAAACCACGCAAACTCGCCACGCCGCCCGACTGGCGGGCAACGACCATTGGCCCGTAGTTGTCGCCCATGCTGGCCCCACAGGCGCACAAGGCGTATTTGTCGGTAATGTAGGCGTAACCGTGCAGACTGACGGCCGTCAGTTCGAGCTCGCCCCGCAGCGCCCGGCGGTTGAGCGTTTCGATGTCCTGCAATGTGTGGGTGAACACGTACCGCCCGGTGTCGATCTTGTTGTTTGCCAGGGCGTGAAACATGAAGGCGTCGTCGGGGTCGGGGCTGTGACCGACGTGAATCATGACCTTGGTTTCGGTGGCAGGCAGTTCAGGCATGCTGGTGAATCCCTTGCGAGTTTTGGCGGTGAACATAGCGGGCAAAGCGGTGCATCGCAAGCGTGGGCCGTGCGACCCACCTGGCGCGGGCGGCTGAAGACGGGTGCTGCGGGTTGGCACGTTGCCGCGTGATTTGATGAAACTACCATGCCTGCCGGTCGCGCGCCGGCTCGACGACCCGTTGAAGTCGATTGTGCTACGGCTCCGATAAATACGATGGAGAAGCGTTCCTCGCAGGGAATGGCTGCGTGAGCCTCAGGGACATGGTCAGGCGCAGGCCGGGGGCGGAGTGATGCGTCGCGCAGCCGGCATGTCGCTGGCTGGCCGCCGTTTCCTGGCAGTGTGGCCACACCAGCTCATGTCAAACCCGCTTCTCAAAACTCTCGAGGTACTGACGACGTCGGGCAACCCGCTGACGGTTGATGTCCTGATCGCCGGGTTGCATGTGCCCGACGACACAATTCGCATCGCCAGCCTGGGGGCGTTGCTCAAGCGCCACAGCACGCGGGGCAACATTGAGATCATCAAAAACCTGCACCACCTGACCTCCGAAATGCGCAGCGCCGTCGAACGGAGCATGTCGGCCTTGGGGCAGGCACTGCGGCAGGGCCTGATGCATGGCGACCCCGAACTCCGTCGCAACGCTCTGGAAATGGTCGTCTGGTTCGAAGACTTTTCGCAGTTTCCCACGTTGCTCAACCTGCTGGAGGACGAAAACAACACCGATCGCGGCGCAACCATCGACGCCGTACAGCAGTTGATCGACCGACTGTATGAACACCTGACGCCCGGCCGGCACAAGCCGCACCACGACGAATCGGCCCAGAGCCATGCCCAGTTGCGCGACGCCGAGCGGGTCCGCCGGCACGTCCTCACCAGCCTGGAAAGCGCTTGTCGGCGGTATGAAGCGCATCATTGCCCGGTCGTCGTCGAAGGCACGCTGGCGCTGGCGGGACCCGACCCGGCGTTTTTGAAAAAGCTGCTGCACGAAACGTCGGCCGAATGCGGGCGCGCGGTCGATGAACTGATTCACACCAGTACGCACCCCGGCGTGCTGTCGCTGATTGTCGACATGATGGGCCTGAATTACCCGCACTCCCTGGTGCTCGCCGCCTTCGAAGAACGTGACGACGTCGAATTCATTTGTCACCTGCTGCGAAACTGGCCCCGCACTTTGTCGGCGTTTCAGCAGAAGAACTTCAAGTCGCTCAAAAATCTGCCTTGGCTGCAACCCGCACGGTTGAAGCTGGAACTCATTCCACCGGCCCTGCAACCGCGGCTGGTCGAATTTGTTCAGGCGGGCGGGCTGCCGCAAGAGCATCGGCTGGCTGTGCTCGAATGGCTGGTCAAGCACGGCACGGTCGAGGGGCGACTGGCGGCGACCGATGTGCTGGTGGGGCTGGAAGGGCACCAGGTGCAGGACGTGATTATTGACGGCCTGAAGTCAGCCGAGCCCGACATTCAGGCGTGGGCGACGAGCCAGCTCCGTGCCCAGGGCGTACCGGGCGCATTTGAGATGCTCATTCAGCGTCTCGATAGTCCTTTGCCCGAGGTGCGCGAAGTGGCCCGCACTGAACTCGGGGCGTTCGATGTGCAGCGCGTCTTGGAAATGTACGAACACCTCGACACCAAAACTTGCGCCGCCGTGGGGCGGCTCCTGCAAAAGATTGACCCCCATGCGCTCGACAAATTGCAGCAGGAAATGTCGCAGTCGATCCGCCGCAAACGCATTCGCGCGGCCCGCGCGGCCCTGGCCCTGGGTGTTCACGAGCGGGCGCTCGACGGCCTGTTGATCATGGTGCAGGACAGTGACGCCCTTGTCCGCCGCACGGCGGTCGAGGTATTGGCCCACCTTTCGTCGCCGGTGGCGCTGGAAACGCTTACCGAATGCCTGAACGACCCTAGTATTCGCGTGCGGGAAGCGGCAACGCGATCGTTGCGATCGATCCACGAGCGACTCCGCGAGCCGGCCGTCCACGAACCTGAGACCGCGCCGGCGGCGACAGCCGATGCCGATCGTTCAGTTCACGACCGGCCCCCGGTCGCCACCTGACCGGCTTTTCGAATTCATCGCCTTCAGTTGCAGGTCTGAAAATGCACACTGCTCATGGGCTGCTATTTGCAAGCGGGGGACTAGTCCGAACCGTCTCGCTGTTCGTAAATCGCTGCATGTCGCGCACCGGCTTGGGCTTTCTCGCAGTCGTCGTCCTGGCGGTCGCTGCCCTCTGGTTGGGTTTGATCCTCGTCGAGCGGACGCGGCGATACCGCAAATTGACGTCACAAACCCCGCACGCATTGTTCCTGCAGTTGTGCCGCGCTCATCGCCTGACCCGAGCCGAACGCCAGTTGCTTTGGAGCGTGCACGCCCCCGCGCATCCCGACCAGTGTTGCCATTCATTCATCGACCCGCGCGTGCTGGGCCGGCAGGCCGTGTCGAGCACGCCCCTGGCCGATGACTATGCCGCTCTGGCGCGGAAACTCTTCGGCGACCGGGCCGGTTGAGCAAACCAGCCGGTCCACCCCCAACAACGCCTTACCGCGCGCCGCCGCATTGCACCTGAACCCGGCCCGGCGAGTTCTTGGCCGTCAGTTTTTGTGAAAGTGATCGGCATCACTTTCATGAGGCTCGTCACACTCGCAATCTTCTGCGCAGTCGTCTTCACACAGGCCGAATGTTTCGCGAATTTCGTCTTCAAGGTCTTCGGGTAGGCCGGCGACTTCTTCGACCCAGTTCAGACACCCTTCCATCAGCATGTTCAGGGCAATTTCTTCGCGATTGAGGTGTACAGGGTTGCCTTGATCGTCTTCAAACAACTCGGCCTGCTCATAGGCTTCGATCGCCTTGAGTAGCAGCTCGTGTTTGCCCTCGAATGTCAGCGTCAGGCGCAGACTCATAACATGCTCTTTCTTGTACCAGATGATCGAATCAGCAGCGGCCAAGCCGGTTAACCCCGAGCCTGACGCCGTGCTGCATCATTGGTCATATCCGTTCCCCACTCCGGGGTCAATTCCACCGCCAAAAAACCGCACGATAAATCAATGCCCGCCGATCGACCGGTAATCTTGTCTTATGCGACAAAGCATAAGGCCAGTCTCATATTTCCCGTCCTTGCGACGTGCGGCGAACGCTCGGTCTCTGATTTTTTGACCGGGGTTGTACCCGACGATGCTCTAGCCCCCGCCCCGACCAGTCCGCCGCGCGCTTCGCGTCAGTCGTCCCAAGGCCACTTATCGTCAGCCGCAATACAACATCTTATTTTGGAACGAGTTCCACCTGACGCTTCCCCTGACGCCCCCCCCGTCAGCCACAACCGAACACCGAGCACCGAACACTCATCCTCACATCGTCAGCCGTTTCCTAACCCTATACCAAATAGACACTTAAACCATGACGCTCCCCGTGACGATGCCCTGACGCCATTGGCCAGCCAGAACCGAACGCCGAGTACTGAAAACTTGCCCCACGAAATACCAAAAGCCAAACACTTCTCCTCACACCGTAAGCCGTTTCCCAACCCTCTCCCAAATCGCTGCCTGAATACAATCACAAAGTGGGAGGCACGCCCAGTTGCCCGCCACAATGATTCAACCTGTGTCAATTCCATTCATCGCAATGCGGCCGTGGCAACCCGCGCGGCTGTGCCACCCACGCAAGGTCGCAGGAGCGTGTTCCGATGCTGACGCGGCGGGTTGCCATTCGCCACGCGAATCATCCGCCGAAATCACCCCGACCGGTTGCGGTGCCCTACACGCCCCGCGCATTGCCGTGCAGTTCGATGTGCAACCGGTTGGCGTAGCGGTAGCCCAGGCGGGCGGCCTCGGGAATGAGCCAGGCGGCCTGGGCGGCAAGAGTTTCGCGCGTGGTCGCCTGCGGCATCAGCCACACCTGGTCTTTGGCGATTTCAGGAAACGCCGCAACGTACGCGGCAATCTCGGCGAGGTCGGGGGCGCGATCGACGACGAATTTCAACTGG
>JAJXXL010000227.1 GCA_021781115.1 Planctomycetota bacterium
CAATTGCGAGTTGACGGTCACATTTGCCGACCTGGGCATGTCGCCCCTGTCCAACTCGTACGTCGCGCCCGAACGGGCGCGGGGCATGGAGCCGTTCTACCCGCTGCACGCCTACGTTTGTGGCGGGTGCAAGCTGGTGCAGCTCGAGGAATTTGAATCGCCGCAGGAAATCTTCAGCGATTACGCCTACTTTTCGTCATATTCGGAAAGCTGGCTGAAACATGCTGCCGCCTACGTCGATATGATGATTTCGCGGTTTGGCTACGGCCCCGGTTCGCAGGTGGTCGAGCTGGCCAGCAATGATGGCTACCTGTTGCAGTATTTCCGGAAGCGGGGCGTGCCGGTGCTGGGGGTCGAGCCGGCGGCCAACGTGGCCCAGGTGGCGATCGCGCGGGGTGTGCCAAGCGAGGTCATGTTTTTCGGGGCCGAAATGGCGCGGGGGCTTGTCGCGCGGGGCATTCGGGCCGACCTGCTGCTGGGCAACAATGTGCTGGCCCACGTGCCTGACATCAATGATTTTGTGGCGGGCATGCAAATCGTGCTCAAGCCGGGCGGCGAAATTACGATGGAGTTCCCGCACCTGCTGCGGCTCATGGAAAACAACCAGTTCGACACGATTTATCACGAACATTTTTCGTACCTGTCCTTTCTGACTGTCGAGCGCATCTTCGCGGCCCACGGGTTGCGCATGTTCGACGTCGAAGAGCTGCCCACGCACGGTGGCTCGCTGCGAATTTTTGCCTGCCATGCGGCCGACGAACGGCCCACCAGCATTCGCGTCAGCGCGCTCCGCAAGCTCGAGGCCGATTTCGGCCTCGACGACCTCGCGACGTACACGGCGTTTGGCGAACAGGTAAAGGCGGTCAAACGCGAAATCCTGGAATTCCTCGTACAGGCCCGCCGCGACGGTAAAACCGTCGCTGGCTACGGCGCGCCCGCCAAGGGCAACACGCTGCTGAATTACTGCGGCGTGCGCACCGACCTGATCGACTTCACGGTCGACCGCAGCCCGCACAAGCAGGGGCGGCTGCTGCCCGGCACGCGGATCCCGATTTTGCACCCTGATGAAATCAAGGCCCGGCGGCCCGATTACCTGTTCATTCTGCCCTGGAATATCCGCGAGGAAATCATGGAACAGATGTCGTGCATCCGCGAGTGGGGCGGGCGGTTCGTCGTGCCGATTCCCTCGGTGAAGGTCTGTGCATGATCTTGACCGAAACCCCGCTGGCCGGGGCGTTCGTGGTCGATGTCGAACGCCGCAGTGACGAGCGCGGCTTTTTTGCCCGCAGTTATTGCCAGCGCGAATTTGCGGCGCATGGGGTCGAGTTGCCGGTGGCGCAATGCAACGTGTCGTTCAACGCGCTGCGGGGCACGCTGCGGGGCATGCATTACCAGGTCGAGCCGCGGGCCGAGCGCAAACTGGTGCGGTGCACGCAGGGGGCGGTGTTCGACGTCATCATTGACGTGCGGCCCGCATCGCCGACATACTGCCACTGGTTCGCGGCCGAACTCAGCAGCGAAAACCACCGGGCCCTGTACATTCCCGAAGGGTTCGCCCACGGTTTTCAGTCGCTGGCCGAAAATACCGAATTGTGCTACTTGATGTCGGAATTTTACTCGCCCGAGCACGCCCGGGGCGTGCGCTGGAACGACCCGGCATTTGGCGTCGAGTGGCCGCTGGCCGCAGTCGCCGTTTCCGAAAAGGACCAGAGCTATTGCGACTTCATTCGCACCGCATGATGGGGCCGGCCTGACCGCCAACCCGGTGTTGCAATCGGCCCCGACCGCTGCCGGGCCTGGGGCCGCCGAGAAAATTGTGCTGCTGACCGGTGGGGCGGGGTTCATCGGGCGGTGTGCCGTGGAACCGCTTCTGGCACGCGGCTATCAGGTGCACATGGCGACGCGAGCCGCAAGCGCTGAACCTCGAACGGACGGCGTTTCGATTCATCCATGCGACCTGTTCGATGCCGAACAGGTTCAGGCACTCATCGAGCGCGTGTCGCCCACGCACCTGCTCCATTTCGCGTGGTACGCCGAACCGCGTTTGTATTGGACGTCCTCGCGCAACCTCGACTGTCTGCGCAGCAGCGTGCAGTTGTTGCAGACATTTGCCCGCCGGGGCGGACGGCGGGCCGTGTTTGCCGGCACCTGCGCCGAGTATGACTGGTCATTCGGCTATTTGTCGGAAACCCAGACCCCCACCCGCCCGCGAACGCTGTACGGCGCGTGCAAGCACGCCCTGCAGGAAACGACGGCCCGCTTTGCCGAAACGGTGAACCTCAGCACGGCGTGGGGCCGCATTTTTTTCCTGTACGGCCCGCACGAGCACGCCAGCCGGTTTGTGCCGTCGATCATTGCGCGTCTGGCCGAGGGCCGCGCGGCCCGGTGCAACTACGGCCGGCATTTGCGCGATTTTCTACACGTCGATGACGTGGCCGGTGCGTTCGTCTGTCTGCTCGATAGCGATCTCCGCGGGCCGGTCAACATCGCGTCGGGTGTGCCGTTTTCGCTGGGCCAGGTTGCCGAAATGATTGCGCTCAAACTCGGCCGGCCCGAGTTGCTGGAAGTCGACGACCTGCCCGCCGTGCCCGACAACCCGGTCGTGTTGCTGGCCGATGTCACGCGGCTCAAGACCGAACTCGGCTGGTCGCCGCGAATTTCCTTGAGCGCCGGGCTCGACCAGGTTCTGGCAGCCCACGCGGGGGCAGCGACTCAATCGGGGTTGAAGCTTTCCCGCTGAAACCGTGTGGTGCGGCTCAGCGCGAGTTTGATGCGCCGCCGGTTGCAGCGGTCGCCTCAATGGCTGGCTTTCGAAACGGTTCGAGCATGGGAATGGGGCGCCTGGAAAATATCTTTGCGCACGGCGCGTTCTCATCAAAGTCGCGGCCGCCGCCCGACAGGCGGCGAAAGTCGCTCTTCAAAACGGTCCAGCATTTTGCAAAGCTCGCCGATCGCAAACCGGCAATCCCGAGGTACTGCGGATACTGTTTCGGAATCACGTACTCGCAGGGCAATGGAGCGCGGGAATCAGCCGGCTTGAGTTCCGATTCATAACGCCATCCTTGCTGCAAATCGAGGACAATCAAATCGAGGTTCAGCTTGTCGCAAACCTCTTGAATTTCACCATCGACGGAAAATGTATTGACGCTGTACGCATACTCCTTGGGGGCGATGGCCAGCGAACAGGAATACAAGACGTTCTGGCTTTCGTTTCCGTGCGCCAACGACACCAGATTCGCCACGTAGGACTGGTTCGTCGCCGCATAGGCCAGCGTCGACGCGGCGTGACTCGTGGCGACGGCCAAATGCCATGCCGTTGCCGACAGGATCGTGATGCACGCGCCGGCAGTCGCCGCGCCCCACGCGAACTTTTTCCAGTCCTCACCCGCGGCACGCAGTCGCAGCACGAACAGTCGGGCCGTTTCGACCGAAATCAGGGCCAGGAATGGGTAGACAGGGTAAAAATACATCGGCTCGCAGGCCGGCGATACGCCCCACGCCAGCCAGGCCAGGTAGACGACGTTGTACAGCCCGATCAGGCGCAGCAGGCGCCGGCTGGCGAGCGCCGGCTGTGCACTGTAAATGATCGTGAGCAGCGACGCGGCAAAGCCAATCGTCACCATGCCGTCGCGCAGGAAGCAGTCAATAATCCAGGCCCGGGCGTTGGCGAGCCGCGAAGCTCCCGCCGCCCCGGCGTGACAATGCAGCATGTACGACTGGGCGGCCCGGAAGTTTTCGAAATCGAACAGGGCGAATGGATGCACAATAAGCAGTGCCGCCAGGCCGACTCCGGCGCTGTGCAGGGCCATCATCCAGTGCTTCCGCCGCAGGAACATTTTTGGCAGGGGTTCGACGCCTCGGTGCGCCAGAAAGTACGCGGCGACCAGTGGAATGATCCCGAGGGCGAACGGTTGTTTGGCCAGCACCGCCAGCGCGAAGCAAAGCACCGCCGCGAGATACGACCGCGACGAGCGCACTTCGAGGAACCGGTGCACGCACAGGAACATGCCGAGTGAAAAGAACAGTCCCGCCGGGTCGGGGTGAATGAGGAACACGTAGGTCAGAAACGGGTATGAGGCGAGGCCCAACACTGTTGCGGCAGCCGCAGCGTGGCCATTGCGAAATACTCGCCGAGCGAGCAAAAGCAGCAGCACGGCTGATCCGAGCGAAAACGCGAACGAAACGCATTTTGCCAGTGTCGCGTACACAAAAAAGTAGCTCTGAAAACTCAAGCCGGTCGCGTGCTCGAGAAAGGCGAATATCCCGATCAGACAGGTGTTGTAGGTCCAACCGTAGACTTTGGTGTGAAATCCGATGTTTTGATTGATGTACGGCGGTTGGCTGACGACCTCGTGCACCGAATTAACGATCGACCCGCCGTCGATATGCACCGCCTGGAGCACCGCCAGGCTCTGGTTGTTTGCGACCAGCAAGGGGGCGGCCAGTACGGCCAGCGGCGCGCACAGCAGTGCGGCCAGCAACAGCGCCCGTCGCGGCGATCTGACATCAATCAGCGATCCAATGGCATTGGCAAGCATGGGGGCTTTCCTTTCAGCAAAGAATGGCAGCGTGTCGGCTGGCCGGACCTGAACCGCTGCCGGTGTGCGGCGGGGCTTGTAACCGGCAATTCGACGCCGGTCAAGCCCATGTCGGCCGTGGTGTGATGTGTGCCCGACGCAGTGCGGCGCAATGAAAGTTTGGGGCGGATCGCAATTGACGCACCAAAACGGTTTTTGGTATAAGCCCGCGCGCCTGGTCCACTCCCCCCCCGCGCTGCCCGAGTTTCAGCCGCGTGCACGCGAAATGATTACTTCGTGGGGAAACGTTCGATGGGCGAGCATTTCCCGGTTCACGTCCACAGTCCTCAGCAAAGGATGGCTCGATGAGTAGCGGCGATTTTCGATTGATCATGATTTCGGCGATGTACGAAAACGGCGGAAATACGACGCAGCGGTTCCTCGACGGACACCCTGAACTCGTGTCGTACCCGTTTGAATCGCAACCGGGGTCGAAATACGTGCAAGATTACCTGTCGAGCGTGTTTCCCCTGAAATATCGCTGGCCGGTGTTTCCGCTCGATCAGAGTGTGGCCGACGATTACGAAACGATCATCGACGAAGAATGCAAGGTGCGCATCAAGACGCCGCAGTCGAGCAAGTTTCGCGATTACCCGATGGACCTGAGCGACAAGGTTCGCAAGGAACGGTTCGTGGCCCTCATGGCCAACAAGCCGCGGACGCGGGCCAACCTGGTCGAGGCGTTCTTTCGCGCGTCGGGCGAAGCCTGGAAGGACCGGGCGGTTTCCGGCCGCGAAGTGGCGCACGTGGGGTACAGCCCGATCATTGTGGTCGACGCCGACAAGATTTTGCGCGACATGCCCAACGCGCATGTCTTGCAGGTCGTGCGCAACCCGTGGTCGGCGTATGGCGACACGAAAAAGCGGGCGGTGCCGCTGTCGATTCCGCACTATATGACCGGCTGGTGCCTGAACCAGCAATCGGCGCTGACGTTCAGCAAGCAGTTTCCCGACCGGATGCACATCGTGCGGTTTGAGGACATTGTGGGCAACCCCCGCAAGGTGTTGTCGGGCGTTCTCGCCAAGATGGGCATCGGCGACGCTCCGTCGCTGGAAGCCCCGTCGTGGAACAGCAAGGTCATGACGATGGTTTACCCGTGGGGCACGGTGCGCACGCCCACCCCTGAAGCCAACCTGGCCACGGCCAACGAGCTGTCGCTCGCTGAAAAGCAGGAAATCGCACAGCGGACCGCGCCGTTGCTCGAAACATTCGGCTACACCGACTTCCTGAAGCAAGACCGCAAGGCCGCATGAACCCCGCGTTTCCTGAAGCGTATTCGCCTGTACTCGTCACCGGTGCGGCGGGGTTCGTGGGTGCGAACCTCGTCCGCCGGTTGCTTGGCATGGGGTGCGAAGTGCACGTCCTGCTGCGCGACCAGTCGCGCCTGTGGCGGTTGCACGATCTGTTGCCGCGGCTTGTCGTGCATCGCGCCGGCCTGCTCGACGCGGCCGCTGTACGCGAAATCGTAGCCGCCGTGCGCCCGCGCGTCGTGTACCACCTGGCGACGTTTGGCGCGTATGAAACCCAGGCTGATCCGCAGCAAATCCTCGAAACCAATGTGCTGGGGACGCAGAACCTGCTCGCGGCGTGCGCCGCGGCGAAGGTGATGCTGTTTGTCAATGCCGGGAGTTCTTCAGAATACGGGTTCAAAACCGAGCCGATGCGGGAGACCGACCGGCTCGAACCGAACAGTTATTACGCGGTGGCCAAAGCGGCTCAAATGCACCTGTGCGAGCTCGCCGCCCGGAAGGGCCCCCTGGCCGTTGTTGGCTTTCGCCTGTTTTCGGTCTATGGGCCGTGGGAAGAGCCTTCGCGGCTGATCCCGACGCTGATTCGCCGGGCCCGGGCGAACGTGCCGCTGGAAATGGTTTCGCCCGATACGGCCCGCGATTTCGTCTATATCGACGACGTGGTCGACGCCTTCGTGGCGGTCGACCGCCTGGTCGCGTTGAACGGGGCGGTGCTGAACTTGGGAACGGGCGTGCAGACCACGATGCGGCAAATCGTCGATTGCGTGCGGCACGCCCTGGGCAGCCGCTCAGAAGTGCATTGGGGAAAGTTCAAGGCCCGTCACTGGGACAGCAACTGCTGGGTGGCCGATCCGGCTCGCATTCGCGAGCGGTTAGGTTGGCAACCCCGGTTTTCACTGGAATCGGCGATCAGCAACACCGTGGCCTGGGTCGTGGCCGAAGGAGAAATGGCGATGAGTCAGGAAGCGGCGAGGGTGCGGTTCGACCGGCTCACCGAAATGAGCCGCACGATGCGGAACTGGATTGTGCAACAATCGCACGATTCGCATGTCGGGCATATCGGGTCGGCGCTGGGAATCGTCGATATCGTTGCCGCGTTGTGGGGCGACGTCATGCACAAACCCGGCACCGACGACTCCGCCCGCGATCGTTTCGTGCTGTGCAAAGGCCATGCGGCGC
Source organism: Planctomycetota bacterium (assembly GCA_021781115.1). GTDB lineage: Bacteria > Planctomycetota > Planctomycetia > Planctomycetales > Planctomycetaceae > JAJXXL01. Next base: position 7,007 of record JAJXXL010000227.1, read on the forward strand.
TGGCCCAGTATGCGGCAATGCGCTGGAACGGCCTGCTCGACGAGGCGGCGTTTGCCACGTATTGCGGCGATGGTTCTTCGCTGGGCGCACACCCCGAACACTGTCTGCCCGGCGTCGAGGTGAGCACCGGTTCGCTGGGGCAGGGGCTGTCGGTGGCCTGCGGGCTGGCGTTTGGGTTGCGGCTGGAAAACAACCCGGCACGCACGTTTGCGCTCGTCAGCGATGCCGAATGCAACGAAGGCCAGGTGTGGGAGGCGGTGATGTTTGCCGCACACCACAAGCTGCAAAACCTGACGGTCGTTGTCGATGTGAATTCGATGCAGGCCATGGGCGACACGCACGGAATTTTGAACCTCGACCCGCTGAGCCAGCGGTGGCGCGCGTTTGGCTGGCGCACGACAGAACTCGATGGGCACGACCTGCCGGCGCTCGTTGCCGCGCTTTCGGCCCCGCCGCCCGACGATTGCCCGCACGTGATTCTCGCGCGAACCACGATCGGCAAAGGCGTGCGGTTCATGGAAAACCGGCTGGAATGGCATTATCGAAACCTGGATCAGGACTTGTGCGCCGCGGCGCTGGAAGACGTGGGAGGCGTACATTGAGAACGGCATTCGTCGACACCCTGCTCGAACTGGCTGCGACAGACCGGCGTATCTTTCTGCTGACCGCCGATCTGGGCTGGAGCGTTTTGGAAAAATTCGCCACCCGTTACCCCGACCGGTTTTTGAACGTGGGGGTTGCCGAGCAAAACATGCTGGGCGTGGCGACCGGGTTGGCGCTGGCGGGGTACACCCCGTTCGTGTACTCGATCGCCACCTTCAGTTCGATGCGCTGTTATGAACAGATTCGCAACGGCCCGGTTCTGCACCGGCTGCCGGTGCGCGTGGTGGGCATTGGCGGCGGTTATGCCTACGGGCACGCTGGACCCACGCACCATGCGCTCGAAGACTTGGCGATCACGCGGGTTCAGCCGGGGCTGACGGTGCTGGCGCCGGCCGACCGGCCGCAGGCCCGCGCCGCGATTTTGAACACGGCCGACCACCGCGGGCCGATCTATTTTCGCATTTCCAAAGACAAACGCGAGGCGATTCCTGGCCTTGACGGGCGGTTTGAACTGGGGCGGCCCGAACTCGTCTGCGAAGGCCGCGACCTGCTGTTGATCAGTACGGGCGACATCGCTCATGAAGCTGTCAGGGCGGCACAGATTTTGAATTCCGAAGGCGTATCGACCGCCATGGCCGTGCTGGCGCATCTGGGCTTTGAGCCGTCGCCCGAACTGTGCGAACTGCTCGGCAGTTACCGCCGGGTGGCGACGCTCGAAGAAGGCTACGCCGCGGGCGGCCTGGGTTCGCTCGTGGCCGAAGCGATTGCCCGCGAGGGTTTGGCGTGCCGGTTGTCGATTCATGGAATCCGCCAGAATTTTCCGGACGTTTCCGGCAGCACGACTTATATGCGCGGGCGCAACGAGCTGAATGCTGAGCAGTTGGCGGCCCAATTCCTGCGAGACATCAAACAGCGGAGGCGCGCGGCGTGACGAACAAACCGTTTCTTTCAGTCGTGCTGCCCTGTCGCAATCAGGCCGATCACATCGGCCGCGTCCTCGAACGGTATTTTACGCCGCTCGATGGAATTGGCCGGCCCTACGAACTGGTCGTGGTGCCCAACGCCAGCACCGACGGCACCAACGATGTTGTACGCCGCATTGCTGCCGCCGATTCGCGGGTGACGATGGTCGAAAACCCGCAGGGTGGCTGGGGGCGATCGGTGCTGTGCGGCTTGCGGTCGGCGCGGGGTGACCTGCTGTGCTACACGAATTCGGCCCGCACCGATCCGCGGCACGTCGTCGAGTTGCTCGCGCTGTACGAGGCCCATGCACCATGCCTGGCCAAGGTGCGACGTGAAAATCGCCATGCCCCCCTGCGTGAAATCGGTTCGCTGCTATACAACCTCGAAGGCCGGCTGCTGTTTGGCGTCGAATCGCGCGATGTCAACGGCACGCCGAAGATCTTCTCGCGGCAACTGTTCGAAGCGCTGCGGCTCGAATCGGAAGGCGACCTGATCGATATGGAATGCATCGCCCGCGCACGGCAGGTGGGCGTGAAGCTCGTCGAATTGCCGGTGCAAGGGTTTCAGCGGCACGGCGGGAAGTCGAGCACGACATTCAAAAGCGCCTGGAACATGTACGCCGGGGCCTGGCGGCTCAGCCGGAAGCTGGCGTCCACCCGTCAAGCCCCCCCTCGAAAGGTCGCCTAGGCATGCGCGGTAACAGCCGCCCCGCGGGGCAGCCGCTGGATCAATTGTGGCGCCGGCACCACGAAGAATTGCGCGACCCGCATCAAATCGCCGCCCAATGGCAGTGGTGGGGCGACGTCGACCCGCAATTGCTTGCGTACACGGTGCGCGGCGACTGGTGGGACGTCGTGGCCCGCCTGCACGTCACGCTGCTGGTCAGCCGCGAGTACGAGCATTTGCTGATGGGGTTTTCGACATTCGGCGGCAAGCCGCGAATTTCCTACTTTCGCTTGCCGCACCCCAGTGGCATGGCCGTCGACTCCGCGCGGGGCGTGGCGTACATGGCGAGCACGCGCAACCCCAACGCGGTCTTCGAATTCGGCCCCTGCGCTGCCGCAGAGGGGCGCGACGGCCACGCGGCCGTTTTGGCGCCCCGACAAGCGCGGTACCTGCCGGGGCGGCTGTACCTGCACGACCTGGCCATGATTGGGGGGCGGCTGCACGCCAACGCGGCGGGCCTGAACGCCGTCGTGCAGCTTCCTGAAGGCGGCGGCCACAAAATTGCGTGGTGGCCCAAGTCGATTGAATCGCCCGCCGGGCCGCGGTTCGACAAGAACTATTTGCAGGTCAACTCGATCGCGGCCGGCCCCCGCGTCGAATCGAGTTTTTTTTCGGCATCGGCTGCGGCGCCGTCAGCGCGGCGGCCGGGGCACCTGAATTTTCCGGTCGATGGCCGGGGCGTGGTCTTTTCAGGAAAAACCGGCGAAGTCGTGGGCACGGGGCTGACACGCCCCCATTCAGCACGCCTGGTCAATCGCGAAATCTGGGTCGATAACAGCGGGTATGGTCAATTGGGCCGAATCGTTTCGGGCCGGTTTGAATCAGTGCACCAGTTTTCAGGCTGGACGCGCGGGCTGTGCGTTCAGGGCGACGTGGCATTTGTCGGAACCAGCCGCGTCATTCCGCGGTACCGCCGGTACGCTCCTGGCCTGAATGTCGAGCAGAGCGAATGCGGCCTGCACGCCTTTGACATGCGCACCGGGTGCGTGCTTGGCAGCCTGCTGTGGCCCGCGGGAAACCAGATCTTTGCGATTGAAGCCGTACCCGAATCCTTTTCGTGCGGGTTTCCGTACCGGCTTGGCGCGGGGCGAATGGAGACGCAACGCATTCAAGATCTGTACTCACGCGGCCTGCTGTGGGCCGCCTGACCAGGTTCCGGCGCCGCGGGCGGCCTCGCAGTGCGCCGGCTGGCGCCCACGGTTGTGCACGTCGCATTGGCGGTGCGCCCCGCCAAATCGCTGTCTTGAGCAATTCGGGCATTTGCGGCAAAAACTCGCGGCATGGGGCGAAAAAAACTCGGCACTCTGCCGGTTCAAAACCTATAATCAAAATGCGCAAGCCATACTTCCTGCATCGTGGCGACGTTGCGTGTTGTGCTGGGGAACCGCAGTTTGGCGGGTGTGGCCCGGTTTCTCGCGGGTTTGAATAAAAAATCATCTTTCGGAAACGGCAAGTCATGCACACAAAGCTCGAACAGGCGTTTTTGAACAAATCGGCCCGCGTGGGCGTTGTCGGGTTGGGTTACGTCGGTTTGCCGTTGATTCGTGCGTTTATTACAGCCGGGCACCGCACGCTGGGCTTCGATCTCGACCAGCAGAAAATCGACCGCTTGCTGGCCGGGCAGAGCTACATCCGGCATATCCCCTCAGAATGGATCGCCACCTGCGTGGCTGAGCAAACGTTTGACCCCACCTCTGACATGCGGCGGCTCGCCGAAGCCGACGCCATACTCATTTGCGTGCCGACGCCCTTGTCGGAAAGCCGCGACCCCGACATGACCTACATCGAATCGACAGCCCGGCAGATTGCCGCCGTGCTGCGCCCGGGGCAGCTTATTGTGCTCGAAAGCACGACCTACCCCGGCACGACGCGCGACGTGGTCCTGCCGATTCTCGCCCAAAGCGGGCTGCAAGTCGGGCGCGATTTCTTCCTGGCGTTCAGCCCCGAACGCGAAGACCCGGGCAACCCGAAATTCTCGGCGAATTCGATTCCGAAAGTGGTCGGGGGGATGGACCCGATCAGCCAGCATCTGGCGGTGACGCTGTATCGCCAGGCGGTCGTCGATGTCGTGCCGGTTTCGAATTGCGAAGTCGCCGAAGCCTGCAAAATCCTCGAAAACACCTACCGTTCGGTGAATATCGCCCTGGTCAACGAACTCAAGGTGCTGTTCGACCGCATGGGCATTGATGTCTGGGAAGTGATCGACGCGGCGAAGACAAAACCGTTCGGCTTCCAGGCGTTTTACCCCGGGCCGGGTCTGGGCGGGCACTGCATTCCGATTGACCCATTCTACCTGAGCTGGGTGGCCCGCAAACACGGGTTGTCGACGCGGTTCATTGAACTCGCCGGCGAAATCAACACCCACATGCCCGAGTATGTCATCGAACGGCTGACCGAAGGGCTGAACGAGTATTCCAAGCCGGTCCGCGGCAGTCGGATCTGCATTCTGGGCATGGCGTATAAAAAGGACGTCGACGATGCCCGTGAAAGCCCGTCGTTCGAACTGATGGACCTGCTCCGCGATCGCGGTGCGATTCTGAGCTATAACGACCCCTACGTGCCCACACTGCCGAAAATGCGGCATCATGATGTGCCGGCCCTGACCAGTACCCCGCTCACAGAAGACTTTCTCTGGAGTCAGGATTGCGTCTTGATCGCCACCGATCATTCGGCCTACGACTACGATTTCATCGTCAAGCACTCACGGTTCGTGCTCGACACGCGCAATGCGACAAAACAGGTCAAGGAAGGCCGCGACAGAATTCGCAAAGCCTGACCTGCGAATGTCCGGGCCGCCGCCCCGCGCGGGCGCGCGGCCCAAATTTGTGCCGGGGCAATGTCAGGCGGCGGTCAGAAGGGCGTCATGGTTCATGTGGTGCGCCGACCAGTCGCCCCAATCACTTTGGGCTTGGGCGCGACAGCCCCGTTCCGCGTGAGCCGGGGCTGCGATAAGGGGCCTGCAGAACGGCGCTGCGCTGACAGCGTCGTTCGCGACATCGCCGCTAGCGCCAATCGCCGCCGTACCATTTTGATTGGACCGCGGCCATTTTCTGACCTAGTCTTTTGAC
>JAJXXL010000438.1 GCA_021781115.1 Planctomycetota bacterium
CTGGTACATCAGCCCGCAAGGCGAAAAACGGGTGGTCGATACGGGACTGAAGTTTTCGAATGGCATCGCGCTGTCGCCTGATCAATCGCTGCTGTATGTGGCTGACAGCCGATCGCACTGGGTGTACAGCTACCAGGTTCAGCCCGACGGCGGGCTGGCCCACAAGCAGCGGTATTATCACCTGCACAGCCCCGATACGGCCGACGACAGCGGCGCCGACGGGCTGCGCTGCGATCGCGATGGGCGCCTGTATGTCGCCACACGGCTGGGCCTGCAGGTCTGCGATCAGGCGGGCCGCGTCAATTGCATCATTCCCGTGCCCAACGGCAAGGTGGCCAACCTCTGTTTCGGCGGGCCGGAGTTCAATGTGCTGTTCGCCGCCTGCGGCGACAAGGTGTACATGCGCAAGGTCAAGGTCAAGGGAGCGAACAGTTACGAGCCGCCCCTCAAGCCCGCGCCGCCCGGTTTGTAAACGGGCGCCGTCGCGCCACCGATTGCACGAGCCGCCCGGCCAAGGAGCTTCTCAATCGGCTGGTGGTGGAGGGGGTTGCTTCCAGTTCCACTCCGACTGATAGGCCACGCGCAGCCAGGGCGTGTCGAGCCGGCGGCCGCCCTGAAGTTTCGATTGCAACAAGGCGTCGAGCACGCCGCTGGTCAACAGCGTGCGTTCGACCGGCCAGGTGGGGTGGCCGCTGTGCATCATCTGGTCGATGCCCTCGACCAGCCCGGCGAAATGCATAAAGGGCCGTTTTTCCTGCGTGGCGAACCGCGTCGATGCGACCGCGTCGTCGGCTGATCGCCAGGCGACCGCCCATTGCGAAACGGCGCCGTTGAGCGTCAGGAGATTGGCCCGCAGACCGTCGGTGTAGTCGATAACCCACAGCACCGGTTCGCGGGCCTGCGCCGGCAAATCGGCGCGGGTGACGGGCGGAATGCGGCGGAGCGCGGCGTCGAGCAATTCGCGGTCGTACACGCCCTCGTCACCGGCAGTCCAAACCGCCTGGTTCACCAGGCATTGCACCGCCAGTACGCCGGTTTCGCCGCCCGCGCGGCGTTCGGCGAGGCATTGCACCATTTCGAGGGCGTGAAAACCGTAGGCGTCGAGCGGGCCATACGACACGGCCGTGATCTGCTTCAGCCGGTCGTTACGGCGAACGTCGACCGGCGGGTCGCGCCACAGCACCGGCAGCGACGACCCGGCCATGAGCGGAACGTGCAACTCGCGGGCGGTGTTGTAGACCCACTCGGCGTCTTGCCAGTTGTCGGCGAGATGCTTGTCAATGAACACGGGCGCCACGCGGCGGCTGTCGCGAAAGACCCGCACGACCTGCTCGAACAGCCGGCGCTTGGGGTACTCGATTTGCCCCGTTTTGGAGACCGGGTACCGCCCATGCTCGGCCACGAGCAGGACGCCGTCGACGGCCAACTGGCCGGTTTTCAGCGTCAGGGCATCGGCCACGTTTTCAAAAATCGGGAACTGGAATTCGCGGGACAGTGCCCGGCTGATGTCATTCGCGGGAACCTGATCGGTAAACAGCGACGCCAGTTTCAAACCCGGCCGCCGCCCCTTGCCATCAAGCGTTTGCGTTTGCAGCAACCGGCTGACGATGACGTCGGCATGCGCATTGGTGCGGTATTCGGTCACGACGGCCGCGACACGCTTGATATCTGCGGGCGGCTGTTGCGCAACGGCGCAACGGCCCAGGGCGAGCAACAAAACCACCGCGTGGCCGGCGCGGCCGACAAAGCCTTGCATGGGCAGATTCAGCATGGCTCACCCTTTTCAGGAACTTCGCCGCGGAGCGAAGTGATCGAATGGATATCGCGCGCTTCTCACGCGCACCCGCCCGCGCGCTGACCACCCGGCAAGGGGGCAACGCGGCTTGGGCCGCGATTGGATCGGGCGGCAAACGTTGGCAACCCCCCGTCAGGGCGAACCGCCCACGGCGTTGGAATCGGCCGGGGCATCGACTTCATTCAAGTCGAACGTAAAATCGTTCTTTCCGCCTTTTTCGACGCTGGCCCTGAGCGGCGAAGTCGCGGGATTGGCATACAGTGCGGGTAACCGGTTGAGCGTGCTGGGGTAGTCGTCTTTGGCCGTGGCGGGGTCGAGTTCGATCTTGGTAATGGCCACCTGATGTTTGCCGACTACGGCGCCATCGCCATTGGCAAATGTCGTCAGGGTGAATTTGCCATTGGCATCAGTTTCGCCTGTGGCCGATTTGCCCGTTTCCGGAACAAACAGGATCGAGGCTTTTTCGACCGGCTTTCCCTGGAGGCGCACGATGCCGCTGACACGCGCTGTTGCGATTTCTGACGAGCCGCTGCAACCGGCGACAAGGAACGAGCCCACTCCGATCAGGCACAATAAATAGCCACGCAAACCCCACGATCGCCGCAACATGACACCCCCCCTGAGAAGTAACAGAACAAAGTGTGGCAGACAGGCCGCAACGCCATTCCAGAACCGGATTTCGCCACTATGCGCCTTGCTGACGAAAACTGCAAGTTCGCGGTCGAGGGCTGGCATTTCGGCCCGATCGGGTATACTGAAGTGGTTCGCGGGCCGTTTCGCCAGCGCCCGCCGGGTTCACGCTCTGATTTGACCACGACAATTGCGATGTCTACCCCCAAGCCTGCTCCTGATGCGCCGCCCATTCCTGTGATGCAGGTGACGCGTTACGACTTGGTCAGTTCGCTGCTGATGGCAGTGACCGGGGGGTTATCCGTTTGTGCGGCGATCGTGGGGTTTGCGTGGTTCGCCACCCGGCTGCCGAAACCCAACCCGCCGGTTCCGGTCGAAATCATCGAGTCGCCCGGCGGCGCGCCTGACGGCTTTTTGGGCGAAACGCTGCGCGTCGATTCGCCCGCTGAAGAAAGCCCCGACGCCGCTCCGGGCGAAGTTTCGAACGAAGAAAGCGAAGTCGAGGCCACGCTCGACAGCGTCACCGAAATGGCCGATGAAGCCGTGATTCAGACCGAAAAGCAGTTTGAACTCGGGGCACGCCCGGCCACAACGGGCAAGCCGGGCAGCGCC
>JAJXXL010000313.1 GCA_021781115.1 Planctomycetota bacterium
TTGGCCGACGATGCGATTTCGCCCGCCGTCATGCAGCAAATCAAGTCGGCGACAGTGTTTGTCCGCGTGAAGATCGGCGAACTCGATCTCAGCGGAACCGGGTTCGTGTTTCACGACCAGGCGGGGCAGGTGCTGGTCGCCACGAATAACCACGTGGTCGATTTCCAGGCGACGCTGGCCTTGGCCCTGGCCAGCGACGAATTGAGCGCCGAACGCCGAACAGTGCTGGAAACGATTCGCAAAAAGCTTGAATCGCAAACCACCTCGGTTACGGCGGTCTTTAACAGCGGTACGCCCCAGGAACAGGGTCTGCCTGCCGAGATCGTGGCAAACGACCCCGAGCATGACCTGGCGGTACTCAAAGTCGTCGGGCTGACGACGGTCCCCAAGCCGATTGCCTTCATCGCGGCCAACCAGACGATCGAAACGATGAACGTGTTCGTCTTCGGCTTTCCGTTTGGGGTTGCGCTTTCGGCCAATAAGGCGAACCCCACGATTTCGGTCGGCAAGGGCGCCGTTTCGAGCCTGCGGCTCGACGACGCGGGCGAACTCAGCCTGGTGCAGATCAATGGGGCAATCAACCCCGGCAACAGCGGCGGGCCGGTCGTGACCGCTGAAGGCCAACTCGTGGGTGTTGCCGTTTCAACCGTCGTGGGCGCCGGTCTGGGGTTCGCCATTCCCGCAGCCGAACTCGCCAAAATGCTCGAAGGCCGGGCGTCGGCCTGGGATGCCAAAGTCACGCGGCAAGCGGGGGGCACCGTCGATATTGACCTTACGGTGCGGCTCGTCGACCCGTTGCAAAGAATCAAGTCGGTCGGCTTCGGGTACCTGCCGGGCGAGCCGTCGGCGAAACTCCTGGCGCCCTCTAAAAACCCGCCCGCGCTGCCCGGTTCGCAGCAAGTTGCCGTGCAACGGCAGGGAGCGGTCGCCACCGGCAAGTTCACCATGCCCGCGGTCGAAAACGCCACCGTCGTGCTGACCGGGCAAGCCAACTACATCGACGCGGCGGGCAAGCCGGTCAACGCTACGCCACGGGTTTTCAAACATGACCCCCGGCAGGCCGTGGTCGTCAAATCGAACGACGTGCCGCAAGATGGGCGCATGCTGTATCAGTTCCGACAGCGTGAGGGAATTGGCTGGTACCGCTGGACGCCCGCCGGCTGGAGCGAAGAACTCGGCCAGCGCCGCCGCACCTTCGAGGAAACAGAGCGCACCCACGACGCGGTGGTATTGTACGACGCCACGCGAAACATCTACGTCAAGCTACTGAGCGACCACGCCGAGTTCAAATTTGGCGAAGGAAAATGGAACCGGATGTGCCCCGGCGTCTGGCAGAAAGCCACGGTCATCAACCGGGCGAAGACGCCCTGACCCGGGATATCCAGGCGGAGTGTCGCCCCCCTGTCGCCGCCAATCGAAAGGACGCAACGGGGCAATTTGGCAGCCCCGCGTTCGATGCGTCGCCCACCTTCGGAAGTACATTCGACCACTTGCATTGATTCATTGACATCGCAAGTAACGAACGGTCGCAATTGGGGAGTTTTGACCAGCAGTGTCCTGCGAAAGTGGATCGGCCCTCTGTTTTCAGCCGCCATCGGTGGCGATGAGGGTCTGTGCGGCGTCATGGTTTAACACACGATGCACCAATCGGTTGCGGCACTGCTGACGATGTTTTGCCCCGTTTTGTCGGCCGCGCCCACGCCAAACGCTTTTCGCGGGGGGCTGCAAGCACCCTGGCGTAACCCCACAACGGCAGACGGCTTGATTGCCCGGCCGCGAATGTTGATGATATGCGATTGCCGACCGCCGGGTCGTGCCTGGGTACCATCGGGAGAAAACGCGTGCTGGAAACGCTGGCGGCGGTCGACAAATTGCTGTTGCGGGTCGTCACCGAATCGTCGGCGTGGGTTGCACTGCCGCTGTTTTTCGTCGCGGGGGGCGCGGTCGGCGTGCCGCTCGCCGCCTGGATCGACGCACTTGTTCACTCGGGCCCTGGTGATGCCCCATTCTTCGCCTGCCGCGTGTGCGGGCAGAAGATCGGCTGGCTGCATCGTGTGCCACTGGTGGGGCCGTTGCTCTCGGGGGGGCGCTGCCCGGGCTGCGGCACGTTGCGGCGCCAATCAGAACTGCTGGTTCAATGGGGCACCGGCCTGCTGTTTGCCGCCCTGGCCGCCGCCCTGCTGGATCAGCATTGTCAGGCAATTCCTGAACAGGGAAACCCCGCCGCGATTCACTGGCGGCTGCTGTTTCAACTCGTGCTGGTGTCGCTGCTGATCGTGGCGGCTGGCGTCGACCTGAAGTGCTACCTGATTCCCGACGCAATCACGCTGCCGGGGCTGGCGGTCGGCTTGACGGCCGCGACCCTGCACGGCAACCTGCAACTGCTGCCGCTATGGGTCGATTGGAACGGCCCGATGGTTGAACTGTACGGGCAGTACATTCCCGACTGGATCAAATTGCACTCGCATTGGCATGGCCTGGCGTGGAGCCTGGCCGGTGCGGCGGCGGGGGCGGCGATCACCTGGGGGGTTCGCGTACTGGGCGGGTGGCTGCTGGGCGTCGAAGCGCTGGGGTTTGGCGACGTGACCCTGATGGCCATGATTGGAAGTTTCGTGGGCTGGCAGCCGATTGTGTTTATCTTTCCGCTGGCGGCAGTCGGCAGCCTGTGCGCGGGGCTGCTGCTCAAGATTGCCCGGGCCCGGTCTGCCATGCCGTACGGCCCCGCGCTGAGCGCCGCCACGTTGGCAGTGCTCATGAGCTGGAGATGGCTCTGGACGCCACTTCGCACGCTGTTCGGCCACTGGCCCACGCTGCTGCTGCTGGGGGCGGTCTTCGCTTCCAGCCTCGTGGCCCTGCTCGGCCTGCTGCGAATTTATCGCCGGATCCCGGTGGAACGGCGAATTCAAAATCCCGTCGACGAAACCCCGCCGCCCTGAGCTCGGCGACGCGGCGACCGCGCGCAATCCGGTTTCAAACTGACCACGGATTATCCAAATAAACAATCGTCGGTTCCGGTGTGGGTCG
>JAJXXL010000039.1 GCA_021781115.1 Planctomycetota bacterium
GCTGGCGGCGAAACTCAACGTTTCGCCCGTCCTCGCCCAAGTGCTTTCGGCCCGCGGGTACGAATCGGTGAAAGCCGCGCGTGAGTTTCTGGAGCCGAAGCTCAGCGATCTGCACGACCCTGAGCGCCTGCCGGGCGCGGCAGCCGCGGCTGATCGCATCGTGGCCGCCATTGCGGCGGGGCGGCGAATTATGATCTATGGCGATTACGACGTCGATGGCGTGACGGCCACCAGCCTGTTATGGCATTGCCTGACGCTGGCAGGCGCCAAAGTCGAATACTACATTCCCCACCGGCTTGACGAAGGGTACGGGCTGAATCTCGAAGCGCTCAGGCAATTTCACGAGCGCGACCCGCAAATGCTGGTGGTGACGGTCGATTGCGGCATAGGCAGCGTCGTCGAGGCCGCCGCCGCCCGCGACATGTCGCTCGAACTGATTTTGACCGACCACCATGAACCGGGGCCGGTCTTGCCGCAACCCGACTGTCTCGTTCACCCGCGGCTTGACGGTACCGACTACCCGTTTGGAGATTTGTGCGGCGTGGGCGTGGCGTTCAAACTCGCCTGGGCGGTGTGCCAGCGTCTGGGCGACGGCAAGCGGGCGTCTCCGCGAATGCGTGAGTTTTTGCTGTCAGCGATCGGGCTGGCCGCAATCGGCACCATAGCCGATGTCGTGCCGCTGCTCGAGGAAAACCGGATTCTGGTCCGTTACGGGCTGGTCAGCCTGCGCGAGCGGGCCACGCCCGGCTTGCAGGCGTTGTTGCGCGTCGCCGGCCTGCACGACAAACCCGAGTTTCACGCCGAGGACGTGGCGTATTCACTGGCCCCGCGAATCAACGCCGCCGGGCGGCTCGGGCAGGCCCGGCTGGCTGTCGAATTGCTGACGACCGACAATGCTGACCGGGCCAAAGTGCTGGCCGCGTATCTTGAAGAGCAAAACAAGGTTCGACAAACGGTCGAGCGGCGAATTCTGAAGCAGGCCCGCGAGCTGGTCGAGGCGCACCCCGCCTGGGCCAACCAGCCCGTGCTGGTGCTGGCGCACCACGACTGGCATCCGGGGGTGATCGGCATCGTTGCCACCCGGGTTGCCGAGCAGTTTCAAAAGCCGGCGGTACTGATCGCCCTGAATCATCAGGATGTGCTGGGCCAGGGTTCGGCGCGAAGCTTCGCGGGCTTCGATTTGCACCGGGCCTTTTCGACCTGCGCCGACCTGTTCGCCACATTTGGCGGCCACCAGGCCGCCGCCGGGTTGAAGATTCGCAGCGATCAAATCGATGTGTTTCGCGAGCGGTTGTGCGCGCACGCGTCTCTGGCGCATACCGTCAATGCACGCGACCTCGAATTGCAGATCGACGTCGAAACCCGGCTGGCCGATTTGACGGCCACTGCCGTGCAGGAACTCGACCGGCTCGGGCCGTTCGGCAAGTCGAACCCGCGGCCGGTGTTTGCCTGCCAACGGGTCGAATTGGCCGGGCCGCCGAAAAAAATGGGCGAGGGCGAACGGCACCTTTCGCTGCAGGTCAGGCAGTATGGCGCCACATTGCGGGCAGTGTCATTCGGCAATGCCGACTGGGCCGAGCAAATCGCGGCGGCTCAACAACCGCTGTCGATCAGTTTTGCCCCGTCGATCAATCATTTTCAGGGGCGGCGAAATGTCGAGCTGAAACTGCTCGATTGGCGCGGCTCCGAAACGCCCGCCGCGCCGCAGCCAGAAACCCAGGCCGCCACGCCCGTCGCAGCGACTTGAGTGCCGCGGCCGCGTTACTCGACGGCCTCGGCCCGCACGAGCCAGCCCTCAGCGCACAGTTCGGCTAGCCAGCCGCGGCCTTCATGGCCCACGCATACGATTTCACGAATTGCGAAACCGTTGCGGCCGAGCAACTGCCGCAGTTCACCCCACGTGAACGGGTGGTGATGCATGTTAGGGATTCCACGATAATCGGCATACGTGTCGCCCGCGTTTCGAGCGCCGCATAGCCACCGGGCCCGGTCTCTGATCAGCCACCGTCGCCCTGCCGGGTTGAACGCATGTCGCCAGATGTTGTGCACATGCAGCGCCAAACTGCCCCCCGGTTTCAGCATGCGGCGGGCGTCAGCCAGAGCGGCGGCGCGGTTTTCGGCCCCGGCAATCATGCCCAATGTGCCAAACATCATCAGGGCGTAATCGAACGCCGCCGCCGGCAAACAGCGGCCGTCGCACAGGTTGGCGCGCACGACGGCAACCGCCACCCCTTGGGCTGCCGCCTGCCCCCGGGCCATGCGCAGCGACTCGATTGACAGGTCAACGCCAACCACGCTGAACCCGCGCTCGGCAAACAGGGTCAGCAGTCGCCCGCCGCCGCATCCCAGGTCGACCAAATCACCCGGGCGTGTAAACCACCGCTCGACGACGCGGCGGTCGAGTTCAGGCAAAGACGAACCGGCGAGGTGCTCGGCTTCTTGCCGGGGAATCGCCGGATCCTGGGCAAACTCCCACAACGAGCGTGAAACGCCGCGCGGCAATCGCCAGTCAGAAAGATGCATACCGAACATCGAAACATGCGAATGTGTTGACATGGGCAAACTTGTTGAGCGTCTGCGGGGCCACTATAATGCCGACGGCGTGGGCCTGCCCACAAGACATCGTGTGGCAGACAACCAAGGAATTCGCGCCGGTCGGCGACCACTCGTATGGTCTTCGACTGAAAAACGAGCGAAAGTTTCTCTAACAGGGTTAAAACCGAGGAGCGGCGATTGTGGCTGCGGTACGCGTAGGAATCAACGGGTTTGGTCGAATTGGTCGCGTCGTGTTTCGCGTGCTGGCGTCACGTCCTGAAGAATTTGAAATCGCCGCGATCAATGATCTGGGCGATCCCAAGCATCTGGCCATGTTGCTCAAGTACGACAGCGTCCAGGGGCGGTTTCCCGGCACGGTCAGTCACGACAAGGCGGGGCTGATCGTTAACGGCAAGCATATCAGGATTTGCGCCGAACGCGACCCGCGCAACCTGCCCTGGAAGGCCGAACGGGTCGACGTGGCCCTCGAATCGACGGGGTTCTTTACCGGCCGTGAAAAAGATGGCAAGCCGGGTTACGACAGCCATATTACCGCGGGCGCCCGCAAGGTGGTGCTTTCGGCCCCTGCCAAAGACGCCCCCGACCTGACGGTGGTTCTCGGCGTGAATGACGGCCAGCTCACGCCTGAGCACAAGTGCGTATCGAACGCCAGTTGCACGACGAATTGCCTCGCCCCGATGGTCAAGGTACTGCATGAAAACTTTGGTGTCGAATTCGGCCTCATGACAACCTGTCATGCCTATACCAACGATCAACGCGTATCAGACCAGTTGCACGAAGACCCGCACCGCGCGCGGGCCGCGGCCATTAACATCATTCCCACCTCGACCGGCGCCGCCAAGGCGGTGGGGGCCGTACTGCCCGAGTTGAATGGCAAATTGACCGGTATCAGCCTGCGCGTGCCTGTTCCGGCCGGCAGCATTACCGACCTGACGGCAACCCTGAAAAAGGCGGCGTCGAAAGAAGAAATCAACGCGGCCATGAAGGCGGCCTCGGAAGGCGCGTTGAAAGGCATTTTGCAATACAATGAAGACCCGATCGTCTCCAGCGACATCATCGGTAATACGTACAGTTGCGTGTTCGATGCCCCCTGGACGACCGTGATCGGCAGCAACATGGTCAAAGTGCTCGGGTGGTACGACAACGAATACGGGTATTCCAGCCGGACCGCCGACCTGCTTGCCCGAATTGCCAAGATTGCCTGAATTTTAATTGCAATCGTTTCAACTGCACCGGCGTGCGTAGGATGCTCAGTCAAACGCACGCCGGCGGCGGGACTTGGCATTTGCGTGACATTCGACTGGACTCGAATCGATAAAAGCGCGAAAATGAACCCATGCAGCCCGGTTTTCGGGCCGGTTCCCGTATGTACTGCATTGCCGGCGGCGAACGCTTCGCCGGCTGAAATGATTCGGATGGAGTTGGTTTTACAGCGCTCTGCCGACCGGGCTCCTGGCGATGATAATCACCGGTGCGTGGCGCTGAATTGTGATCCGAAGTATGGCGTCTGGTGATTCTGGTGCGTCACGACGCCGCCCGAGGATCGGGTGATCAAGGTTTACCGTAACTTCATGGGCCGCTCGGCTGTTCAAGACGCGCTGCGGAACGCGGTTCCGATAATCGCCCCCTCGATGCTGAAATGCGATTTTGCGCATCTCGGTCGCGAGGTCGAAGCGTTGGCTTCGGCCGGAGCGGCATTGCTGCATTTCGACGTCATGGACGGGCATTTTGTGCCCAACCTGTCGTACGGGGCCATGGTCATTCACGGTGTGCGCTCGCTCACCGACGCGCCATTTGAAGCTCATTTGATGATTTCCGAGCCGGCCCGATACGTCGACGAATATCTGGCGGCCGGCTGCAACCTGATTACGTTTCATATTGAAGCCGTCGCTCAGCCTGCGGCCTTGTTGCGACGGATCCGCGCCGGGGGGGCGCTGGCCGGCCTGGCCCTCAACCCCCAAACACCCGTCGACGCCCTGCTGCCCCACTTGGGCGAATGCGACGCCGTGCTCGTCATGAGCGTCGAACCCGGTTTCGGCGGGCAGAAGTTCCTGCCCGTGGCCCTCGATAAGCTGGCGCGGCTGAAGCACGCCGTCGCCCCCACCACGCTGCTCTCGGTCGATGGCGGCGTGGGCCTTTCGACAATCGGGGCGTGTGCCAAGGCGGGCGCCGACCTGTTTGTCGCAGGCAGCTCGATCTTTGATGGCGATGATTATCGCCAGGCGATTGACGGGTTGGCTGCCGCAGTGCGGCAGGCGGCCGTTTCGGCCCGCGAACACTGAACCAGCGCTGACGTACGCCCCGGCAAATTTGAGACCATGCCGGCAGGCGACGCACTGAAACAACGTCTCAGTCCTTTTTGCGACCAAAAGTATGTGTACTATCGTCCTGATTCGTCCGGGATGTACTGATTTTGACGACCAACAGAGAATTCAGGGAACGCTCGATCTGCCGCTGAACGCCCGCGGCGAGCAGCAGGTGCTGCGCACGATCCATGAGTTGCGAGAAATCCCGCTGCAATTGATCTACACTTCGCCGTGCGAGCCGGCGCGGAGCACCGCGCTGGCGATCGGCGAGGAATTAGGCTTACCCGTTCGTGAAATCGACGGTCTGCGCAATTTGCATCAAGGTTTATGGGAAGGATTGCAGGTCGAAGAAGTGCGGCGAAAGCACCCCAAGGTGTTCAAGCAATGGCAAGACGCCCCCGAAACCATCTGCCCGCCCGAGGGAGAAATGCTGGCCGACGTGGTCGACCGCGTGCGCAAGGCCCTCGAACGCCCGTTCCGCAAGAATTACAATCTGGCGGTCGTGGCTTCCGAGCCGCTGGCCTCGGTGATTCGCTGCGTCGTACGCGGCTGCAAACCCGAATGCCTCGCCCCCGTTGGCGATGGGGGCGAAGGCCGCAATTGGGAATTGCTTACCGTGTCGGCCAACGGCGCGGCGCCGAGTGCCCCCCCCGGTTCGGCATCCGGCGGCGGATCCGATTCGATCATCGATATCGTCCCGATTCACGTTTCCTCGCGGAGTGGGGTGCCCCATGAGTTCGGTCGAGAAGCCTGAACCCGGCTCGTGGGTTGTTCAAAACCCCAGAAAGCGCGGCGTGCCCGAAGGCCTGTGGCTGCATTGCGAGGGCTGCAAGGCGACCGTGTTTCGCAAGGCGGTTGAAGAGCGCACGGGCGTTTGCCCCGAATGCGACTGGCACTTCTACGTTTCGGCCCAAAAACGCATTCAGCAACTCCTCGACGAAGACAGTTTCGAAGAATGGTTCGCCGACATCAGCCCGCTTGACCCGCTGGGCTTCGCCGACCGCAAACCCTACCACGAACGACTCGTGGCCGAACAGGCGAAAACCGGCCTGCGCGAAGCCTGCATTGTGGGCCGCGGCTATTTGCGCGGGCGGCCCCTGGTGTGCGGCGTGACCGACTCGGCATTCATCATGGGCAGCATGGGCTCGGTGGTCGGCGAAAAACTGACCCGGGCCATCGAACAGGCAACACAGTCGCGGCACCCCGTCGTCATTGTTTCGGGTTCAGGCGGCGGCGCCCGCATGCACGAGGGAATTCTGTCGCTGATGCAAATGGGCAAGGTGTGCGCAGCCCTGGCCCGCTACCATGAAGCTGGCGGGCTGTTCATTTCAGTGCTCACCAACCCCACAATGGGCGGCGTGGCGGCGAGCTTTGCCTCGCTGGGCGACCTGGTCATTGCCGAACCCCATGCGCTTGTCGGCTTTGCCGGGCCGCGCGTGGTGCAGGCCACCGTCAAGGCCGATCTGCCTGATGGCTTTCAAACGAGCGAGTTTATGCTCGCGCATGGCTTCATCGATCGCATCACGCCGCGTTCCGAACTGCGCACGGAAATTGCCCGCATCATCGACTATTGCGTCAAATGAAAGTCGCCGCGCAAGCCGGGGCGAAACCACCGCTCACCCGCGCTTTCCGCTGATACTCCCCTGGGGGCTGGCAGGTCGTTCATGAACTTTTTCAGGAAGCTGTTTCGACGCGGGCCGCGGATCGTCAAGACCGACATCACGCGCCGATTCGAATTGATTGGCCGCGTTGGCCAGGGCAGCATGTCGAAGGTCTGGCGGGCCCGCGACTCCAAATCGGGCAAAATGGTAGCGCTCAAGGTGCTCGACAAGGTCAAGACCCGCCGCCACGAGTCCCGCTTCCTGCCCACGCTGAAAAAACCCACTGAGGGCGAGGTCGCCGTTTCACTGAAACACCCGCATATCGTCACAACCTACGAGCACGGGCACACGACCGAAGGCGAGCAGTTTCTCGTCATGGAATTCGTCGAAGGCGTCGGGCTGAGCTTCCTGATCGACGTGCAAAATGACCTGATGAAACAGCGCCGCCTCGATTTCATCATTCAACTCGGCGACGCGATCAGCTACTTCCATCAGCAAAACTGGATTCACCGCGATATTTGTCCGCGGAACATTCTCATTGACCCCGAAAACCAGGTTAAGCTGATCGACTTCGGCCTGGCAGTGCCCAACACCCCGGCGTTTCAGGCGCCCGGCAACCGCACTGGCACGGTGGCGTACATGGCCCCCGAGCTCATCAAACGCCAGAAAACCGACCAGCGGATCGACGTGTTTTCCTACGCCGTCACCTGCTTTGAAATGTTCACCCGCCGCCACCCCTGGGACGTGGGCGAAGTGGGTGAAACACTCGATACCGTGTTACAGCATATCAATTCTCCCCCGATCGACATCCGCACGCTCGTGCCGGGCATCGACGAACAGATTGCGAGCGCCATCATGAAGGGCCTCGCCGCCAACCCCAAGGACCGCTGGGCGTCGATTGGCGAAATGCTCGAAGACCTGAAGACCGTGCGATCGCGCTTGACTGCCGGCAACCGCGACCCGGCGGCAGAGAGTAAAAAACGCAAACCCGATCGAACAGACTGAAGCCCGGCGCGTCACAGGTTTTGCCGACCGCCCAGGTCATTTACTCTTTCCGATTTATGCCATCTGCCTGATGCAATTCGCTGGGCGCCCCGCCTGACGCCACCCTTGAGATGGAGCTTGCCCTGGTGCCGTCTTTTTCCCAACCCACGATTCTGATGTGTCCCCCCGACCATTACGGAATCGAATACGAAATCAACCCGTGGATGAGCCGCACCCGCGCCAGCGATGCGAACCGCGCCCGCGCCCAATGGCGGTCTCTGTTCGAAATGCTCGAACAATTGGGGGTCGACCTGCAACGGCAACCGGCAGTGCCCGGGTTGCCCGATCTGGTCTTTACCGCTAATGCCGGGTTGATCTGGCACAGCACCGTGTTCTTATCGCGATTTCGGCACGCCCCACGCCAGGGCGAAACCGAGCAGGACGCAACCTGGTTCAGCGACCGTGGCTGGAACACGATCGAACTGCCCCCAGGTTGGGATTTTGAAGGCGCCGGCGACGCGCTGTTTTGCGGCGACACGCTGTTTGGCGGCTACCTCATTCGCAGCGACGCCGGAGCCTTGCAATGGCTCGCTCGACAGATTGGCTGTCGCGTCATTCCCCTGCAACTGGTTGACCCCTGCTACTACCACCTCGATACCTGTTTTTGCCCGCTCGCCCCGGGCGCAGCGATCTATTACCCGCCGGCGTTCGACGATTATGGCCTGGCGGCGCTGCGTGACATTGTCCCCGACCTGATCGCGGTCGAGCCGGCGGAAGCGGCCCGATTCGCGTGCAACGCCGTCGTTGTCGGTCGCCACGTGGTCTTGAACACCGGCTGCCCCCAACTCGAGGCCGCACTGCGAGGCCGCGGGTTCACGCCGCACGCCACCGACCTGGGTGAGTTCATCAAGGCGGGCGGCAGCGCCAAATGCCTGACGTTACGGCTGGACGGTGAAGACGCGGCCGTCTGGCCCTGAATTCGACATCGCGTCGTATCGCGGCCCCGAATTCTGGCGGTTGCCTGTCGTGACGTCACTTGCGAAAAACCTCGACCCGTTTTGCAGCAGTTCCCGCGCCGCCAGCTCGCTGGCCTGTTTCAGCGGCACAGCGGGGCAAATCGTCGAAAAGTTTCCCACGCCCGGAACCGAAACCTCGACATGCAAATCGCCGTATGCCGCCCATCGCGCATCCTGATCAGGCAACGGGTGTGGCAGCGATAAGACAAACCGCCCGGGGCCGTCGCCCAGGTTGCTGTCGCCCGCCAGCATTCTCGACCAGGATTCCACCCGTTCGATCGCCCCGGTCTGGCTCAGGAACTGATTTCCGAACCCGTGCACCAGTGACTGCCGCTGGCCCCACAGCGTCGCCTGCACCGACCCTGCCGGAATCGGTACAATTCGCCCGCCATAGTCAACCGCGGCGACATCGAGTTGCAGAGCGTCCCAGTCGGCCTGACCGTTGGCGCTGATTGGCAGTGCAGCCGCCCTGATCGAACGGATCGGCCGATTTTCGACCGGTGGCACGCCCCCAAAACCAGGCGCAAGAGAATTCATCGGCCCCATCATGGGTGGAAACATGGGCCATACCGCCCCCGGAATCGGCCCCGGCATGCCCGCTGGCCAGCCGTACATCGCGCGACCGGTTGTCGAGCGAAACATGCCCAGCGCAAACCCCCGTTCCGATATCGGAATGCCGTTCGGAAAGTACTGGCGTTCGAGTTCCCGGTAGGCACTCAACGGTTCAGCCCGAACTCCTAGAATTGCCCAGCGCCCCGCGACACCATGATGCAGCGGAATCGGCGGCAACGCTACGCCAGGCTGAAAATCCTGGTTTCGCACCAGCGGCCCAACAAATTGAGGCACATCCTGCGAATGCGAGGCCGTATAGGGCCCGCCGGCAAATACGCTGCCTGGTTGCACGGCGGCCATGCCAGCCGTCGTGGCTGAGTCGGGTCGCATTGC
This sequence comes from Planctomycetota bacterium, assembly GCA_021781115.1. GTDB lineage: Bacteria > Planctomycetota > Planctomycetia > Planctomycetales > Planctomycetaceae > JAJXXL01. Next base: position 9,409 of record JAJXXL010000039.1, read on the forward strand.
CGCGTGTACGTTCGCCGCGGCACGCCGCACGCCACCCGGCGGCCCATCACTCGCCGCCGCGCCCGGCACCGGTTCGCCGCTCACGGTTGTCGCGAAACCAGCCGCCTGATGCAGCACGTCGTGCGACAGGCGGGTTCCGTTCTCTTCGACAGATTCAATGCGCGACCACGGTAGTCGCCGCATCATGTGAATTCCCGGACGCTCGACATGCAGTTCGAGGCTGCGGCCGCTGCGTGCGACGGAAATGCTATCAACCGTTAATGTCGAGCCATTGGTCAAATGCACGCGTACGGCCGCGCGGGCCGCGACGGGGTTTGCCAACACCGCCGCGACGAGGATCAGCCACGCCCGGTTCCTGGCCCTGCGGCCCAGGTTTCGACAAAAGTTGCATTGCATTTCTCGATTATCCTCGCCCGCTCGGGGCGCGAACAATCCCGAAATGCGGCGTTCTGCGGCAAAACCCGTTGCCCACGCGTTGCAGGCGTCAAATTCAATCCCGTGACGACCCGCCGATGCCGGACTTAACGAAAAACCTCAAACGGCGACGGCGGGAAGGTGGGCGACTGGCCGCAGAAACCGCAACGCATCGTGAGCTTTCATGCGGGGTTTGCGTAACCTATGACAAAATTTGACATTGCACGTCTTGCAAAACCGCGGCGTGGTCTGAAAAACGCTTGACATGGCTGGTCAAAACCGGGATGATTTCAACTGCTGTATTCGCACATTGTCGATTAACAACAGCAGCACGACGCGGGTTGCTACGCCATTTTGCCGGCTTGAGGAGGGTGGTGCCCCTTCCAGGCTCGCCCCGCCGTCAGAGCCTGCTGTTGATAAAGAAAACCAGTCAGCGGTCGGCCTTGTTCGCGTTCCGTTGTGGAATATCGGTCAGGCCCATCGACGGTCGTTTATCCTCAAAGGGATCAGTCAAGATGGCAGCCGGAAATCGTCGCGTGGATGTCGAAGAAGTGAACGGAGTCACCGTCGCGAAGTTCACCGACAAAAAAATTCTCGATGAGGGCAATATTCAACTGATTGGAAATCAGTTGTTCAGCCTGGTCGACGAAGACCGCCGCATGAAAATTGTGCTCGACTTTTCCAATGTCGAATACCTGTCAAGTGCGGCCCTCGGCAAGCTGATCACGATGGACAAGAAGGTCAAGTCGATCAACGGTAAATTGCGATTTTGCAGTATCCGGTCTGATATTCTGGAAGTCTTTAAGATCACACGTCTCGACAAGCTGTTCACGATCAAGGAGAACCAGGAACAAGCGCTCGACGGCATCTGACCGGTTGACGGCTCAGGTTTCGCACGCGGGGCCTGGCCGCCGTGGGTCAGTTTGCCGATTTTTCCAGAGAGTGCGAATTCCAACCGACACGCGCTGCGCGCCGGAAGCTCGCTTCCGGTCGGACGTGGCGCACGGTTCGAGCCGGCGCGTTTTTTCCCCGCGGGTACAACCCGTCGCCGGATCGGGTTGCATGAAAAAGTGCATGGATGCGTTTAACCGCACATCGCCGCATTTGTGAACGTTTCACATGAGAACCCTGCCCTCATCCAAAGTTATGTCCTCGTCCGACGACCTGACCGAAGAATTTGAAGTTCTCATTCCGAGCGACACCACCGCGGGCCACGAGGTTCAGGAGCGGATCATCGGGCATTTGCAAACGCGGAACTACCACGAGCGCGATGTGTTCGGCGTGCGGCTCGCTCTCGAAGAGGCGCTGGTCAACGCGATCAAGCATGGCAACGGCATGGACCCCGCCAAACAGGTGCGGATCTACTGCCGCGTCGATTCCATCAAGATCCGCATCGAAATTGAAGACCAGGGCCCCGGCTTTCAAATTGAAGACGTGCCCGACCCCACTGCCGACGAAAACCTCGAACGCCCCTGTGGCCGCGGCATCATGCTGATGCGCGCCTTCATGAGCCTGATCGAATACAACGCCACGGGCAATTGCGTCATTCTCGAAAAAGGGCGCACCATCGAAGAAGCCGAAGCCAACGACGATTGACTTGGCCCGCAGAATGCGTACAATCCCACCCTTCGGTGCGCCCATTCAAGGGTTTGGTTTGGCCTTGTCGATTCCCTCCCTTGTTCACACGGGCACCCGGCCAGAATGCTGCAACGACCTTTAATCGCTCGACGGGCGATCGAGTCTGCCACCGGCGGATTCACCGCGTGAAACCCAAAGATTCCCCGATAGCTCAATGGTAGAGCGAGCGGCTGTTAACCGCTAGGTTCTAGGTTCGAGTCCTAGTCGGGGAGCTTTTTAACCCACTCCGCGAGCCAGCGACGATTCTGTTAACACAGGGTCGTCGCTGGTTCCTTGGGTTGCTTCGCGGTTTGCACCGTTTTTTGTCTGCCAAACCGCCGTCTCTTCGGGAAGCAGACGCATGCCGCCCGTTTCCGTTTCCCTATCGGCATCGGCGTCTTCGCTGGCCGGGGGCTGTTGACGGTTCTCGACGAGCCGCTCCGGCAGTTTTCGGCGCCTCTGGGGCATCGCACGCTGCCCCAACGCGTTCGCCGCAGCTTCACTTTCTCCCGCGGTTGGCAGACCGTGAACATGATTGCTGCCTCGAGACTTTCCTCAATTCGTTGAAATCGGTAGACCCAAACGGCAAGCCGCTGTTACAATGACACCGTGTGCAGTGACACCGTGTACATGTGGGTTTCTCCTATCAGGAAACAGGTCTTACCCCGGCTTATTCATCACATGAAGATTTTCGGACGGCGGCGGAGCGGGGGCGGGGCGCGGGCGCCTTGACGGGCGTTGGGCCGGGGCGTGCGGGCACACCGCCCCCTTACCCCCAATTCGCGTTTGTG
>JAJXXL010000498.1 GCA_021781115.1 Planctomycetota bacterium
AGTGCGCCGCAGCTTTGACGACAATCGGCACGCCCGCCGTGGTGCAGGCGATTTCCGCGGCCTACCTCGACGCTCCCAGTCACTTTCGCATTTACGCGGCAGGAATACTGGAAAACATCCATTCGGATTTTACGGTTGACGAATGCTGGCGTCTGCTGCGACTTACGCGGGACAAGCAGGACCAATGCCTCCTCTTGGAGGCTTTGCTGGTTCAATTCGCCTATGAGGGGCTTGACGCCTCGCGGCGGTTTCTCGTGGGGCGGGAACCTGATTTTGATACCTTTGAATTGCGCGGTTTGTTGCTGAGCACGTGCACGATCATGGGCGAAACGTTTCCAGAATTCGCCGAATGGAAAGCTGCAGAACAGGTCGCCCAGGATGAATTCCTGAAGCAGCGCGAGGCGTTGAAGCACGACCCTCTCCAATTCGTGCAGTTTGCGGTCGAAAGGGTGTTGGGGAAAAGAGCAGATGAAGAATTGCAATCGCCCTTGCCCAAAATTCGTGTTCCGCAAATCAACCCGCCTCTGCCGCCTGAACTCAGGCGCCGCATCGGCAGAAACGACCCCTGCCCCTGCGGAAGCGGCAAGAAATTCAAGAAGTGCTGCATCAACCAGCCCAGCGGGGAGGCCACCGTCCGTTGAAAAACCAGCCGCAACCGCAAGGTGCGGCTTGCCAATTCTTGGCAGGAAACCACTCCCGGCCGCGGCTCGATGTCGATGTGCGCTTTTCAACGGGCCGCCGCATCGCAAGCCCACTGAAAACCGCTGTCAGGCGCCGCTACAGCCCGGCTGCAATCAGGCTCCGAATTGCCTCGCAACACCCCTGCCCCACAAGTTCCAGAAAATCGAAATCGAGCGTTTCGACTGTATCGCTGGGCAGGTGGTAATGCGGGTTCCGCAAAAAGCTCGTGTCGGTAATCATCAGTGCCGCGTAGCCCGCGTCCCAAAATGGGCTGTGGTCGCTGAGCCGTGTCGCTTGCAGGTAGTCGCCATTCGCCGGAACCTGCAGCGTTTCGACCGGCAACCCCGCGACCCGCCGCAACCCGGCGCTGAACGCCTCGATCAGCCGACCGGAGTTCTGGTTCCCCACGACGGCGATAAAATTCCCCACGTCGGGGTACAACCCCGCGAGTGCACGCGGCAATGCCTGGCTCTGGGGGGCGTGGCTGCAATACCCCAGCATTTCCAGTGACACCATGCCCCGCAGGTCGATCGCGGCCCGGCGGGCCTGCGCCGCATGATGTGCCCCGCCCAGCATTCCATTCTCTTCAAGGTCGAAAAACACCAATTCGAGATCGAGCGTTGCAATCGGGGGCCAGTCGTCGTTCAGTATGCGGGCCGCCTCCAGCAATACGGCGACCCCGCTGGCGTTGTCGTCGGCCCCCGGCGATTCGGGCCGCGAATCGAGATGCGCCCCAACGCACAACCGCCCGCGGCCGCTTGCGCCGCCGCGCCGGCGGGCCACCAGGTTCACCCCCGCCAGCGTCTCGCCCTGGTCGGTTGTGGCCGTAAACTCCTGCCGTTCCACAAGCCAGCCTGACGATTCGACCAGCCCGGCGACATACCGCTGCGCCGCCTCAAGCTCGGCAGTTTGTGCCGGCCTCGTCGTTGCCGTCAACTGTTCGATATGCCGCCGCAACCGGGCGCGATCAACGGACATCGTCTTTTGCATGAATGATGAGCTGAAAATCGGGGTCGTGCCGCAACGGGTCGAAATCGTGCTCGGTCGGAATCAGTTGCCGCAACCCCGAATCCATCCGCAGCGCCCGGCCCAGCCACGACAACGCCTGGGTTTTGTTACCGGCCAGCGACCAATAGCAGGCCAGGTTGTACAATACAACGGCGACATTGGGCGATATCCGGTAGGCGTGTTCCATGGCGGCAATCGCCCGCGGCAATTGGTTGGTGCGTTTCCAGCACCAGGCCATCGCCATCAGGAGTTGCACGTCGTCGGGCGTTTCGGCCCGGGCCAACTCGAAGACTTCCAAGGCCGCCTGATGCTGCTCAAGGGCCCGTAACACTTCGCCCCGCAACCGGTGCAGTGCAGGCCCCACCGTGCCCGGCTCAGGAATGTCATTGAGCGCCGCCAAGGCGTGATCGTACATCTCCAGCTCGTAGTAGCCTTCCGCTGCGGTCAACAGTTTTTGCTGACGGACCTGCGGATTGGTAGTCATCGGGCGGCCCTTCGGATCTTCGGGAAATACCGGACATTCGTATTATGCGCCCCCGCCACAGGCTTCACAAGCATTCGCGCTGCGGCTGGTGTTGAATGCAACTCGGCCACATGCTAGACTTTCTGCGAATCTGCTGGCTCCGCCCCACATTCAGGCGAAGTCAAAATTTCGACCGGCCGCGCGTGCGGTCCAACCGGCACTCAGGAGAGATGGCAGAGTGGCTTAATGCACCGGTTTGCTAAACCGGAGTGCGGGGTAACCTGCACCGTGGGTTCGAATCCCGCTCTCTCCGCTGAAATCCTCGGGAAAACCCTGTTTTCTCGGGGATTTTCGCATTCTTTGGGTTCGGTTTCGGGGCGGTTGAAAGTATCGGGCGTTATCACAAGACTTCCCGGAATATCGCCTGTTTGTGCAAATTCTGTGCAAGCCACTGTGCAAACATTTTCGGTTCCCGTTGCTTGCAGGGGGGCAACGGCTGGAGTCGGCGTCAACTCGGGCAGCAAATCGACAGCGCCTGCGAGGTCATGTAGCCCCGCGTGAGTGTACCTTCCGATGGTCAGTTCGACCGTTGAATGCCGCGCCAGCCGTTGCATGACTTTGGCCGAAACGCCCGCCCGCCCAAGTCGCGACAGAAACGTATGCCGCAGGCTGTGAAAGTCGGCCTGCAATCCGTCAGAGTCCCGATACCGCAGAAAATCTTGATCCCCTTCCCGCTGGGCCTGTTCGACGGGCGTTGAACAGGATCGCACCCACGCCGCTCGGGCCGACTCCAGGTCGTGTTGCATAAGCTTTGAGCCACGTTTCGCCGCCGCCCACTTGCCCGGCCAAAGCGGGG
>JAJXXL010000397.1 GCA_021781115.1 Planctomycetota bacterium
TCGCCGATTTCAGCGGCGACCGCCGCCAATGCCCCATGCAGACGTTCGGTTTCGGTTTCGACGGCATCGCGGCGGACGAACCGGTCGGGAATGCGGAACCCCTCGGTGCCCAGAACGAGCGCCGAACCGATTGCCACGCCGGGCGAAACCGCAATTCCACGTTTCAATTCCATCTGATTGTCCGGTCGCTACGCGCGCCGCCCACAAATGTCATGTCCCCTCCACCGCGGCGGCCTATTGCCATTTTACCGCGAAATCAACCTGGCAAACCATTAAAACCGCACGTCGCCGAGTGCCAAAACCAGCTTGACGCTGTCGCTTCGCCCCCGCGTCGTGGGGGCCGTTCGCCTGTGCCGCTGCGAGTTATTGGGGCTTTTGCGCCTCACGCCCGGCTTCGACCGATTCTTCCACCGCAAAATTTCGGGCAAACAGACCGACCACCGCCTCGATCGCCTCTTCGGCCTGCGGGCCGCGGGCCTCGAGGCTTAGCGGCGTGCCGTTTTCGGCGGCCAGCGTCAGCAAGTCGAGCATGCTGCCGCCGTTGACCACGCGGTCGCCCTTGCGAATCAGCAATTCGCAATCAAAACGCTGCACAAGCTGCACGATTTGCGACGACGGCCCCAGATGCAACCCGTTTTCCAGGTTGACCATCACTTCACCGGTGCTCACCTTTTGTTGCATGATCGGAACCGGGCGTGAAGCCGAAATGACCGTGAATGTACGGCCTGCTGACCGTCTGCAATCATTGACAAGCCACATTGTTGGGCGGGAATCGCGCACAGCCGACTTCCCGCCCGCGGCCGACCCGGGGTTCGTTTCGACCCGGTGGACGCCGACGGGCAAGCTTGCCGTGCGAAATCCTTTCGCCCTGCGCCGCCGCGGAAAACGCCGCCGCATTTCAATCGCGGCGTTGAGGCGGGTTAAAGCTGATTGTTGTCGGCTTCTTCGAGCAGGTCCATCACCGCTTGGGATGACGCGGCCTGCCGGAGAAAGCTGCAAAATGTATCGTCGCGCAGGTGCCGCGAAATGTTTTCCAGTGCGCGCAGATGATCGCCGGGGCGATCAGGCGGAGAAACCAGCAGAAACAAAATGAATACATCTTCGCCATCGAGGCTCGCGAAATCGACCCCGTCTTTCGACAGCGCAATCGTGGCAATCAGCCGATCGACCGACGGGTGCTTGGTGTGCGGCACAGCCACGCCCTTGCCGATGCCCGTCGAACCGAGCTCTTCGCGCTTCAGGATCGCTGCGATAATGCTGTCCTGATCGTCTTTTTTGATGCTTCCGCTTGCGCCCAGACTTTCGACCATCTGCCGAATCGCCGCTTCTTTCGTGTTCACCGAAAGGTCGGGGAGAATCGCTTTGGAAATCACGAATTCCGACAACCTCATGCATGGCTCCTTGAATTTGACGCGTGGAACTGAACCCGGCCCGCGTCGTTTCTCGTGGTTCTGGCACCGGAATTCAGACCGGTATCCTTCGGGTTTTACTGTTCTTCCCGTGAATAATCTACCCAGCGCACAGAGGGCGACGGCATTCGCCACGTCGCACGGGGCCGACGACGACGTACCGCCGCCCGCGCCACCGCCGCGAAGTCACGCTTCCTCTCCCGCCTCATGGTTGATAGGCGATGCGCGCCGATGATCCTGAATTCTTTCCTTGTATTTTCGAATCTGCTGCTCCATTTTGTGCAGCGCGAGGTCAAACGTCGGCGTCACGTCGTCGCCTTCCTCCTGAGCCACGAAATTGTGTTTGTGCTCGGCGTCGACCAGAATTTCCACCCAGATTCGCCCCTTTTCAAACGTCACCGTCACGCCAATCGCAGTCACCCGCTCAAAATAGGTCAAAAGCTTTTCTGATTTTCGGGTAATGTATTCCTGGGTTGCGGCGGGAAGGCTTCCATGCTTGCTGGTGATGGCGACTTGCACGAATCACGACTCCCATTTATCAAGTGGGCCAATTGTATTCTTGAACGGCACCCAAGGCATTTGCGGCGGCGAAATATGCCGAAAGCGCCCGACGCCGAAACGGCCTCAACCGTTCGGCGCGCGTTGGCCGGACCGGCAGCGATTGTAGTTCCGACATCCAGACCGTCAACCGCTGCCGCAATCTTCCACAATAGAATTGGCCAATATCGGTTAACGGGCAATGACTACCCTGACTTATCCAGAGCAGCCCCAACGAGCGTTGCCACAGTTCGCTGCAGCACGCCCCCACGATTGCAGTCTAACCTGCCCCGCCCCCCAACGCCAGTCCGCGCGCACGTCACTTTCCCGTAAGCTCAGTTGTGGCGGCTTGACAGTACGCCCGCCCCGCCATATAAAATCGATCGTTGTGAAGTTGTAGTGATGGTCCGTCGAGGCGTGGCACAGCCCGCTTGACGATTGCGCCACACGGGTTACCCTGCAAGTCATGGCGGGAATTATCGTCAGACTCGGGCAGATCAGAAGCAGGATAACCATGCAACGCGGCGCATTGATGCGCCGCATTTCGAAATGATAACGGGAGCGGATCCAGTTGCCGTGGCAATGCTTGTGCCGCCTACGTTGTGCGGCCAGCGGTTAAACATCCCTTATCCGAGCGATGTTCGTGCGGCAGTGCGGAGATCTGTTCTGGCGTGATCGGTGGCGACATGGCAGTGGTGTCGCTGATTTCGCCAAACGTGCGTAGACCAATTTCGTCGCCCCGGCTTCGCCGAGGTGTGAACGGTTACGCTTGGGGGTGCTGTTCATGCTGCTGATTCAAGCGGGACGCGGCGGACTGTTGGGCGATTTTTCGGCGCCGGTGCATGTGACGGGCCTGTACTGGCATTTCGTCGATATCGTCCAGGTGTTTCTGTTTCCCCTGCTGTCTTTGATTGGGGCTCGTTAGCCATGCCTCACGCGCGTTCGCATGCCGGTCAGTTGGTCGTGGTGTTCGTGGCACTGCTGCTGTTCCCCGGCTTGACGGTCGACGCCGCACGCCACGACTGGGGCCACTGGAATTTCGTCGTCGCCCTGCTGATTGCATCGGCCAAGGCCCTGCTGATCACCCTATATTTCATGCAATTGAGATCGAGTCACCCGCTGCCCCGGTTGGTGTTCGCCGCCGGTTTGCTGTGGTCGGCACTGCTGTTTACCCTGTCACTCGCCGACTACTGGACGCGGCACTGGCTGGTCGTCGCCGCGGCAACGCCCGTTCAGCGTACGACTGCCCCAACAGCCGATTGATCTTTGCGCGACCGGTGCGCCCCAGCGGGTTGTTATGAAACTCCGTCGGCCATCATGAGTCGGGGAGACAACACGAGGAATAAGCGAACGGCACACGCACAGATTCTGCCGCGCCTGGCGACGAGAGGTAGTTCATCTCGAGCATCGTTTGGCCGCGCCCCGCAGCGAATCTGCCAAGGGCGGGGGCAATCCGACGGGATTCACCAGGGTGCGCCAATCGATTTCCTTGGCCCTTTGCCGCCGCGTCGCTTAGAATGCATGCGGTGCCGATTCGTGCGGCCGGCTTGTCGCCGGTTAGCCTGCCCTGTTGACGAAGCGCTGCCGCTGATCGGCCAGCCCGGCCTTTCGCAGCGGCAACAAAGTGATGAGGTGACTGGTTCCATGTCTGTACCGCAACTCGCACAGCTCACGATGCTGGCGCAGGTCGATGAACTGGTGACGCGCCTGTCGCGATGGAGCGAAGCCGAAACGCCGTGGGAGCCGTTGCAGTATTGCCGAGCGGTCGTTCGGCAGCTTTTGGGCCGCGTCGATGCGTGCCGTGTGCGGCTCGAAGCGCCTTTGTTGGTGGCCACGTTCGGCGGCACCGGCACCGGCAAGAGCACGCTGGTCAACGCGCTTGTGGGGCATGAATGCACTGCCAGCGGTCGCGAGCGCCCGACGACGTTGCTGGCCGTAGTGGTCGCGCATCCAGAAACCGACCTTGAGGCGCTCGGGTTGCCGCTCGACGAAATGCAAGTCGTTCGCCGCGACGCGGGGCTGCTGCGCGACGTCGTCATCATTGACTGTCCCGACCCCGACACGACCGAAGCCGAAACGCCGGGCAGCAACCTGGCGCGGGTGCATCGGTTGCTGCCGTTTTGTGACGTGTTGCTGTATACGACCACGCAGCAGAAGTACCGCTCGGCACGGGTGACGGGCGAACTTGCCGCGGCCGCACGCGGTTGCCGCCTCGTTTTCGTGCAAACCTGCGCCGACCTCGATTCTGATATCCGCGAAGATTGGCGGCGGCAACTGGCCGACAATGATTATCATGTTCCGGATCTGTTCCTGATTGACTCGCTGCGGGCGCTGCGCGAACAGCAGGCGGGGCAGCGCCCGACGGGCGATTTCGCCCTGTTGCTCGAACTGTTGAGCACACAGTTGGCCGCATCGCAACGCACTCAGATCCGCCGGGCGAACCTGGTCGACCTGGTTCACGATGCGCTCGAACACTGCCGCGAACATATCGACCGCAGTTGGCCGGCGGTGCTTGACGTCGAAGCCGGGCTGGACGAGCAGAATCGCAGGGTGCTGGGCGTCTTGGCCGCCTCGCTGCGAGACGAACTGCAAGACATCCGCAGCCTTTGGGAACGTCGCCTGCTCGACGCCGTGACGCAACGTTGGGGGTTCAGCCCGTTTGCGGGCATGTTGCGCGTGTACAACAGCCTAGGCGCCTGGGTCGCCTCGGCGGGCCTGTTTCGCGCCCGGAGTTCGGCCCAGATGGCATTGATCGGCGCGGTCCAGGGGGCCCGGTGGGTGCTTTCGAAACAGCAGGAACAATCGGCCGAAGAGCGACTCGAGCGCATCGCCGCGCTCGGCCTCGACGCCCCGCTGATACAGGAAACCCGGCTCGTCGTTGCCGGTTACGCGCGGCAGGCCAGGCTCGCTGGCGATCTGGTCGACGGGGGCAGCCTCGACCGGCTTGGGCAGGAGGCGGTTCGCGTCGAAGATTGCTTTCTGGGCGATGCCGCCCGGCAAATCGACGCCATTATTTCCGAATTGGCGCACCGCCGCAGCGGCCTGTCCGTGCGCTGGCGCTATGAAGCGCCACTTGCTGCGCTGTTGGCGTATGTCGTCATCTGGCCCGGCTGGAACTTCTTCTACCTGCATCCCTGGCGCGGCCAGCCGTTGATTTCCGTCGATTTTTACATTCATGGCGGAATTTTCCTGGCCCTATTATCAGCCGGCCTGGTAATGCTGTTCGCCCGCAGATTGCGAGCCGGCCTTGATGGCGAGATTACTGCGATGGCCGGGCGGCTGGCGCAGGGGCGGGTCAGTTCCGGGCTGTTTCCTGAACTGGCACGGGCCTGCCGCGAAATCCGCCGGCGCAAGGATGACCTGGAGGCACTGGCCGCATTCGTCGCTGAAATTCGCCCCGAAATCTCGCGGGCGGCGCCTCTCGGCGCCCGCATCGCTCCGCCCAAAGCCGAGCTGCCAGCTCCCGCGCGAACGGCGGCCGTTGCCACCCACCGCTGACCTGGCCCGGCCAACGCGACGGAAAGGCTCAATCCCAATCGGCGCGGCGCACAAGCCGCAACCCCTGGCCCTGCCAGAGCAACTGCAGGTCATGCCGAGTCCATTCTTCGCGTCCGAATGCCGGGTCGCCCATGCGTACCATGTTGTCGCCCAGAAACCCGAAGAACACGGTGGAATGTGACACGCCGGGGATCCACCCCCATTCTTCAATGTAGTGCTGCGAAACGCTGGCGTCGGCGTCAAGCCGCACGATCAGAATTGCGGGCGAACCGAGCATCTCATCGAGTTCCTCAACTGAGCCGGCGAAGACTTCGACATCCCAGGGGGTCTGCGCGGTCTTGAGTTTCAGCCCGCGGTACAACCCCTGCCAGTACGTGCCCTTGCGGGTCAGGCACAATTCGGCCATTTCACGTTCGTTGGCAGAAATTCCGTGCGCGCGCAAGAGCGTCGCCGCGCAGGCAGCGCTGCAGGTGGCGTTTGTGGTTTGCAGGCTGACCTGATCCTGCCAGCGGTCGCCGCAACGCGGGGGGGCCCCCATGAGCGGGCGGGCGATCGAATACACCCCGATGGCGAACAGGCTGACCATCGACAAGCTCTTGCGCCAGATCCGGCCGGGCAGCCGCCGGAACACCAGCCCCGCCAAGAACCCGACCGCCAGCGGAAACCAGTTGCCCACGACGATCAGGTTCGAGTAGGGCAGGAGTTTGGCCAGGAGCATATTGTCCCACAGGTCGCGAATATAAAGTACGATGCACAGCACCGTGGCCAGTGCCAGCAGGTCGCACAACGACCGCGGAGCCGATCGTGTCAGCCGCAGGGCCGCAAAAAACACGACCGCCGCAAACGCCGCCATGATCAGAATGCCCACGTAGATATCGCTCATGGAGCATCCCTCGTGAATGCCGGCCGAACTTTGCATGCTCACGCGCCCTGACGCGTTTGTGGAGCACTATCGATCGGCCCCACTGAGCCCGCCTGCCGACCGTTCAGCCCCCAGCCGAACCCGCCGACATTCGAAAGCCCCCGGCCCGCACTCTTGCGCCCGCCGGGTCAATCGCTTTCTTCAGAATCATTCTCTTCAAAATCGTTGGCGTCTTCAACCTCGCCGCTTTCCCCAGCGTCGTTGGAGCGGGTGCGCGTGCCGGTTTTTGATTTGCGAAAAACGGCTACGACATCTTCAATGGGCACAACATACAACAGGTTGTCGGATTCAAAATCGACAGGAATGGCGTTCTTGGGGTGAAACAGCACCTTGTCGTATTTCCGCACGGGGAAATCCTCGTTGCGTTCGATCTGGGCGCTGATTTCGACGACCCGCCCCGTGATGGTGGGGATTTCAGCCTTGTCGGGCAACACGATGCCCCCCCGCGACTTTTGCCGGCTTTCATCTTTGCGAATTAGAATCCGCCCACCGAGCGGTTCTACGAATTTGATCAGTTCGGTCACGGGGATCTCCCAAAACGTCGCTTCCGTTCGCGGTTGGCCCGGCAGAAACTTTGCGGCCGGGCCAGACGGCACGTGAATTCGGGACGGCCCGGTTGCAGCCCGGAGTGCTCTCTCGTCCTTGCGTACAGGATTATACGCTGCCGGGTTCGCCGGGTAAAATGCCGGTTTGCGGTTTGCCCTTGAGGCGGGGGGCTTGCGCCAGGGTTTGGGCCTCCGCACTTGGTATGCCCAACGACGTCAGGAAGTCGGACACGACCCGGACGCGTGCCCCGCAGCGTGCCGATTGGCGGCTCGTGCAGGCAGTGTTCGTCTGTGCATTTGCGCCGTGGGCCGCGCCAATCGGGCGATCACCCCGTTTTTTGCCCGAAAAGAGTCGCGGGTCACGTCGATTGACGCGCTGATTCGCCAGAGTCGCGCGAGTGCGTCACATGCCTGCCTCGGCAGCCGAAAGTCGGGCGTCAAAGAAACAACCGACGGCCTGCGGAGAATTCCGCAGGCCGTCGCAGGTCAAACTCATTCACGGTGAATCGAAGGAGCTATTCAGGGTGTCAGCTCAGGGTGCGGGCGATTTAGTCCAGGAAGCCGAAGAGGTCCGACAGACTCGTCCGGTAGGAGCTTTTGGTCTGCTGATTCTTCAACCGCGAGGGGAAGTAGGTTTCGGGTTCCGGGGTCGCTGCGGTCGGAGGAGCGGGAGCCGGAGCGGGAGCCGCTTCATGACCATTGTGAGCCGGAGCCGGGGTCGGTTCGGTCGTTGCGCCAGGGGCGCTGCACGCCACGGCGCCACAGGTGTTGTTGCAGCAATCCTTCACGTCGTAACCGGCGATGCACAGAGCGCGTTCGGCCTTGCGAACGACGCCGCGGTCACAGTCGGCCAGAGCGGCGGTCAGGGCCGCAATCACTTTGCAGTTCGCACAGCAGGGGTGCTTCTTCAGTTGGTCGCCGATTTCATCTGCGGCTTCCTTGCGAACGCGCTCATCCGAATCATTCAGAGCGTAGATCAAGGCGCACATGATTTCGGGGTTGCACGAGCAGTCATAGCAATCGCCAAGGCGATCGACCGCTTTGCGACGGCACTTCGCATAGCAAGCGGTTTGGGAAACATAGATCCAGTGCGCGATTTCGCACGGATCCGCGTTGCAGCAGGTCTTCGCTTCGCAGGCCGGGGCCGTGGGGCCGCAAGCCTTCGCTGCCGGGGCACACGCCTGGGGCGCGCACGCCGCCGGAGCAGCACACCCGGCCGGGGCCGGGGCCGGGGCACACGCCGCCGGGGCGGCACAAGCCGCTGGCGCCGGGGCACACGCCGCAGGAGCTGCACACGCCGCCGCTTTCGGGGCGCAGCAGTTGGCCGGTGCAGCACCACACGTGTTGGGCTTGCAGCACGACCGTTGATACGAACAGACGTTCGGGCACGCCGGCCGGCAAATCACCGGGCGGCAGCATGTGGGCTGGCAGGTGGGTGCACAGCCACAGCTTTTCTCCGCTCCACAGCAGCTCACCTGGAGGATGGAACCGGCTTGAGCCGATCCGGCCATCCCCAGCATGGCCACCAGACCACAAATCAGTGACGACAATTTCATAAACAAACGTCTCCTTCCCTTGGGATTAAGTTCGTGCGCCGTGCTTTCTGCGGCCAGATCGGCAAGAATTTCGTCCGTGGGCGGTCGGTGTTATGGGATCCGAGTTCGGCAACCGCCCGCGACGCGCGTCGCAATTTGTCCGAGAATATTCCGACGAGCACCGCAGAGTCTGACGGCAAAACCATCCGCCAATGGGCTAACACGATCATCGGTGCCGTCGAGCTATTCCGTAGCCCGAACTTTTTCCTCAGCAATCCGATGGCCCTGTAACTTTCGGCTTTGATGCGGGAGCCGATTCTCCGGGGCTGGACCAATCTATCGGCGACATTTTCCACCCACCTTGAATGTCATAACCTACAATTAGATCAAAAGGTTACGTCGTTTTTAGTTCCGATAAACCCGCGTGTGCCGCACAGTGAAAATGGATGCGAGTCTGACGGACGTTTGCCTACGATTTTGTCCCATTTTTCGATAGAATGCGATAAATGGGTGTAATGGGAAGATTCCGGGCAGGCTGTCCCGTAACGCCACTTCTGCCGCGATTAGGGGTTGCTTTTGAACTGCCTGAATTGCACCTCAAGCCGGTTGTCGCACATATACCGGTCAACCCGGTTGCGCGATACGCACGCCCCGCAACGTTAGCTGTTCCCAGAGGGCCGCAGCCGTCGTGAACACCTCAGCCTGCAGTCCATGGCGGCGGCCAGCGGCGACGTATTGCGGAATGTCATCCGTGTAAAACGCCGCTTCGGGGCGACACTCTATCGCGCGCAGCGTCGCCTCGTAGATTGCCGGTTCGGGTTTCATCGCCCCGACTTCGTAAGACAGCACGAAGGCGTCAAATGGCGCCAACACGACGAATGCGCGCCGGATGAACTCGAAATGCGCCACACTCGTATTTGACAGCAACACGAGCCGATACCCGGCAGCCTTTAATCCCGCCAGAATTGGCACAATCTCGCGGTTGAGCTCGAAAATGTCGGAGCCGGCTTGTTGCAATGCGCCAAACTCCAGGCGGCGCTGCACCAGTTCTTCCAGCCGTTGATGAAACGCCTGTTCTGAAACTTCGCCTCGCTCGAACGACGCCTGCAACCCAGAGTCGATCAGCAACGCACGAATTTCAGGCGCCGGCTTGCCGCACAGTGCGCCGATCTGCCGACACATGCGTTCGTGGCAAAAATGGACGAGCACATTGCCCATATCAAACACAACCGTTTCAAGCATTGGCCATTCCTTAAACTGCTACGTTCGATGTCCCGACGTCACGCCGTCGCGCGTCATTGTTCCAAACACCCGCCAAGCTGAGAATAGCGGCGTGCAGAATGCCCGCTCCCTGGTCCGCCGCCCCCGTGTCCGGCATTTGACCTGATCGCCTGCCCCCTCACCATTCTCGCGGGGCGTCGTCCGTTAAGAGAAGGCCCTTGCTTCAACTCTGTCTGAACACTAGAATTCCGGCATGCTGCGGGAAGGAGCCCCACCGCCCCCGATGCTGCGACCGAGTCCGCTCATCGAAGGTGCCGGTTGTAGCGATGACGAGCCCGAGGAGTCTTTTTCAGCAAACAGGTTGGTTCGAGGCGCCGACACCGGGCTGCCAAAAGGGCAGTGTCGCATAGTTGGCGGGTAGCAATCGGGCCGGCATCGCCCTCTCAACAGGTTGAAACGTCGCGACAGATGCGCTTTTTCTGGAGGATTCTGAAAAAACACGTCCTCTCCCCGAACGTGAACTATTGTTTTGTAACTTTACCAGCTTGCCGCAACCACGAGAAATCGCTGCAAACGGCAGACAGACTGCGTCGTCTTGCGTCCTAGTGAAGCCGGTTTGCAGCGCGCGATGCGCGCCGCTTGCCCCGGCGTGATGCATGAGTGGCACACGGATTGCTATCTGGATTGACTGGGAACGTGCTTGACTTGTCAGGTGCGGCCCCGATCAATGCCCCGCGAGTAGAACCCGGCGCGACGCAGTCGATCGCCGGCGGCAATGAATCAGGAGAATCACCCATGTACGAGCGTTTTACCGACCGCGCGCGAAAGGTCATGCAGTTGGCCAATCAGGAAGCGCAACGCTTCAATCATGAATATATTGGCACCGAACACATACTGCTCGGCTTGGTGAAAGAAGGCTCAGGGGTCGCCGCGAACGTGCTCAAAAACCTCGATGTCGATCTGCGCAAGATTCGCATTGAAGTCGAAAAGATCGTTCAAACCGGCCCTGACATGGTCACGATGGGCAAGTTGCCGCAAACACCGCGGGCCAAGAAGGTCATCGAATACTCGATGGAAGAGGCCCGCAACCTGAACCACAATTACGTCGGCACCGAGCACATCCTGCTGGGGTTGCTCCGCGAGCAGGAAGGCGTGGCCGCCCAGGTCCTGATGAACCTGGGCCTGAAGCTTGAAGACGTGCGCGAGGAGGTGCTGAACCTGCTGGGGCACGGTATGGAAACTTCCGAATCGGGCGAACGATCGGTCAGTGGCGGGGGCGGCAGCGCCAAGCCGGGCAAAAGCAAGACCCCCGCGCTCGACAGCTTCGGCCGCGATCTGACCGACCTGGCTCGACAGGGCAAGCTCGACCCGGTCATTGGCCGGGCAAACGAAATCGAACGCGTGATTCAGATTCTCAGCCGGCGGCAGAAGAACAACCCCGTGCTGCTGGGTGAAGCGGGCGTGGGGAAGACCGCGATCGTCGAAGGCTTCGCCCAGATGGTCATCGAAAACAATGTGCCCGAACTGCTGCGCGACAAGCGCATCGTCGTGCTCGACCTGGCGATGATGGTCGCTGGCACGAAATACCGCGGCCAGTTTGAAGAACGCATCAAGGCGGTGATGAACGAAGTCCGCCGGGCGAAGAATACGATCTTGTTCATCGACGAGTTGCACACCCTCGTAGGCGCCGGTGGAGCCGAAGGCGCGATCGACGCCTCAAACGTGCTCAAGCCCGCCCTGAGCCGGGGCGAGTTGCAGTGCATCGGGGCCACGACGCTCGATGAATATCGCAAGTACATCGAAAAAGACGGCGCGCTCGAACGCCGTTTCCAGACGGTCATGGTCGAACCGCCCAGCCAGGAAGAGGCTTTCGAAATCCTCAAGGGGTTGCGCGACCGGTACGAAGCCCACCACCGCGTGCAGATTACCGACGACGCGCTGCGCGCGGCCGTCGAGTTGTCATCGCGGTACATCACCGGCCGCTGCCTGCCCGACAAGGCGATCGACGTTATCGACGAAGCCGGTGCGCGGATCCGCCTGAAGTCGATGGTCCGCCCGCCCGATCTCAAGGAACTTGAAGACGACATCGAACGGCTCAATCAGGCCAAGGAAGAAGCGGTTGCCAACCAGGATTTTGAAAAGGCGGCCAGCCTGCGCGATCAGGCCGACAAGCTGAAACGCAAGAAAGACAACGTCTCGCGCGACTGGCGAGAAAAGGCCCAAGAGGCCGATGGCGTCGTCGATGGCGAGGTGATTGCCGAAGTCGTTTCCAAAATGACCGGCATTCCACTGACGCGGCTGTCGAAGGCCGACGCGGCCCGATTGCTCGAAATGGAGGCCGAACTGCAGCGCAAGGTGATCAGCCAAGCCGAGGCGATCAAGCAGACCGCCAAGGCGGTCCGCCGCAGCCGTAGCGGCCTGAAAGACCCCAAACGCCCCACGGGGGTGTTCGTGTTCGCCGGCCCCACGGGTGTGGGCAAGACTCTGCTGGCGAAGTCGCTGGCGGCGTTCATGTTCGGCGACGCTGACGCGCTGATC
>JAJXXL010000168.1 GCA_021781115.1 Planctomycetota bacterium
TTTGTCGGCGAAATCGAACATCACCTTCCAGAAACCCTTGTTCAGCACATGGACCGCATCGCGGCGGTATTGCATCAGTTCGCTGAATTTCGGCCCGCCAATCGGTTCGTTGCCTTCGACAATACCGCCGTCGACGAGGCCCTTGGCGCCCAGGAATTTGTAGACAACATCGGCCCCCTGCAATGACCGCCAGGCATTGTCGAAGTTGGCCCATTTATCGCGGGCCCCCTCGGTGTCAAGCAATGGACGCGGGGCAACGAGGGCAATCAGCAGGTGCTGGTCGAATGGCAATCGCTCTTCGCGACCGCCAAACTTTGCAAACTCGTCATTGAACCAATGCGGAAAAACGCGGTTGATTCGCTCAATCGTTTCCTGGTCGTTCTTTCGACTCAGGGCGCAGCCGCCCGTCCCCGACTGATGAGGAACCACCAGTGCAATCCGCTCGTCGAATGCGGCGGCAAGCAACACGGTTTTTCCCAGTCGCGAATGCCCAACCGCCGCAATACGCCGGGCATCGATTTCCTTGTCGTTCGTCAAGTAATCGACGACTCGGCTGATGCCCCACGCCCAAGCGGCGATTGCCCCCCAATCGTGCACACCCGGAGTTTTCTGCCCCGCCTGAAAATAGTGCGGGTGAACGCCGTCGCTGAAATCAGGCTCGTCGGGGTCGAGGTCGCCACAATAGAAGGTGGCAAGCGCGTAGCCCCGTTCAATCGCGTACTCAACGCACCACACATCGGTTTCGGTACCGCGCCCGGCGGCCGTTGCCCGATTGTCCTGGCAGCCTTTGCAGTGTTTGGGCACCCAGACGGTGGGCAACGCGATTTGCGGGTCATTCAGTACGGCGTGATTTCCACAAAAATTCGGCCCGACGAACACGGGGGCAGGTCCTTTTCGATCATTCGGCGTCAAGAGCAACAGATGAATTGGCGGCGTACCGGGCGGGCCAAATTCCAGCCGAATTTCCCTGAGTTTGGCTTTTCCCCCCAAACTGCCGGGGTCAGTCCGTTCAATGACCGCCTTCAGGTTGTCGGGAGCGGCGGGCATGTACCCGTACATGTAATGTTCAAACAGCGCCTTGAGTTCGGGACGCCGCTGATTACGCCACTGTGCGGGGGTTGCGACCGGTGTTCCGTCGAACATTTTGAGCGGATCGGGCGGTTCTACCTGCACCGGCAATTGTTCGACGTCGGGAAAATTCTGCCCCCATACGGGCAGTGCAACGCACAACCAGACGGTGACGGCAAGTGACAACGCGCGGCGTGGTGCGGCGTAAGGCATGAGGCGGTTCCGTTCCAGGAATTCACGGTCGGTGTACAAGCGACGCGAAAGCCACTCTACCCCAGGGCGCTCTACCGGCTCAAGCGAACTGGCGTAAACGTGCGGTCGCGGGTTATGCCTCGCCGACGAAATCTCGGTTCAGTCCACCAGTCGAATTTCCTTCCGACGAACATTCGGCTAGTGGAACAATTCGGCATGACGCCTGGCGTGTCTCGTGGGGCAACCGCAATATCTCAGACCCGCCCGCACAAACCCCGCTGTTTTCCGGTATTTTCCAGATTGCGGAGTCAACGCTTCACCTTGAGCTTACGAATTCGTGATGTCATCGGTTCGGGTGTCGGGCATCTGGAAAAAACGATGTTGGGTAGTTATAGTTCGGGCACCCGTGGTAAGAATGCATCACTTTCCGGGGGTGGTTTCACGGACGGAATGAATGACTCTCGAAATCGGCCTGCCGGGGCAAACTGGTCGATTCCAATGGCCCAACCGAAGAACGACGCTCATTACACGCAGGCAAGGATGAATTGATTTATGGCCCGTGACAAAACGCTGCACGAAAAGATTCGGGAACTGGGGCGAAACTTGTGGTGGAGCTGGCAGCCCGAGGTCACGAATATCTTTCGTGAAATCGACCCGGTTCTTTGGACCGAAGTGGGCCACAACCCCGTGCTGCTGCTGGAACAATACCCCCCCGATAAACTCGAACAGCGGGCGGCCGAAGCAGTCTTGCACACGCGAATCAATTGGGCGTATCGGCGCTGGCAGGAATACATGGACGCCTCTGATACGTGGGGCGCAACGCACGCGGGCGTTCTTGGTCAGCGGCCTACGGCGTATTTCTCGGCTGAGTTCGGGCTGCACGAATCGTTGCCGATTTACTCGGGGGGCTTGGGGGTGCTTGCGGGCGACCATCTCAAAAGCGCCTCCGACCTCGGCATTCCGCTCGTGGGGGTGGGCCTGTTCTACGACCAGGGATATTTCGAGCAGCACATTGACGCGAATGGTTGGCAGCAGGAAACGTACACCGATCAGAAAATCGAGCGATTGCCAATCGAACCCGCGGTGTCGCGCGACGGCAAGCCGGTGTTGATTTCCGTCGATACGCGCGGCGGAAGCATCCACGCGCGGGTGTGGCGCGTGAACGTGGGCCGCATTCCCTTGTTTCTGCTCGATACCGACATTGCTGAAAATCGCGACGAAGATCGGCAACTCACGGCGCGGCTGTACGGCGGCGACACCCGCACCCGTATCCGCCAGGAAATCATTCTGGGTATTGGCGGTGTGCGCGCCTTGGCGGCCATGGGAATTCAGCCGGGCGTGATTCACATGAACGAGGGGCACTCGGCCTTTGCCGGCCTCGAAGTCATTCACCAGCGCATTGACGACGACGCCGTATCCTTCGACGAGGCATTGCGCGAAACGGCCGCGATGTGCGTGTTCACCACACACACTCCCGTACCAGCCGGACACGACCGTTTCGGCGCCGACCTGATCGAAGAACACGTCGGTCCGTTGCGCGATCAGCTTGGTTTGCGGGCCGACGCCCTGATGAGCCTCGGGCGCGTTGAACCACAAAACCAGAACGAATCGTTTTGTATGACGGTGCTGGCATTCAAATTGTGCCGGCGGGCCAACGCGGTTTCGAGCCTGCACGGCGTGGTCAGCCGCCGGATGTGGGCCAACCTTTGGCCCTGGCGCAGTGAAGAGGAAATTCCCATCGGCCACATCACGAATGGAATTCACGTTTCGACCTGGCTCGCGCAGCAAATGCGAATGCTCTACGACCGGGTACTGCCACTGAATTGGTACTTGCGAACGGGCGAGCCGGGTGTCTGGGCGCCGGTCGAAGAAATCTCTGCTGGCGAACTCTGGGAAACCCACCAGACCTTGAAAACGCGGCTTATCAGTTTCGCCCGCGATCGTTTGCTGAAACAGGCTCGCCGCCGCGAAGAACTGACCGACACGCTGGCCCAGCAGATCAGCACGGCGCTCGACCCGCGCGTGCTGACCATTGGCTTTGCCCGGCGATTTGCGCCGTACAAGCGCGCCGACCTGATCATGCGTGACATCGAGGTGCTGGCCGAACTGGTCGATCAGGCCGACCAACCGATTCAGCTCATTTTCGCCGGAAAATCGCACCCCGCCGACGAACAGGGCAAGGCGATGCTGCAACGCATTATCAAAGTTACCCAGCGCAATGAGTTTCGCGGCCGGGTCGTGTTTCTTGAAGATTACGACGTTAATCTTGCCCGGCATCTGGTACAGGGGGTCGACGTGTGGCTTAACAACCCGCGCCGTCCGCTGGAGGCTTCAGGCACAAGCGGTCAGAAAGTGGTGCTCAACGGCGGGCTCAATTGCTCAATTCTCGACGGTTGGTGGGCCGAAGCCTACGACGGTTCGAACGGGTTTGCGATTGGCTCTGGGCGCACGCATGTCAACCAGGATATTCAAGATTCCCGCGACGGCGACAGCCTGATCGCCGTGCTGCGAAACGAAGTCATTCCGCTGTATTATGACCGTGATCGCGACTTGTTGCCGCAAGCTTGGATCAAACGCATGAAACGCGCCGTCCGCACGCTTGGCTGGCGTTTCAACGCCGACCGCATGGTCATGGACTACGTCTCGCGAAATTACGTTCCAGCGGCAGGCGGCTTGAGCTGCGACATGAACAACATTGCATAAACCTTGGGGGCGGCTGGCGCAATGGCTAGCGCACCTCGCTTACACCGAGGGGGTTACAGGTTCGAATCCTGTGCCGCCCATTGATTCGCGCCGAGCGACCTGGGCCGATTGACGATCGGGCGATCGGCGGTGAGTTTGGTCGTTAACACAGTCGGCGAACAGGGCCAATCGCGGTCGACCGGGCGGGCGTCGACTCAGGGGGCTTGTCGCGCAGGCGAAGCGCCGATCATGATATCGAGCGCGGCTTGCAAGGCCGCCAGTTGGGCTTGCAGGCGTGCGAGTTCGCTCATTTCTTCGGGCAGGTCGACGTTTGAATCTTCGATCGCGCCGAATTTCAACGCACCGAGGCCGTTTTGCCCTGGCGATGCGATGCGCTTGACGGCGTTGGGGCCGTTTGCCTTAAACAGGGCCGGGCCTGCGGCCACGAGATCATCCGTACATACGTCGGCTAATTGCAGGCCCTCCAGCCCGCCGTCAGGACCAGGTATCGGGCCCGCGGTCAATCCAAGGTGATCGGGCCTGGCGGCGGGCAGTACGATTTCGGGGTCGAGCGGCAAATCTCGCCCCGACACTGGAAACACGATCCGCCGCTGGCGGTCGAGTGCAAAGGTTCCGGCCCGCGTGTAAAGAATCTGTGCGCCGTCGCGCAGCTGAAACCAGCCGCAGCCGTCGATCGCCAAGTCCAAGGCGCGCTCCGAACGGCGAGACGTTCCGGCGTCAAAACAGATCTGATATTCGACGCCGGGGGTCGAGATGCCCGGCTCTTCCAATTTGGCGGCATCGGCGATCGGATTGTCTTCAACCAACCCGCGTAACAACACGCGCGTCGCCTTGAAGCCGGCGGTTTGCGCATTTGCGATATTGTTCAGCACAACCTGCCGCGCCCGGCGAATGTCCTGCAGGGCCGCGTTCAGGCGCGCGGCTTCGTACGAACTCTCAACGGCAACCGCCGTTCGTTGCGCAAAGTGTTTGTTCGTTGCCCCCCCCTGTGTCGCTGGTAACATCATGGGCAGTGCGTTCAACGGCGCACGCTGCGAGTGAGGCGGCGCGGCGGCCACACCCGCGGTCATGTTCAGCGCAGGCGGTGCAAAGGTCGCATGATCGCCGAGGCTGAGCGACTGGCGCAGCCGTACGATTTCGCGTGCCGTTTCGGGCGGTACGTTCTTTAACTCCTCAGCCCACGCCGACCGCTCTTCTTCTGAGGCGTTTGCCAATTCTAGGTCGATCACACTACGTAATGTCGTTGGTGCCCGGTTCGCGGCCTCAATCGGGGCGAGTTCGCTCGGCAACTCGAACCCGCGCGGCCGGTCGCCCCGCACCCCTTCGACAAATTGGCCCGCGCGATCCGTGCGTATCGGAAATACCGCATCTGCTTCGGGTTCAGCATCAGTCGCCGATCGGGAACCGGCAAGTTCCGGCTGGTCGCGCAGCTCCGCGCCTGATAGCGCCGCCTGACCGGCTGTTTCGACCGGGGCGACGCCGATGAATCGCGTGCGCCAATCGTAGGCGACAACCGCCAGGTTGCCGACAACGATTCCGACAATCATGCATGACACCGCGCCACCGACAATCGCGGCTTGGGTAACCTTCATGTTTCGCCTCCGTGCGACTGGCTGCTACAAACAGGGCGATAATGGCCGTTGGTACAGCCTTCGCTCGTGAAATGTGCGGCGCGGGGCAAACGGTAGCTGAAACAGCCGGTTTCATCAAGGGCGAATTCGGTCCCGGCCGATTCCGAAAACGTCGCAACACGAATCACAAATTGTTGTTGCGTGTGCAGGACTCGACCGTTGTGACGCTGCGGCGCTTACCACAAACGACATCAAATCGCATCATACGCCGGCGCGGACGTCGCGACCTAAAAGCTGCGGCGTTGAGGGCAGGTCGCTTTGGCCCATGAGGTACTTGTCGACTCCGACCGCGGCTTCGCGACCTTCCCAGATGGCCCAGACAATGAGCGACTGTCCACGTCGCATGTCGCCGGCGGAAAAAATGCCGGGAACCGACGTCATGTAGTTCTCATCGGCCTTCACGTTGCCGCGCTGATCAAGCGCCACGCCCAGTTGTTCAATCATTCCCTTGTGTTCGGGGTGCACGAACCCCATTGCCAACAAGACAAGGTCGGCGTCCAAGGCGAAGTCACTGCCCGCAACTTCGCGCATTTGCGGGCGGCCGTTTTCCGTGACCCATTCGAGTCGCACTGCGTGCAGTTTCTCAACATGGCCGTTGCTCCCGGTGAATTCTTTAGTGCCCACGCTCCAGTCGCGTTCGCCGCCTTCTTCGTGCGCGCTCGACGCGCGAAGAATCGTCGGCCAATATGGCCATGGCATGGTTTCATCGCGTTGTTTTGGGGGCTTTGGCAAGAGTTCCAACTGGACGACCGATTTGGCGCCCTGCCGATGCACCGTGCCCAGGCAGTCGGCCCCCGTGTCGCCGCCGCCAATGATCACGACATGCTTGTCTTTGGCGGAAATAAATTGACCATTGGGAATTTCATCACCTTCGCAACGCCGATTCTGCAATGGCAGAAAATCCATCGCGAAATAAATGCCTGCCAGCTCCCGCCCGGGAACGGGCAAGTCGCGGCCAACCGTGCTGCCGCCGGCCAGAACAATGGCGTCGAAGCTGGATTTGAGCTCTGCGACGGGTACATTGACCCCCACGTTGGCATTCGTGCGAAATTCAATCCCTTCGGCTTCCATGATGGCCAGCCGGCGATCGAGCACGCGCTTTTCCATTTTGAATTCGGGAATGCCGTATCGCAGCAATCCGCCCACCCGGTCGGCCCGCTCAAACACCACGACGTTGTGGCCGGCGCGGTTGAGTTGCTGCGCCGCCGCCAAACCTGCCGGGCCCGACCCGATCACGGCGACTTTTTTACCCGTGCGTTGTGTGGGTGGCTCGGGCGCAATCCAACCCGCGGCAAACGCGTGTTCGACAATGGAATTCTCAATGTTCTTGATCGTCACGGGCGGCGCGTTAATACCCAGCACGCAGGCTTCTTCGCAGGGCGCCGGGCAAAGCCGGCCGGTGAATTCGGGAAAGTTGTTCGTGGCGTGCAGCCGGCGAATGGCCTGTTCCCACTGGCCGCGATAGACCAGGTCGTTCCAATCGGGAATGATGTTTCCCAGCGGGCAGCCGGTATGGCAGAACGGCACGCCACAATCCATGCACCGCGCCCCCTGCTCCATGAGCTTGAGTTCAGGAAACGGCTTGTAGACCTCCTGCCAGTCGTGCAACCGCTCGGGAACCGGGCGGCGGGCAGGTGTTTCGCGCTGGTAGTCCAGAAATCCGTCGGGTTTCCCCATCGTGCACCTTCAAATCGTCAAAATAAGCGTTGGTTTCAGCCGCCGCACCGACCGGCGGAATACTCCGCGGCCAATGAGTACGGCGGGGGCATTGGCAGCGCTGAGGTCGTTCAGACCACGACGGGGGCCCGTGCCGCTTCGAGTGTCTTTCGACGGGCGTCGATGACGCGGCGGTAATCGCGCGGAAACACCTTCACGAATTTGGGTTGCAGGCGATGCCAGTTTTCCAGCACCCACTGTGCCCGTTCGCTGCCGGTTGCTTCGATATGCTTCCGCAGGAGCGATTGCACCAGGTCGACGTCTTCATCAAGTTGCAACGGATCCAGGTCGACCATTTGCTTGTTGCACAAGACCGGAAACTGTCCCGCCTCGTCGAGCACATAGGCAATCCCGCCGCTCATGCCGGCGGCAAAGTTGCGCCCGGTGCGTCCCAGCACGATAACGGTGCCTTTGGTCATGTACTCGCAGCCATGGTCGCCCACGCCTTCGACGACTGCATTCACCCCGGAATTGCGGACGCAAAATCGCTCGCCGGCAATCCCGCGAATGAACACTTCGCCGGAGGTGCCCCCGTAACATGCAACATTGCCGATGATGATGTTTTCTTCAGGCACGAATGTCGCCGTTTTGGGCGGGTAAATGCTCAGCCGCCCACCCGATAACCCCTTGCCGAAGTAATCGTTGGCATCGCCCTCGACCTGCATGGAAATGCCACGGGGAACGAAGGCCCCGAAACTCTGGCCACACGAGCCGTTGAATTTCAGCGTGATGGTATCGTCGGGCAGCCCGTCGCCGCCCCATTTCTTTGTCAGCCGGCTACCTAGCATCGTGCCCACCGTGCGATTGGTATTGCGAATCGGCAACTCAAAACGCACTTTTTCACCGCGGGTCAGAGCCGGCTCACACAGTTCGATCAGCCGGTTGTCAAGCGCCGCGTCCAGGCCGTGATCTTGCACTTCGCGGCAATAGACCCCGACGCTGTCGGGTACCTGTGGCTTGTACAGGATGGCCGAAAAATCGAGACCCTGCGCCTTCCAATGCGTAATCGCCGCTCGCGTTTCCAGGCGGTCGACCTGGCCGATCATTTCATTCACCGTGCGGAAGCCGAGGCGGGCCATGTATTGCCGCAGGTCGGCCGCCAGGAACCGGAACAAGTTGACGACGTGTTCGGGTTTGCCTGCAAACCGCTCGCGTAATCGCGGGTCTTGCGTGGCAATGCCCACAGGACAGGTATTCAGGTGGCACACGCGCATCATGATGCAGCCGGCCGCCACCAGCGCTGCTGTCGCCACGCCGTATTCTTCGGCCCCGAGCAACGCCGCGATCGCAATATCACGACCGGTCTTCAATTGCCCGTCGGTTTGCACGACGATCCGGCTGCGCAGGTTGTGCAGCACCAGCGTCTGGTGTGTTTCAGCGAGTCCCAATTCCCAGGGAATGCCGGCATGCTTCAGTGAGGTCAACGGGCTGGCGCCCGTGCCACCTTCATAGCCGGAAATCAGCACCACGTCGGCATGGCCTTTGGAAACGCCCGCAGCCACCGTGCCCACGCCCACCTCTGACACCAGCTTGACGCACACCCGCGCTTCAGGGTTCGCGTTTTTCAGGTCGTGAATCAGTTGCGCCAGGTCTTCGATCGAGTAAATGTCGTGGTGCGGCGGCGGAGAGATCAGCCCCACGCCCGGCGTGGCGTGACGCACCCGGGCGATATATTCATCGACCTTGTGGCCGGGCAATTGCCCGCCTTCGCCGGGCTTGGCCCCCTGGGCCATTTTGATTTGCAGTTCTTCAGCGTTGACGAGGTATTCGCTCGTCACGCCGAACCGGCCTGAAGCCACCTGTTTGATGGCGCTGCGGCGCGAGTCGCCGTTGGCATCGCGGACATACCGCACGGGGTCTTCGCCCCCTTCGCCCGTGTTGCTCTTTCCGCCCAGGCGGTTCATGGCAATCGCCAGCGTTTCATGCGCCTCGCGCGAAATCGACCCCAGCGACATGGCCCCGGTTGCAAACCGCTTCACGATGCTTTCGACCGGCTCGACCTCGTCGAGAGGAATCGGCTCGGCGGCGAACCGGAAATCGAGCAGTCCTCGAAGCGTGGCCAGTTGCTTTTCCTGGTTGTTGCAATGCTCGGCATAGGTCTCGTACATCCGGGCGTTGTTGGTGCGCACGGCATGTTGCAGCTTGGCGACCATTTCCGGGTTGACCATGTGGTGTTCGCCGCGGCGGCGCCACTGGTATTGGCCGCCCACATCGAGGTCTAGGTTTTCGGGCACGGTGATCGTGGGGAAGGCGTGGTGGTGCCGCTGGGCGACCTCGGCCGCCAGCACATCGAGGTCGACTCCCTGGATCCGCGACGCGGTATGCGTGAAGTATTCATTGACCAAGGCGTGGTTCAACCCCACCGCTTCGAAGATTTGCGCGCCATGGTAGCTGTGCAGCGTCGAAATGCCCATTTTCGACATCACCTTCAGGATTCCCTTGACCACCCCCTTGATGTACTGCTTTTCAGCGGCTTTATAATCGAGCGGGCCGGCGCCGTTTTTGAGCACGCCCTGGCGGCACAGGTCGGCCAGCGTTTCCAGCGCCAGGTATGGGTTGACCGCGGCCACCCCGTACCCAAACAACAGCGAAAAGTGGTGCACCTCGCGCGGTTCACCCGATTCGAGTACCAGGCTGATCAGTGTCCGCGTGCCCTCGCGGATCAGGTGTTGGTGCAGCCCCGACGCGGCAAGCAGCGCAGGAATCGGTGCGTGCGTTGCGTTGACGCCGCGGTCCGACAGAATCAGCAGCGCCACACCGGCCTTGATCGCCGCGCTTGCCTCGTCGCGAACGCGCTCGATCGCGGCCCGCAACGCCTCGGCCCCGCCAGCCACCTCGTACAGCAGCGAAATTGTGTGCGAGCGGATCTTGCCGGCCGCGACCGAACGAATCGCCTCGATCTCGGCGTTGGTCAGAATCGGTTGCTTGAGCCGCAACTGGTGGCAATGTACGGGCGTTTCCTCGAACAGATCCTGCTCGGCGCCCGATGTCATGCCCATCGATGTCACCAGTTCTTCGCGAATTGCATCGAGCGGCGGGTTCGTCACCTGGGCGAACAGTTGCTTAAAATACGAATAGAGCAACTGCGGCTGGTTTGACAGCACCGCCAGCGGCGTATCGTCGCCCATCGAGCCGAGCGGCTCTTCGCCATTCTGTGCCATCGGCCCCAGAATGATCCGCAGGTCTTCGAGCGTGTAGCCGAACGCCTGTTGCCGCGTGAGCAGCGAGTCAAAATCGACCGGCTGCGGTGTTTGCGCCGGCAGGTCTTCGAGGCGGATCTGCTGCTCTTTGAGCCATTGCCGATACGGCCGCCGCCGGGCCAGGCTGGACTTGATTTCGTCGTCGGCAATGATGCGCTTCTGGGCCGTGTCGACGAGAAACATCTTGCCGGGTTGCAGCCGCCCCTTCGACAGGACATTTGCCGGGTCGATGTCGAGCACGCCCGTTTCCGAGGCCATGATGACGAAGCCGTCTTTCGTGATTGTATACCGCGACGGGCGCAGGCCGTTGCGATCGAGCACCGCCCCGATCATGGTTCCGTCAGTGAAGGCAATCGACGCCGGGCCGTCCCACGGTTCCATCAGGCAGGCGTGATATTCATAAAATGCCTTTTCGTCGTCGGGCATTGACTCGTGGCCGTCCCATGCCGCGGGAATCATCATCATAATGGCGTGCGGCAGCGACCGGCCCGTGGCGTGCAGCAGTTCGAGGGCGCAATCGAACGCCGCCGAATCACTGAGCCGATCAGGAATGATCGGCAGCAGTTTCTTCACGTCGTCCTGGAATCGCCGACTGCCGAATTGCGACTGTCGGGCCCGCATCCAGTTCTGGTTGCCTCGCACCGTGTTGATCTCGCCATTATGCGCGATGAACCGGAAGGGGTGCGCCAGATCCCACGTGGGAAACGTATTCGTGCTGTACCGCTGGTGGACCATCGCAATGGCCGTTTCCATCAAGGGGTCGCACAGATCGGTGTAGAAATTCGCGATTTGCGTGGCGAGCAGCAGCCCCTTGTAGACGATCGTTTTCGTCGACAGGCTGGGCACGTAAAACGACCGCTTCAGCGGCAGGTCGCTGTCGGCAACAATGCGCTCGACCCGCTTGCGGATGACGTACAGTTTCCATTCGAAGGCATCGGCATCGGGCGTGGCGGGCCCGCGGCCAATGAAAATCTGCCGCATCATCGGCTCGACGCACAGCGCCGTCGCACCCAGTTGTGAGTTGTCGCGGGGCACGTCGCGCCAGCCCAGAACCCGCTGTCCTTCTTCGGCGACGATCCGTTCAAACGTCTCTTCGCAAAACCGCCGTTGCCCGGCATCGTTCGGCAGAAACACCATGCCCACGCCGTAGTCGCCCGGCTCGGGCAGGGCAATCTTCTCGTCGGCGCAGCGGGCTGCCAGGAACTTGTGTGGAACCTGCAGGATGACCCCGGCGCCGTCGCCCGTATTGTCTTCGCAGCCGCATGCGCCGCGATGCTGCAGGTTCACCAGAATCTGCAAGGCGTCGAGCAGCAATTGATGCGACTTTTCGCCGTTGATATTGACGATGAACCCCACCCCGCAGGCATCGTGCTCGTGGGCGGGGTCATACAGCCCTTGGGCTGCGGGCGGTTCAGTACGGTAATCGGCTCGGTAAAGCATGACTCGGTCTCGACTGCAAATGTCAAAAAACTGCTTCTTCTTGCGGAAAACCCCGGTGCGCGGCATCAGGGCCCGTTGGGCGACGTGGGCGGCACGGGCGGTCAAACCCGCTTCGGTGCGTGCCGGGCGCCCGCGACGGCGACTTTGCCGCGCGGCGATTTGACGCGCGGCGTTGCACGGCTCGGCCGTTCGCCGCCCCCCGCAGCGGGCGCGGCGCCCCCCGCATTT
>JAJXXL010000170.1 GCA_021781115.1 Planctomycetota bacterium
ACCCCTACACGGCCGTCGGCCAGGGCTTGCAGCCCAAGCTGCCGCGCCCCGGCGTACCGCAACCGGTCGTCGTCGCTGCGCGGCAACCTGACGAGTTGGCCGGGCGGGCGGGCCCGGCGGGCCCGGCGGGCCCGGGCGACAGGCGAATCGTCGTGCCCCGCCGTTGCGCGCCCCGCATCCAGGGCCGCGATCTGATCAAAGAGCCGCCAGTCAATGGCTTCGAGTTCGGCGGCAAACGCCTGCTGCTCTGGCGGGCTGAGGTGGTCCCACCATTGCAGCAGGTGCAACTGGCCGCGTTCGCGAAGTCGTTCGGAGAGCGCGGTGGCAGTCATGCGGCGTGTCTCATCAGCAAAAACAGGCTGTAGACGACCACCAGGCCCACCGTCGCCGACGCGAAATGAAACAACCGCAGTGCCACACGCGGGTTTTGACGGGCAATCAGTTGGGCATTGAACACGACGACCGTTACGAGCGCCAGCTTGAAGTACGCCATACCCTGAAACCCCCAACTGACGAGGATATAGCGGGCGATGGGGTTCGATTCGACAAATTGATCTGACTGATGGTTGATCAGCACATAGGTGAGCGCCATGTCGAGCAGGCTGACCACGCAGAACAGCAACATCTCGCGTTCAAACGGCAGCCCGCGATACAGAACCTGACCCCAGACGGAGGCTTCCTCAAGGCGGGTTTCGCGCAGAGAGTTTTTCATGACACCCGATCCTTCCTTCCGTGGCGGCACTGCCTGGAACATCCTGTGATTGCAGGCACGGCGATCGGCGCGGGCGGCAGAACGCCGCGTTTCACTCGTCGATTGCGCAGCCTTGAGCAATACCGAATTATTAGAACGAGTGCAAGATGTTTCCAGCCCCCACTTTGCCCGATTTCCGGTTTTCACGCGATTTTGCTTCAACGGTCAGGTGGATGATTACGCCTTCAGTTTTCAGTTGCTGGTTGTTGCGCGGCCGCCTTTTGGGGGCATTTCATAAACAGGTTTCGGTCGTTCCGGGCGGTGCTTCTCATGGGACAGTTGCCAAACGGCCTGACGATTTCACCGCGAACGACCGGCCGGTTCAGGCACAGGTTTCGGCATCAGGCTGATCAGGCTGAGCAAAAAGCTGCCGAACACCGTTTGTACGCCGAGTGTCATGAACGTCACCGCGGGAATGACGCGCTGTACTGTCAACCCCGAATCGAGGGGGCCAAACCCCGCGTCACGCCAGGCCAAGCCCGCCGACAGCAGCAGGAAAAACCCCGCCGCCGCCAGGCCACAGCCGACCAAAATGCCGAGTTCCAGCGACACGCGCTTTTGCAGCCGCACCAGCAGCGACTGCCGGGGATGCGTGCCCAGCGCCGCGCCGAATTGTCGGGCAAAAATACCAGCCAGCAGCAGTTGATAGCCCAGATTGGCGGCCATGGCCGCAGCCAGGCTGGCGTTGACGTTCAGCCCGGCCCCAAAAAACGTGACCCGATGAAAGATGCCGATCAAGGCGACGAGCAACAGGCCCAGCGCGAAGAGCGGCAGCCCGGTCAACAGGAACAGCCAGCGGGGGCAAAACAGAAGCATAAATCGCAGGTGTCGCCAGCCATCGCGCCAACTCCGCAGGTGTGGGGGCCGCGTGCGCCCGTCGGGCCGCAGAACCGTCGGTATTTCTGTAACCTTTAATTGTTGCAGCGTCGCCTTGATGATCATTTCACTGGCGAATTCCATGCCCGTCGTCGTCAGCCCCATGCGGCGATGCGCCGCGATGCTGAACCCACGCAACCCGCAATGAAAATCATGGCACGCACAGCCAAAAAACAGCCGGCCGATGAACGTCAGCACCGGGTTGCCCAAGTACCGGTGCAGGCGCGGCATTGCGCCCGGCTGGATCCCCCCGGCGAAGCGGTTGCCCATGACGAGGTCGTGACCCTGGCGCAATTCATCGACAAACCGGGGGATATGGCCAAAGTCATAGCTCGCGTCGGCGTCGCCCATGACGACAAACCGCCCCCGGCTGGCTGCGATGCCACCCCGCAGCGCGTGGCCGTAGCCCCTGGCCGGTACCGACACGACTTTCGCCCCCATGAGGGACGCGATTTCCTGCGAGCCATCGGTGCTGCCGTTGTCGGCCACGATGATTTCGCCGTCGATGCCGGCGTTTGTCAGTGCCGCTGTGGCTTCGGCAATGCACGCGGCCAACGTTTCGGCTTCGTTCAGGCACGGCATCACAATGGAAACCTCGGGACAAAAGCCCGATGTCTCATGGGCTTCGTCCATTTGCGACTGTCGAACGGCCGGCGAACTCATGACCCCGACTCCCGCGACTGATGCCAAACCATCGTTGCCTCCGGCCTCACGAGCCGGCAGGTCGTCCCGCGTCAACGTTTCCCTGGAATGTAGCGAAACAACACCAGCGGTTCGTCGGGGCCAACGAGCTCAAACGCGGCGTCGGCCTTGAGATCTTCTGCGGCCCCGCCAAATCGAGTGGTCTCATTTCTGGCCATTGCGTGCGTCGCCACGAACGAAAGCGTCGCCGCCGTCATCGCCTCTTTGACCGCCGTCATGCCGCGATAGCTCAGCGGCTGTTCGACCAGGTTTTGCCGCCGCGACCCCAGATACGGGTAGGGCCGTTCGTCGAGGACGAGCAGCCGCTGCGGCCCCCCCGCCGCCAGATCGGTAAACATGTGCGTATGAAAGTACCGGTCAAAATGCCAGGCATAGGCGGCATGCCACCGCCGCGACAGCAGACCCGCTGTTGTTGAACCCATCACGACCGCCAGGACGAGCACGACGGCCCGCCCCCGGCGGCCATTCCGTGCGACCCACCCCGCACCGAACGCCGCACAGAGCAAATTGGCGCCCCCGCTGAGCGTGACCAGAAAGTCAATTTCGGTGCGGCTGGAGAACCGGTACACGAACTGCCCAACCGCCGCGACGCACAAGATGACGCCGGCAGCCGCCGTCAATCGCGTACCCACCCGGTCGAGGGCCGTTTGCAGCACAACCGCCGTTGCTGCGACGAGCAGGCACAGAAAGCACAGCGAATAACGCACCGGCGTATACCCCCACCGCAAATGGTTCAGCGTGCCGGGCCGATGCTCGACAAGCATCGGCGTGACCAGAGTAATTGCCAGGGCGCCCAGCAGCAGGATCGGCAATGCCGCGCGCGCCAGGTTCTCGCGCCGATTCTGAATCATGCCCTGCACCCCAATGACCACCGCAGCCACCGCAATCGCCGGAAACAATAAGACCGCCGCAAGCTGAATCGGCCCGCAGAACTTCCAGACGGCTGCGAGCGCCAGCCCCGGCACGGCCGGGTCGCCATTGAATGCCAGCGTTGTCTTGCGCATGTCAGGATGCACAATCCGCTCGTGGAGTGCGGGCGACCCTTGAGGATAAAAGGGGTACCCCGTGACGATCACGTTGCGCGCGTACCAGTAACCGCCCAGCGCCAATGCGATACCCCCCGCCACGATCGCGCCGCGCACTGCCCGCCACCAGCCCTGCGCCCGCCCGCAACCCCAGGCAAAAACGACGGCCGCAAGCAATGCGTACCCGATCGCAAAATACTTCGTCCCCGCCAGCAGCCCCAGCGACGCGCCGAACAGCGCCAGATCGCTGGCGGCCGAAGACCGCACGTACCGCAGCGCATACACGACTGCGGCGATAAAAAACGCGGCGACCATCAGGTCGTTCGACGCATTGTCGGTTTCATGCACGGTGGTATGCACGGCGAGGCAGGCGATTGCCGCGCCATGCCGCAGCCAGCCGGTAACATCCAGCAGGCGCAGCAGTTCGAGCAGCCCCGTCGCCCAGACAATCATCACGGGCACGTTATTGAGCGCGACCAGAAAATCGCCGGAAAACGGCGTGGCGAACCACAGCCCAAGCAATTCGCTGTTGGCCGGGTCCGACCACCGCGCGATGAGCGTGGCCGCTAGCGAGCCGGTTTGCAACCACTGGTCGATGAGCGGCAGGTGGTACATCAGGCAATCGAAATCGGTCGGAAGTTCCATCAGCCCGTTCAGGGCCACATGCCCCAGCAAAATCGCCAAAACAGGCGCCCAGGCCAAGACAGCCCACGAGCGGTCTGGCGCCGCCGCATTCGCCGCCGACGGCCGCAGTGCCACGGCGCGCACGCACAGGCTCGAGACGATGACCGCCGACAGAACCCCCGCCCGCGACAGTAGCCCCACCGCGCCCAGCCCGGTCAGGTCAAGCAGCGTCAGCGCAATCGCGATGACCGACGTATGCAACGCAATTTGCAAGGCTGAATCTTGCGGCCAGGCCCGCAGTGCAACCTGCCGCCCGGCCGTCGCGACGGCATAAGTCGCGCCGAGCCACGGCAAGCTCCAGAGGGCATCGTCAAACGGCGGGGTCATTCGCCTGGGCCGGGCATCGGATCAAGGGGACGAACGATTGAAGTTCTCCGGGCGACGCGGCGACACCCGAATACCCGTAATGCCGCTGCTCGCGGCCGCACAAGAGTTTGACGATCAGCCGGTCCACGGCGCCGGGCCGGACGAGCCATTCCTCGTCGCGTTCGACGCGCAGCGGGTCAGCATTCAGCCGGCACGGGTTGCCCGCCATGCTGTGGCTCGGACGCACGGCGACGGCCGGTTGCTGATCGACGCCGATCCAGGCGAACAATTCGCCCAGCGTGCCGGGAAAACTGTCGACCAGATCTTCATAGCGGACCAGGCAACAGGGCGACATGTATTGCCGCGCCAACCGGGCGATCGCGCAGTTGAACGCCTTCCAGCCGAGCGCGGTCGTCACGGCGTTGTAGCGGGGCATATCCTGGGCCTTCCAATGGATCTCGGTCCGCCGCTTCTTGCGCTTCCACGAATGCACGACCGCGTTGCAGTTTCTGACCAGGTGCACAATTTTGATCGGCGCGGCGCCATACCGCAGCAGCGCCGCCAGGTCAGTCGGGTACTTCGACGAATCGA
The DNA here is from genome assembly GCA_021781115.1 of Planctomycetota bacterium. Lineage (GTDB taxonomy): Bacteria > Planctomycetota > Planctomycetia > Planctomycetales > Planctomycetaceae > JAJXXL01. Next base: position 4,936 of record JAJXXL010000170.1, read on the forward strand.
CGATGACCCGCGCCTGCGCAACGCGGGCGATCGCCCCAATCCATTGACGATACGCCGCGCCATATTCGTTGAGAATGCGTGGGCTGACATGGGGCCGACCCGCCAGAACCCACGGCAACCGGCGGAACGCACTGATGGCACCGCGCAACTCGCAGAGATGCCCGGCGTCACTCCGCGAGAACGTGCCGAACGCCTCCTGCGTGACCGCGTGCCAGAAATCGTAGCGGCTGAACGGCCGCCGGCACCCGCATCGTTCGTCGTCGAGGAACCCGCGTTGCCAGAGGTGCGTCAACTCGCCGGCAAAACAGACATCGGGCGACCGTTCAAGGCACAGCCCCAGCCACGTCGAGCCGTTCCGCCCGCAGCCGCCGATGTACACAACGCCCGGTGGTTTCATCGACTCGTGCATGAGCGGACGACTTTAAGAGTGTTGAAAAGCTCAGATCGAGTCCGAACAAGACAATCCACGGGGCGGGCTTTCTCTTCGTTATGGATTTAACGAGCAACCTGCAACAGGCTCATAAAACAGCACCATTTTCTGCCCGCGGGGGTGGTTCCAGTCCCCCACGTACTTCATGCGCCAGCCAGCGGCGGCGCCGAATTGTTCAAGTTCGCTACGAGTAAACAAAAACGCTTTGTGATCGTGCGCGGCGGCGGGGTTGACCCGTGGCTTGCCGCATTCGAAGAATGTTGCGTAGCATCGTGTTTCACGATGGGCTGCTTGCCGAAGTTTTTCCAGGCATGCGTGGATCAGCGGCTGAGGGAGATGCGTGAAGAGCGAATGGGCCCACGCGAAGTCGGGCCGCAGCGGGAAGCGCTCGAACTCGAACGCTGGCGACACCACAAACTGCGGTCGTTTGAGCGCGATCAGCTCTGAGCCGAGTTCGTGCGCCACGCCCGCAGCGATCAGCGCCTCTTCCTTGTCGATTCCCAGATAATGGCCGACGTCGAGAAACGGGATGAAATGCACGCCGCCTCGTAAACTGCCGCAGGCGATGTCGAGCAGCACGTGGTGTGGCAACAATCCCTGCGACACAAGAAACTCATATTGCAGGCGTCCAATCGCCTCCCATTTGCCGCCAACGTATGAACGATGCCCGAGTCTCGCGACACCCGCTGGGCCGACCGGACGCCGTCCCGGCGCCGTCCACGGGAGCCATGTCGCGGTGATACGGCGCGTCTCCGACCAAACGTCGGCGATATAACTCTTCGTTCCCGGCATGCCAAATCCACGATAATGCGCTGCGGCCCTGCGAAAAGTACGTCAATGCGCCCCAAATAACGCCATGAAATCCGGTTCGGTTCCAATTCGGTAGTGACGGGGCTCCGCCGACGAGCGGCAAATCATACCTGCGCGTACTTCGGCCTGCGGCAACAGACTGCGACAGGCGCAGCGATTTGACCTGCACCGGCGCTACGATTTGAACCAATTCCTCTCACCGGTCCGCTCACTCATTGTTGTTACGCAGGAAGGCGTGTGTGCGGGGTCGCACGCCCATCAATCAGGAACCCGCTTCCGCACCGTTCGATAACGCCAGAGGCCCAGAAGGGCCAGCAGCACAGCGTTGCCCGCCAGTACCCAGGCCAGGATCGCCGGAGCTGGCTTGTTTCCGATTTTTGCCGCCAGTTGCCGAACGCGCGTGTCGTCGACCCGCGCCGCCTCGGTGCCGTTCCAAGTGTGCATCCCGAAAACGTTGGGGTCGTCGACCGCGACCGGCACACCCACCGGAATGTTGTACTCGCGCGGGTCGAACAGCTTCCGGAAATCGGCGGCATTCATGGTGAGCCACGTCAACTGCGCCGTCTGCCGACCGAGTATTCGACCATCGAAGCGATTCTCAAACACGTATGAAACGGGCAGATACAGCCCCGATGGGCGGTGCAACTGATACTCGGTCGAGATGCGGTCTTGATGCGGCCCTTCGTTCACCTCGACCTGCAACACCGAAAAATCGCTGGCCGGGTCGATCCAGAGCCGGTTAAACGTTCGCACTCCCTGATATTCGACCCGTTCGACCTTCGCGGTGCCGATCTGATCGACCGCCGCCCGGCATTTCGAGCGCGCCGGATTGCCAACGAAAACATCGAGCGGCTCGCCAAGATTCAAATTCTCCCACCATACCGGTCGAATTCCGATAAGTCTTACGTCAACGGCTTTGGACGGCCGCGGCTCACCAGGTTGAACGTGACGCAACGAGACCGCAACTGTCTGCCCTCCCGGCTTGATGTCGGTGTATTCGAGAAGCTGACCCCGGTCGAAGACTGTGAGATCGCGGACCGGCAAGTCCGGGGAATCCAATTTGGTCATATCAACGCGCACGTTGTCGCCATCAAACGCAGCGAAGCTCTTGCGGCGGATTTCGGAGGTCGTTTTCCCCTGTCTGTCGAACAAGAGGTAGGTCGTTTCGATTTCCAGCGAACCGTTTTTCCATTTCCGCCGGGCGTCCAGAGCCCGGATTTCGGCCGGCTGGACGCGACAATCGGCATCTGCGTCGTCCCCTTGCGCCACCGCGCCCTGGCCGGCCCAGCAAATCAACAATCCGCAGGCGGCCGCAAACGTTTTCATGTCGCACTCCGGCGAAGTTCCTGGAACGTCAACCCATCGACTCTGCGGGCGGCGTACTGCAAACGGCGGAAATAGAATCTGGAAGAACCGGCAACGTCGCGCAACAATCGCGAGACGTGCCAACAACCTGCTGCCAAATTGCGAAATGCACCGTCTACGAAGGGTTTTGACAGGCGAGAACGATGTAGAAGTTGTTCATGACCGGCTGTGTCTGCAAGCCGTTGTTGAAAACACACCCGACTCCGCCCAACCATTCGCACGCCCCCTTGACATTGCATAGCTTCAACCCCGTCCCGTCGGGCCCCTGGCCCAGCGGGCAAACGATGCACTCGCTGTCGTTGGGGGTGTTGTCCCTGCAAGACCAGTTGCCGGCCCTTGGATCATCGGCAGTGAATGCCTGTTGCAAATTCGCGCATCCGAATGCGTTTTGACCGACGCACAAGTTCCATCGCCCAATGCACAAACTCCAGTTTGTCGTCGTCTCGGGGCAATGCGCCCACGCCACGCCGAATGCAGCAAACACGCAAAGACACGCCACCGCCAGCGATGCGCAAATTGTCATCTTCATTGCAATCTCCCTCAAAAAAGGAACCTTCACGCAGCCAAAGTGACGATACGGCAATCTGTTAAACGGTTTTCGGAACTTTCCAGAAGATAATCAGGCCGATTGCCGAAAAGCGATTGAACTCCTGTCGCGTTCGGTACGAGCCAACCGCTTTCACCGCCCTCAGCGGGAAAACATCAGCCGCCCGGCAGAACATCAACGGGCAACTCGTACTTCACGATCGAATTTTTATCGCGGACCTCCAGAATCAGGCTGGCGCCTGCCGGCAAGGACTTCGACTTCGTGCTGATTTTCGCCTGCAGGCCGCCGGGAGCGGCTTCCAATTCGGCCAGCAACTGCGGTGTGGAAGCGCTGAGCCGCATCACTTCGGCGCGCTGCAGCGAAGAATGCAGCGGCACACGGGCATGGCGCGGACCGGCCCCGCGCAGCGTTGCGCCCGCCGCTAACCATGCCGAATCGGTCGAGACGCGACAGTTCGCGGTGACCTTGCACAGCCAGGCAACATCCTTGCCGTCGATTCGCCACGTTTGACCGATGAGCGTGCTCGCGGGGCCGCTACGTCCGGTCGTATTCCAGTCGATCGAACAATGGGCAATCTCGCCAGGCTTCAAAGCAGCCCGGTCGCAATGAACGTTTGTGCAATCGCATTGCTTGAACGTTTCGGCGAACTTCACGGTCTTCGATGTGTTGTTGGCCACGTTGAACTCAACCGTTACGCGAGCGCCCGACAGCACCCGCCCGACCTCAACAGTCGTCGGGGTTGCGACAACCCGCTCTTCGCCTTTCGCGAAAAACAGGATCGCCGCTGTCGTGCAGATTGCCGAACCGGCAAAACAAGCGACTACCTGCCAACGAGCTACGGTGCGGGATAACACGAGTTGATCCTGAAAAACCGGCCAATGATCGAGGCGAATGCTTTCCCGAACGCACCGACTTGAAGACAACACGAACCGCTGGCGGTGTGATCCGACCGACGCAAGCCTGACGAGCCCGGCAAACTGCGCCGTGGGTAACGCGACCCGCTAACGCCGCCGTCGGCCTCTGAGCCCCCACCCGGCCGCAATTCCGATCGCGACCACGGCAAGACCGTTCATGAACCACATCATCAACTTCACGTTCGAACTCAAGGGCGCGCCACCTGGCATTTGAGGCTTGTTGACGAATTCCGACTTATGCTTGATGCTGTCGTGGATTGCGGTCGGACCAATGTATTGAATTGCGAAAGTTGAATCAGAAATCTCTTCATTAACGTGCACGTCAGTCAACTTGCATGAGTTGACTTGCGTCCAGTCGGCCGTCGTCTCTTCGTGAAACCGCCCGTACGGAAGGAAATAGAGCTTCGCCGACTCGAGCACCCAAGCTGTCCCGCCCAGCACTGGCTGGTATTGCAGACTCATTACGTGGCCGATCGATCCGTCGCCATACGGCGCAACCACCCGTGTCGGCAAAAAACTGTAACGACCATCAAACTCGAACGAAGGCCTCTTCCCTTTGCTCATGTCTTCGAGGGTCAGCCGGATGACGGGTGCGGTTTCGCCCTGTTCAAGACTCGCCTTGGCCGGCCGATACGTTTGCAACACGTCGATCAAGCCTTCACGAATATCTCGGGTTGCAATATCCCGTGGAACGAACGACGGGGCACCGGCGAGCTGTGCGCGGTGACGAACCCAACTGCTTCGCCCGTGCTTCGAGTAGTGCGTCCAGCGGTCGGCGTCGCCATCGACGTACCATATGACCTCGGTGCCGTCGCAACTGTTCTCGCGATTGTAACGGAGTTGATTTCCGCGAATAAAAATCGGGCCATGAAACACACAAACTCGGGGGCTCCCCTTGACCTTGACCCGCTCTCCGCCGTAGATCTCGACTTCGTGCGGCGCCTCGGCCTGCGGCCGCTCGTGCGTTTCGGTGAACTCGGCGCGCAGAGTCTTGATTTGTGAATCGTTGGCCGTGATGCCGGCAATGACCGTCTCGACGAGGGCTTGCGGCGCGTCATCGCCTGCGGCTAAGCACGACGATGCTGCGATAAGCAACATGAGCGTACCGCCGCCGGCCACGTAGAAACTCGCCACCGGCACTTGCGTTCGGCCACACAACCTGAACGCGGCACACACCGCTTCGCGGTTGGGACTCGCTTTCATTCAAACACCCCAGTCGAATGAATCCTGCGGCGAACGCCGCACAGAAAACGCCTGACTCTGCCGCAACTTTTCCACCCGATGATTACGCATAGTACGCGCCCCCCCTAGTTTATCAAGCGTGCGGCATGGAATTCCGAAAATTTTTTGACAAAAATTTTCGGTACGCCCTGCCGGCTCATGGCACCGCAACTGACGCCGTGTTCGCTCGTCGCTGCCGTCGCAATTCGTCGGCGCCCTGCCGACCGCCCGCCGCAATCGCACAGTTCATCGTCGAGAAAGCCGCGTTGCCAGAGGTGCGTCAACTCGCCGGCGAAACAGACGTCGGGCGACCGTTCGAGGCACATCCCCAGCCACGTCGAGCCGTTCCGCCCGCAGCCGCCGATGTACATGCAGGTGGGTGGGGTGTTGGGATCTGGCAAAACGATGTCGGTCTGCGTCATTTTTGAGGCTCGATCGATCAATGATCAATGTTCAGGCCGCTGGCCGCCCATACGGCACTGTCGCATTGACAGAACCATTATGCAGGTAGGCGTGCGGGGGCACACGCCCATCAATCGGCAACCCGCTTTCGCACCGTTCGATAGCGCCAGAGGCCCAGAAAGGCCAGCAGCACCGCATTGCCGACCAGGATCCAGGCCAGGATCGCCGGCGCCGGCTTGTTTTCGATTTTTCCCGCCAGTTGTCGAACGCGCGTATCGTCGACCCGCGCCGCCTCTTTGCCGTTCCAGGTATGCATCCCGAAAACGTTGGGGCCGTCGACTGCGACCGGCACACCCACCGGAATGTTGTACTCGCGCGGGTCGAACAGCTTCCGGGGATCGGCGGCATTCATGCTGAGCCACGTCAACTGCGCCGTCTGCCGACCGAGCACCCGTCCCTCGAAGCTCCGTTCGAATTGATAGAAAGCCGGCAGATAGAGGCCCGAGGAGCTGTGCAGCGAGTATTCGGTCGTGATGCGATCCTGATGCTCGCCTTCGGTAACCTCGACCTGCAACACCGAAAAATCGAGGGCAACGTCGATCCAGAGCCGGTTGAACGTCCGCACGCCCTGATATTCGACGCGCTCGACCTGCGCGCCGCCGATCTGATCGGTCGCCACCCGGCATTTCGACCGTGCCGGATTGCCCACGAAAACATCGAGCGGCTCGCCAAGATACAAATTCGCCCACTCGAGGGGGCGAATTCCCAGAAGCCTCGGGTCAACCGCTCCGAACGGCCGCGGTTGGCCGGGCTGAATCGGGTCCAATGAAACCGCCACCGGTTGGCCGCCCGGTTTCTCGTCGGTGTATTGCAGGAGTTGACCCCGATCAAAAACGATCAAATTCCGAACCGGTGGTTCTTTCGGCGAATTCCACTTCTGCGAATCCAAACGCACGTTGTCGCCATCGAACGCCGCGAAGCTCCTGAGGCGGATTTCGGAGGTCGTTTTCCCCTGTTTGTCAAACAAGAGGTAGTTCGTTTCAATTTCCAGCGAACCGTTTTTCCATTTCCGCCGGGCCTCCAGCGCCCCGATTTCAGCAGGTTGCGCACGCGCGTCGTCGCCATCGGCGGCCACCTGTGCCCGCGCCGGAAGTGCGGCCCACCAGAGCAGAAGCGCGCAGGCAAATCCCAACGGCTTCATGTTAACCTCTCGTTTCAAACCGAAAAACCTTGGACAATCGACAAATAGACTCTGACCTCGATGTGCTGCGATGACCGAGAGCGTTCCCGAGGAACAATTCCGTCGCTGATTGACCAAATGCCAGTCATCGAGGATTCCGCGTCATCATTCTGTCCGTCAACGCCACACTTGGCGATTCCGGTGCGGCATCGCCAGCCGGTAAAGCCGTCTACGAAGGGTTCTCGCAGGCGAGAACGATGTAGAAGTTGTTCATGACCTGTTGTGTCGCCGCGTTGTTGTTGAAAACACATCCTTCACCGCCGACAAACATGCACGAGCCTTTAAGGTTGCAAGGCTTGAACCC
>JAJXXL010000522.1 GCA_021781115.1 Planctomycetota bacterium
GGTGAAAACGGCTATGATTCCCGCAAATTCCCAATTGTTCCTTTTGGCAGAGAAACCCACGATGACGCCGGAAACGTGTCACCTGCAAAAATGGCGGCCTTTTGAAGGGTTCGTCGGCATGGCGCTATGCGTTCTCTTGGCGCTGCCGGGTTGCCACCGCGACAATTTGCCCGCGGCGGCCGCCGCGGGTGGGCTTGGGGCGCACACGCCGCCAGCCGCCGCGTTGCCCGCGGGTTATGTGCTTCCCACGTTGGACACAATTGAAAGTGGGGCCTACCACCCTCTTTCGCGGCCGCTGTTTCTGCATGTGAACAAGCGGGCGTTTGCCCGGCCAGAGGTGGCCGCGTTCCTGCGCTATTACCTGAACGAAGGGCAGGCGCTGTTGGCCGAAGTGGGGTCGATTCGCCTGACCGAGTCAAAGCTGGCCGAAGTTCGGGCAATTCTTGATCGCGAACTGGCCCAAACCCCCGCGACCGAAAAACTCGCGGGTACGATTAAAATCGACGGTTCCAGCACGGTGTACCCGATCTCGCAGGCGGTCGCCGAGGAGTTCATGACCCGGCACCCCGGCGTCAAAATCACTGTGGCCAGTTCGGGTACCGGGGGCGGGTTCAAGAAATTCACTGTTGGCGACACCGACATCAACGACTCGTCGCGACCGATCGATGCGAAGGAAGTCGCGGCGTGCGAGCAAAACGGAATCGCCTACATCGAGCTCACGATCGGAATCGACGGAATCACGGTGATTGTGAATTCCCGAAACGACTGGTGCCAGGGCCTGACGGTCGAGCAGCTCAAGGCGCTGTGGGAGCCGAACAGCAAAATCAAAACCTGGAAGGATCTGAACCCGGCCTGGGACGACGCCGAAATCAAGCTGTATGGCCCCGACCCTGATTCAGGTACGTTTGACTATTTCACCGAAGTCATCATCGGTCAGGCCAAAAAAATCCGCCGCGATTTCAATGCGAGCGCCGACGACAACGTGCTCATTGTGGGCGTCGAGGGCGACCGGTACGCGCTGGGCTACCTGGGTTTTGCGTATTACTCGGCGCGCCAGGAAAAACTCAAGGCATTGGCCATCAAGGACTAGCGGGCCGGCGAACCGGCACGCGGCGACCGGCTGGCGAACCGGCCAATTTGAACTGCGAAAATGCGTCGTCAAACCGGCGGCGTCATGCCGTCCCCGACCGCGGGAGCCCTTTGCGTGCCGCTTGTTCCGACACAACCTGAATCCCCACCCGCCGACCCGCGGCATGATTTGCTCCGCCGGTTTACCGTCGCTCGCACGCGCGAGCATCTGATCCAGACGGGGCTGATGGCCTGCGCGCTGCTGTCGGTGGCGACAACCGTGGGGATCATTGCGGTCTTGGTTTCGCAAACAATCACATTCTTTCATGTCGTTTCCTTCCGCGAGTTTTTTACTGACACTGAATGGACGCCTCAGTTCGAAGACAAGCACTTTGGCATCATGCCGCTGGTTTGCGGAACGGCGCTGGTCGCCGGCATCGCCTCGCTCATTGGAATTCCCGTGGGGCTGGCCAGTGCCGTGTACCTGAGCGAGTACGCAGCGCCGAAAACACGCGACTTCATCAAGCCGGTGCTGGAAATCCTGGCGGGCATTCCGTCGGTGGTGTACGGCTATTTCGCGCTGGTGTTTATCACGCCGTACCTGCTCAAGCCGCTGTTCCAGCGCGGGCTCGGCCTGGATGTGGGGGTGTTCAACGCAGCCAGCGCCGGAATCACGGTGGGCATCATGATCATTCCCACGATTTCTTCGCTCAGCGAAGATGTGCTGCGGGCGGTGCCGCGTGGCCTGCGCGAAGCGGCATACGCCCTCGGTTCCACCCGCTTTGACGTTTCGGCCCGGGTGGTGCTGCCCGCTGCCCTGTCGGGAATCCTTGCGTCGTTTCTGCTCGCCGTGGCTCGCGCCGTGGGCGAAACCATGGCGGTCACGATCGCCGCCGGCCGCACGCCGCGGCTGACACTTAACCCGTTCACCGACGTCGAAACGATGACGGCGTACATCGTGCGCGTAAGCCAGGGCGACACGTCGGCCGGCCCGGTGCAGTACGCCAGCCTCTATGCCGTTGCCATGACCCTGTTTCTGATCACGCTGGCTACGAACATTGCCGCCCAGTTTATTCTGCGCCGGTTCCGCGAGGTGTACCAGTGAGTGAACCGTCGAAAACACCGCCGCAGCCGTCGGCCCGCTGGTCGGGGCGGCAAATGTCTGGTGCGCTGTTTTACGCGGCGTGCCTGGCTTCGACCTGGCTGGGCCTGGTGGTGCTGGTCGTCCTGCTGGCGGCAGTGGTGTGGCAGGCCTGGGGCTGGCTCGACTGGCAGTTTCTCACAAGCTTCGATTCGTTTCGACCGCATCAGGCCGGTATTCTGGCCGGGCTCTGGGGGAGCCTGTGGCTGATACTGTTCACGGCGCTGTTTGCCATTCCGGTGGGGGTGGGTGCGGCGTTGTACCTCGAAGAATACGCCAAGGGCACCTGGCTGACCCGGCTGATTCAGGTCAACCTGGCCAACCTCGCGGGCGTGCCTTCGATCGTATATGGAATACTTGGGTTGACCGTGTTCGTGCGGATGTTCGGCCTGTTTTCCGGGGGCAACCTGGCGCCCTTCGAGCAGTGCGTGGCCGACATCGTGCGCCCCGTAGCGGCCCTGCTGGGCGTCGACCTGCCGTTTGGGACCACAATCATTTCCGGCGCGCTGACGCTGGGCCTGCTCGTATTGCCGGTCGTCATTATTTCGACGCAGGAATCGCTGCGTTCTGTACCGCCATCGATGCGGCACGCCTCTTACGCATTGGGCGCAACGCAATGGCAGACAATCAGGTACCAAGTGTTGCCCGCCGCCCTGCCCGGCATCTTGACCGGCGTGATTCTGGCACTGTCGCGCGCCATCGGCGAAACCGCGCCGCTGGTCATGCTGGGAATTCCGACATTCGTGAAATCGACGCCTGGCGATATCTCGGGCGTATCGAGCCTCGTGCAACACCCTGGCGGCCTGCTTGATGTGCCCTTCTCGGTGTTTACGGCGCTGCCAATGGTCATTTTCAACTGGGTGCGGAGCGCCAAGCCCGAATTTCAACAGTTGGCCGCGGCAGGCATCGTGGTGTTGCTCGGCATGCTGCTGCTCATGAACACGGTGGCGATCGTCATTCGCCACCGGTTTCAAAAGCGCATTCGGTGGTAGTGATCCCTGCGCTGCCGATTGCACCCCGTTAACTCGAATGAGCTGCCCGGAATCACCGTGATTGACCCACCCGAACCAGCGCCGCCTGTCGCACCCCCCACTGAGGGAGAAGCCGCCGTGCCCCTGCTGAAATCCTTTTCAGACCTTGTGCAACGCAACCAGCCGCAATCGGGGGGCAATGCGGCGGCGGCCGCGCCGAAAATTGAAACCCGCGACCTGTCGTTTTACTACGGGGCGGTGCAGGCGTTGTTTGGCGTTTCGCTGAGCATACCGGCCCAGCGGGTGACGGCGCTGATCGGGCCTTCGGGTTGCGGCAAGAGCACGTTTTTGCGGTCTCTGAACCGGATGAACGACCTGATCGAAGCCCGCCGCATCACCGGGCGCGTGTTCATCGACGGTGTCGATATTTACGACCCGAAGATCGACGTCGTTGCGCTGCGAAAGCGCGTGGGCATGGTATTCCAGAAATCGAACCCGTTTCCGAAGTCAATTTTTGACAACGTGGCGTACGGCCCGCGCATCGCGGGGCGGTCGAACAAGACTGAACTTGATGCGGTCGTCGAAGAATCGCTGAAACGGGCCGCCCTGTGGGATGAAGTCAAAGACCGCCTGAAGGATTCGGCGCTTAACCTGTCGGGCGGGCAGCAGCAGCGGTTGTGCATTGCCCGGTCGCTGGCGACGAACCCCGACGTGCTGCTCATGGACGAGCCTGCCTCGGCGCTCGACCCGTCGTCGACGGCCCGCATCGAAGACCTGATCTTCGATCTGAAGGTGAACTACACCATCGTGATCGTCACACACAACATGCAGCAGGCCGCCCGAATCAGCGATTTCACGGCGTTTTTTTACCAGGGCCAATTGATTGAGGTGGGCGAAACCTCGGCCTTGTTCACCCGCCCACGCGAACGCAAAACGGAAGATTACATCACCGGCCGGTTCGGTTGACCGACCTCCTGAAACCGTCTCGCGCCGCCCCAAACGGCACTCCCCTGGGATTACACCCGCCATGTCGATGCATTTGACCCGAGATCTGGAAACGTTGCACAAGCATATCATGTCGATGTGCGCCATGGTCGAAGAGATCGTCCACAAGGCGGTCGACGACCTGGGCCGCCCCAGCATTGACCTGTCGCGCGAGCTCGTCGCCCGCGACGACGAAATTGATCGCTGGGATGTGCGCATCGAAGAAGAATGCCTCAAGATTCTGGCCCTGCACCAGCCGGTGGCCAACGACCTCCGCCGCGTGACCGCGGTGCTCAAGATCGGGTGGGAACTCGAACGAGTCGCCGACCTCGGGGTGAACATCGCCGAGCGCGCCATGGACCTGGCAAGTTGCCCCGAAATCATGATTCCCGACAAGCTGAGCCACATGGCGCATGTGGCGCTCGACATGCTGCGGCTGAGCCTCGACGCTTTTGTGAGCCTCGACAGCCGCCTGGCCCGCAACGTGTGCAGCCAGGATGACATGGTCGACATGCTGAATCGCGAAATCATCGACGAACTGTTGCATACGATGCAAGACTCGCCGGAATTGATCGAACCGGCGATGCAATTGTTCTCGGCATCGCGGCATGTCGAGCGCGTGGCCGATCACGCCACGAACATCGCAGAAAACGTGGTGTACCTCGTCGAAGGCGAAATCGTGCGGCATGGCGCCGAATTCTGGAAACCCTGACTGACGCCCCGAGCCAACTTATGTCCAACCAGACGATTCTGCTGATTGAAGACGAAAAGGCCCTGGTCGACGTCCTGACCTATAACCTGAAGCGCGAGGGGTTCGAAGTTCTCTCTGCGACTGATGGGCAGGACGGCCTCCGCCGCGCCCAAACCGCGCTGCCCGACCTCGTCGTGCTTGACCTGATGCTTCCGGTCATCGAAGGGCTTGAAGTCTGCCGGCAGTTGCGCAACGGTCCGCGGACCCGCGAAATTCCGATTCTCATGCTCACGGCCCGCAGCGAAGAGGTCGACGAGATCGTCGGGTTTCAAATGGGAGCCGACGACTACGTCGCCAAACCGTTCAAAATCAAGGCGCTCATCCAGCGCATCAAGGCCCTGCTCCGCCGCCGCCAGTCCGGCGAACCTGCCGCCGATTCGATTTCCTGCCACGGCATCGATATCGACCGTTCGCACCATCGCGCCATGATCGGCGACGAAGAACTCAAGCTGACACCCACTGAATTCCGCCTGCTGTGGGTGTTTCTCCGCCAGCCGGGGCGCGCGTTCAGCCGCCAGGAACTGATGGAGGCCTGCATGGGCGACAATTCGCTCGTGCTCGAGCGCACGATTGATGTGCACGTCAAATCGCTGCGGCAAAAGCTGGGCGACCTGGCCGAACTGCTGGAAACCGTGCGCGGTATTGGGTACCGCCTGCGCGATTAGTATTTCGGCGCTGGTTGCAAACGCCGTGTTTAACCGACGGGCAGCAGCCTCCCGTGTTGTGACGCGAATTCGCCGGGGAGGTCGATAACGCATCGGCAACGACTGATGCCATTGCGGTTCACGGGGCAGTTGGTCTTGGCGATTTCGGCCTAAATCCATTATAAACTCGGGCTGGGAATGGAAGGCTCGAATCTGTGCCGCGTCCAGCGGTGCCGGTCAAAAAGACCGACGAGTGGGGAGCGGCGTGTCCGCCAACCGAATTCAGCCGTGGTATGCGGCTGTAACCTATTGTTTTGCATTCGGTTGCGGCAATGAGCAGTCTGGGGTTTCGGCCGAAGTTGCGGAGCCAGCGGCGTGTATCACGGAAAGACGCTCGTCGTAACCTTGTGCATGCATCGGAGCGGGTCAAGCCTGACATCGCACCTGATGCACCGGCTCGGCATGTCACTGGGCCCGTTCGAGCTGTTGGGCCCCAGCGAAACCAACAAGTTCGGCTACTTTGAAGCCACGCCGATCGTCGAACTCAACAAAGAGGTGCAACGGCAGGTGCTGGGGTTCGTTGGCGACATGCCCACCAGCCCCGCCATGTTGCAAAGCCTGTGCGACTGTTCCGGTCGCTGGGAATGCGATCAGGCGGTGCTCGAACCCGCCCTGCAGCGTGCTGAAGAATTGCTCCGCCAGTTGGTCGATTCAGCACCGATTTCGGGGTTCAAAGACCCACGTGTGCCCCTGCTCTGGCCGTTTTGGCAGCAGGTCTTCGCCCGGTTTCCCGGGTTGCGGGTCGTGCCCCTGTTTCTGCTGCGCTCGCCGCACGAAATCGCGATGAGCCTGTTCATGCGCGGCGAGGGGCGGCTGGCCTATCGCGATGCGCTCGATGTAGTCGCCGTGCATTTCCAGCGGATGCTGGCCATTCGTAATGCGTGCGACTCGGCCTGTGGCGTGATTCGGTTTGACACGCAGGCATTTCCCGACGACGCGCGACGGGCCGCAGAACTCGTCGGGTTGCCGTGGTGCGACCAATTGCTGGCCGAATTATACGACCCCCACAGCAAGCACCACGAACCGGCAGTCGTGGCCCATCCAGCGCAGGATGTGTTTGAACGGCTCTGCGGGCACTCGCCCCGCGAACGAACCCTGAAAGATCTGGCACGGCTCGAAGCGGATGCTCTAGTCCGCGAGCGGCTGTTGCAAAAGCGGCTGCTCGAAGCCAACCGCCGCGCCGAGCGAATCGATTCCGAGCTCGTGGCCACCTACGCCGAAATCACGCGCCTGAACAAGGTCGTTGGCGACCAGAATTACGAAGCCGAATTGATCAAGTCGTCGCGCGTGTGGAAGGCTCGCGAACGGCTCGTGGGTGGGCTAAAGATCATCGGCGTCAAACGCTAGCCCGGCGCAAGCCAGGCGTGGCGACCGCGTCGCCCGTCATTTCGTGAAAAACTGAATTTCGAAAACTGAAAACCCGCACATGCAATGTCGCATGACGACGATCTGGCGAGTGGCCGCATAAACGGTTGACATCGCGAGCGGCTCTTCGCCGGACGCGTGCCGGCGGCTTGGGTTCGCAAAAATCGGTCTCCCGATGATTGGGGGCAGTCGCTACAATTCGGCCAGAATTCAAGCCGATTGGAACCGCGAGTGCGTTGCGGCGATCGGCGGGCCGCCACAGTTTGCCATGATCACAGGACAGCGACGGCATGGACATTGAACGTCAATTGAACCTCGGCCGCACGATTCTGCTGGCGGCGTGTTGTGCCGCGGGGCTTTGGCGGCTGGAGGGGCGCGCCGTTGCCGCCCCCAAATCGACCACAAAGCCGGTGCCCAAGCCGGCCGTGCCTCAAACGCGTGTGGGCGATGCCCTGCCCGGCAAGGCGCTGGTGGTCGTCAACGGCGTCGAGATCACTGAGGCCGAAGTCAATCGGCTGATGCAAACGCGGCGTATTCCCGAAGCTGAGCGGCCCCGGCTGCGGCGAATGTTTGCCGACCAGATGATCGATTCGCGGCTGATTCAGGGGTTCCTCGAAGCCCGCGACACGCGGGCCACGAAGGCCGAGGTCGACAAGCAGGTCGAATATGTGCGCGAATTCGCCAAGCGCCAGGGCGATCCCGACAGAATTCTTTCAGGTTACGGCTACACCCCCGAATCGTTGCGCGAGGAATTTGCTGTGCCACTGGCGTGGCAGCATCATGTCCGCCGCATTTACACGACGAAAAAGCTGCGCGATTACTTCGATGAACACCGGGCCGAGTTTGATGGCACGCAGGTCCGCGCCCGGCAGATCCTGATCAAGGTGCCCGCCCCGCAGGATCCGGAAAAGCTCAAGGCCGCGACAGAACAACTCCGTCAATTGCGGGCGGAAATCATCGCCGAAAAGACGACATTTGCGGCGGCGGCCGAAGCCCATTCGCAGGCGCCCAGCGGCGAAAAGGGAGGCGATGTCGGCTTTTTTCCATTCCGAGGCAAGATGCCGCCCGACCTGTCGCGGCAGGCGTTTGCGCTGAAGGTGGGCGAAATCAGCGAGCCGTTCACGAGCCGTTTCGGCGTTCATTTGTGTGAGGTGACTGATCGAAAGCCGGGCGACCTGAGCCTCGAAGACGTTCGTGAAGAAGTGTTCAACCAGGTGGCCCAGGAACTTTGGACCAAAACGGCTGCCGACTTGCGCAGCACGGCGAGAATTGAATGGAAAGTCAAACTTGAATCGCCGCCGCCCTGATGAATCAGGGCCCGCCCCGTACCGTACCGGCGGGTGCATCAGGCCGATCTGACAAACGCTGCCGATTTCTGCCGTGTTGGAAACTGGCCCCGAGGCGTGCGTTTTTCGGTAACAGACAGGACAATTCGTATGGCGGCTCCGTTTCCTGACCCGGCGCAGATTGCGCTTGGCATCCGGCAACCGTGGGTCGAGTTGATTTTGCGGGGCGTCAAGACGATCGAGATTCGCTCGCAAAACACGCAAATTCGCGGGCCGATTTATATTTACGCTTCGCAAAAGCCAGCCGAGTCGCCCGCCGCGGTCGAGGCAGCCCGGCGGCATGGGCTGCAAATCGACGACTTGCCGCGCGGCGTGCTGGTCGGCAGCGTTGAAATCCATGCGACCGCGCCGACGCGGCCCGGCGATACCCGCAACGCCTGTTTGCCGGCCGAGTTGCTCGAGGGAAAAATTGGCTGGCACCTGCGCGCGCCGGTGCGGTTTGAGGCGTCGCTGCCCGTGCGGTTTCTGCCATACGGCGTCTGGTTTTATCCCTTTCGGCGGCGACACGCCGACAACCAGGCCGAAACGTAATCGCACCCGGCCCGGCAGGCTTCAGGTTGCGACGGGTTGCTGGTGCGCCGCGGCCGCCATTTCTGTGGCAAGCTTTGCGGCGCCGGCGATTGCGGCATCGACGGCCACCTGTTGATCGGTAATAGCCGCGATGTGGTGGACGAGCGCCGAACCGACAATCACACCATCAGCCAAACCGCGCAGGTCATCGACCTGTTCGGGTCGGCTGACGCCAAACCCCACGGCCAGTGGCAGCGACGTTTGCGTTTTAAGCCACTGCAACTGGTCGCGCAGCGCGCGCGGCAGTTCGCGGCGGACGCCGGTCGTGCCGGCCACCGAAATGCAGTACAAGAACCCGCTGGCGGCGCCCACGATGCGCGCGGCGCGCTCGGGGGGCGTCGTGGGGGCGATGAGCTGAATCAGATCGAGCCCGGCCTGGCGCGCCTGCGCGGCGAGTTCACGGGCTTCGTCGGCGGGAAGATCAGGCACGATCAGCCCCGAGAACCCGGCGTCGCGGGCCTGTTCGACAAACCGCGCCGCGCCCCGTCGGAAAATGATCGAATAGGCGGTCATCGCCACCAGTGGCGGCAACGGGGCGGCGGCAGGCTGCGTCGCCGCGCGAATCGCCGCGAAAATCGCAGGCACGGTGATTTTTTTATCGAGTGCCCGTGTGTATGACGCCTGAATAACCGGGCCGTCGGCGATCGGATCGCTGTAGGGGAACCCGATTTCAATCAGGTCGGCGTCGCTGGCGGCCAAAGCCCGCAGCAGGCGCACCGTCACGTCAAGGTTGGGGTCGCCCGCCGTAATGAACGGCATAAATGCCATGCGGCGCTGCGATTGCAACCGTGAAAAGACATCTGTAATGGATGATCGAGCGGTGTTCACCACGAGTTGCTTTCCAAGGGAACAGGAAGGGGGCTTTTCACCCATTTTGATCGTGCCTGACTGCGGCGTCGCAGGGGGCGCCTTTCCAGTCTGGCCGGAAACCCGACGAGTGCGACAGAAACGCGAGCGGCGGTCAAATCGTTTGCCCCAACACCCGCGCCACTTCATAAACATCCTTGTCGCCGCGGCCGGACAGGCAAATCACGACGACATCCTCGGGCGCGCGGTTGGCTGCCGCCTTCATTGCCAGCGCCACGGCGTGCGAGCTTTCAAGCGCCGGCAAGATGCCTTCCAGGCGGGCGAGCAGGCTGAACGCGGCAAGGGCCTCGTCATCGCTGACGGGCGTGTAGCGCACGCGGCCCGAGTCCTTCCAGTAGCTGTGCTCGGGGCCGACGCCGGGGTAATCGAGGCCGGCCGAAACCGAATGCACATCGCGCGTCTGGCCATCGGCGTCTTGCAGCACATAGCTGTAACTGCCGTGCAGCACTCCCTTGACGCCAAAGCTCAGGGTCGCCGCATGTTCACCCGGCTGTGTGCCGCGGCCGCCCGGTTCGGCCCCCGACAGCGCCACGCCGCGATCGTCGATGAACGGGTAAAACATGCCCGCCGAGTTCGAGCCGCCGCCCACGCACGCCACGACTTCGTCGGGCAGGCGACCGAGTTGAGCCAGGCATTGTTCGCGGGTTTCACGCCCGATGATCGACTGGAAATCGCGAACGATCATGGGAAACGGATGCGGCCCCACGACCGAACCAATGATATAGTGCGTGTTGTCGACCGACCCCATCCAGTCGCGCATTGCCTCGTTGATCGCGTCGCGCAGCGTGCGCGAGCCGCTGGTCACGGGGCGGACCTCGGCCCCCATCGTGCGCATGATGAACACGTTCAGCTTCTGCCGGCGGATGTCTTCTTCGCCCATGTACACGACGCAGTTCAGGCCGAACCGGGCGCACGCGGTCGCCGTGGCCACACCATGCTGGCCCGCGCCGGTTTCGGCAATGACGCGCGGCTTGCCCATCCGCAAGGTGAGCAGCGTTTGCCCCAAAGTATTGTTGATCTTGTGCGCACCGGTATGGTTCAGGTCTTCGCGCTTAATGTAAACTTGGGCCCCGCCGCAATGGGCCGTCAGGCGTTGCGCAAAGTACAATGGGCTGGGGCGCCCGACATAGTATTTGAACAAATCGGCCAATTCGGCGTGAAACGCGGGGTCCTGCCGGGCGCGGTCGTACTCGGCGGCGAGTTGTTCCAGCGCGGGCATTAGCGTTTCCGGCACAAACCGGCGGCCAAACTCGCCGAATCGCCCCTGCGCATCGGGCACGTGCGACGACGCGGGGGACGGGGCGGGAGGATTCCCCAAAGAGGCATTCATGGGCGGCGCTTTCGTGAGAGTGAATATCGTAGCTTTATGATTGTAGGCGACTCAGTGCGCGGTCTCAACCGACCTGCCTGTACGAGACCCGTTTCGGGAATTCATATCAACTGGAGTTGATTTTTTGAAAAAATGCGCCAACATGACATGCGCGTTCGTGCGTACTGGCGGATGGAACATCGTGTCGGGCGGGCGTCGTGCCCACCGGTTCTTTACCTCAAAGGAAGGAGCGCGTTTCGATGAAGAAGCTGACTGGAATGGCTGCGGCCTGCGTCCTGGCGGTCGCTGGCATCGCCTTGGCCGCTGATGAACTCAAGTCGGGCTTGCCGGTGGGCGAAAGTGTGCCCGCCTTCAATGTGCGCGACATTACCGGGCCAAACAAGGGCAAGAGCCTATGCTATCGCTGTGCCTACGGCGCACGGCCCGTGGTGACGGTGTTCACCCGCAAGATGGATGCCACTGTCACCGACCTCGTCAAGCAGATCGACGCTCAGGTTGGCCAGAACAAAGACCAGAAAATGGCTGCGTTCGTAGTGCTGATCAGCGACGACCCCGACAAGGCTGAACCGCAACTCGAAGAAGTCGCCAAGGATGCGAAAATCAAGAATACCCCGTTGACGATCGTCGAAGGCGAAACCGGCCCGCCGAACTACAAGCTTTCCAAAGACGCCGAAGTCACCGTCATGATGTGGGTCGATTCGCAAGTCAAGGTCAACGAAGCGTTTGCCAAGGGCAAGCTCGACAAGAAAGCCGTCGACAAGCTCGTGGCCGAAACGAAGAAGATTCTCGACTAGTCGCCCCTGTGGCGAACACCGTGCAATTTCCCGAAACCCGCCCTGTGTTTGTCGGGGCGGGTTTCTCGTTGCGCCCTGCGAACACCATGCGAATTCCTCCCGAGCTGCGGCCAGCTTTTGTCCCTCTTGGCGGCTTTTGCCTGCGCTGGCCAGGTTGGCCGTGCAGGATCGCCGGGCCACGCCTTTGTTCCACGGCGACGCTCCTGTTCGCCGCCCTGTTGGCCCTGAGCCCGCTCCACGCCGCAGACTCCAACAGTCTGCTC
>JAJXXL010000136.1 GCA_021781115.1 Planctomycetota bacterium
GAGCGTCGGGCGATGACCGGGAGCGTACGAGTTTGATGGTTCTTACGGCGTGGTCAGGTTCGGCGCCCACAGTCCCGGCTTTAGTGGAGGTGTTTGGCCGGAAGGCGGGAAGGTCGTCTTCGCGGCGGCGCGAACGTGCTGAGATAGCTCGTCGACGGTCTTGGCGAACTCGGGCCGGTCTGCGAGGTTGGTCAGTTCGCGCGGGTCGGCGTCGTGGTCGTAGAGTTCGCGGCCTTTTTGGCCTTCATCCCATTCGGTGTATCGCCAGCGCGGCGTGCGCAAGCTGTAGCCGAAAAAAAGCGAACCTTCGGAACTCACATTCGTCGAAACGGCGGCTCGCAATGGTCCGCCGCCACGGCTGACTTGCGTGAGCGCCCAACCGCGGCCACTGACCGACGGGTCTTTCAGCATCGGTACGAGACTTTGCCCCTGCACGTTCGGCGGAGTTTTGACCCCGCACAGTTCGGCCAGCGTTGGAAAAAGGTCGATGTGCGCCACGGGCGACTTCGCCACGCTCCCCGGCGCGGCGACGCCTGGCGCGACGATGAACAGCGGCACGCGGGCGCTTTCCTCGAAAAGGCTCATCTTTTGCCACAGGCCATGCTCGCCCATGTGATAGCCGTGATCGCTGGTAAAGACGATGATCGTGTTGTCAGAAAGCTCCAGGCGGTCGAGCGCCGCGACGACGCGACCGACCTGGGCGTCCATGAAGCTGATGCTGGCATAGTACGCCTGCCGACATTGCCGACGGAGGTCGTCGGTCAACTGGTCCTGCTCCTTCTTGTAGCTGCCCAGGGCGGGCAGAGGCAGGTCGGCCTGGTCCTCTTTGACTCCTTGCACAACCGGCATTTCCTGTTCGGGATACCAGTCGAAGTATGGATGCTTTGGTGCGACGTAGGGCGTGTGCGGGCGGAAGAAGCCGACGCCGAGAAAGAATGGTCGGTCCCTCCGATGTGCGCAGCGTTCGAGCACCCATTCGGCGTCGTCGGCCATGATGCCGTCCGTGTGCTGTGCGTCGTCCTTCGGCGAGGCCAGCCAACTGAGCGTTCCGCCAAACTGCCCCGGCAGCAGCGAGAAGATGTGGTCCTGCTCTAACCGATCGACTCCCGCGGGGTTGAGTTCCATTTCCCACGAGCCGGGGTCGTCGTGCCCGTTCGTGCCGATCGACATGGGCACGTTGTAGTGATACAGCTTGCCGATGCGTGCCGCGAAATAACCCGCGTTGCGAAAAACCTGCGGCATGCTTTGCTGCGACGGAATCGTTTGTCGAAAAATCTGCGCGTTCGACAGAATGCCGGTGCTGTTGGGGTACAACCCGGTCAACAGGGAATTGCGGCTCGGCCCGCACAGAGGAAACGCGCAATATGCCCGGTCAAACCGCACACCGCGCGCCGCCAGGCGGTCAAGGTGCGGCGTCTTGGCGAGCGGGTCTCCGTAGCAGCCGAGCATGTTGTTGAGGTCGTCGGACATGAGCAAGAGGATATTCGGTCTCTTCGCTTCCGCGGCCAATGCGCCGCCACCGAACAGGCACAAGGCAGCCAAAGCGCCGATCAGACGATTCGTCATTTGAGCGTGTCCTTGAAATGAGTTGCCAAAGTTGCGCCGTTTACGGCCCGCTGCCGTTTTGTTCCATCCTGGCCGGTTTCATTGGCAGAATTCCGAAGCATGCAGGCCCGAGCGTACGGGAGTTCATTGTCTGAAACCGCCGTCAAATAAAAACGCAGGTCACTGAAGCTGCGGTTCGCCGGGCTCGACCCCCGCCTGATGAGCTTTGACCGCTTGCTGGATCTCGGCCAGCACATCGGCATGGTCGGCGGCGATGTTTCGTTTCTCGGAAGGATCGTGGCCCAGGTGAAACAAGAGCGGCGGATCGTGTGTTTCGGCCTGGGGCTGGCCGTAACCGGTCTGGGTTCGGAAGTGCGCTTTCCACTCGCCGAGCCGGCACGCGAAAAGCTCGTCGCCGCGATAGTAGAAGAATGGCCGTGGCGGAATGGACCGCGATTGGAAAAGTAGTGGCGACAGGTCGCGGCCGTCGATTGTCACGTTGGGTGCCGCGGTCGCGCCGGCCAACGCCAGCGCCGTTGGAAACAGGTCGAGCGCCCCGGCAAGCTGATTGGTGACGCCGGGGCGAATTCGACCAGGCATCCAGGCAATTCCGGGGACGCGCATGCCTCCTTCCCAGGTGCTGCCCTTGCCATCGCGGAGCAACCCGGCGCTGCCGCCTTGATCGCGCATGATGAGCCACGGGCCGTTGTCGCTCGTGAAGACGACCAGCGTGCGCTCGGCAAGCCGCTCGCGACGCAGCGCGTCCAGCACCTGGCCGACGCTCGCGTCGAGTTCCTCGACCGCGTCGCCGTAGATTCCGGCCCGGCTTTTGCCTTGGAATGCAGGCGACGCAAACAGCGGCACGTGCGGAAATGTGTGCGCAAAGTAGAGGAAGAATGGCTGGCTTTGATGTTCGCGAATGAACGCCACGGCTTCGGCCGTATAACGCCTGGTGAGCGTCGTTTGATCGGCCGGTTGTTCGATCACCTTGCCATCACATATCAGCGGCACGTTCCAGCCGTCTTGCGGCGGATTCGCCAGGCCCGATGAGCCTTTGGGCAAATCGGACCTGGCATCCATGTCGTTGGAGTACGGCAAGCCAAAGCTATGATCAAACCCCTGATCGAGTGGGCGTGATCCTTCGTGAATGCCGAGGTGCCATTTGCCGATGTGCGCGGTGGCGTAGCCTTTTTCCCGCAGGGCTTCGGCAATGGTCACCTCTTTTGGCGGCAGCCCGCCCTTTGAGTTCGGAAAGAGCACGCGGCGATGCGCGCACATGCCGCTGCGTATCGGGTAACGCCCGGTGAGCAGCGCCGCGCGGCTGGGGGTGCAGACCTCCGCCGCCGAGTAGAAATCAGTGAATCGCAGCCCCTCGGCCGCCATCTGATCCAGATGCGGCGTGCGAATCGTCGGCGAGCCATAGCAGCCAAGGTCTCCATAACCGAGATCGTCGGCGAAGATGATGACGACATTGGGCCGTTCGGTCGCGAGGGTTGCCGGGCTGAGGGCAGCGAGCAGAATCAAGACGATGTTGAACAGTCGCACGGAACACACTATTTGGCTTTGTCGGGATTGGCTTTGGCCCAGGCACGATACTCGTCGAGCGTGTAAAACGTCGCATGCCGGTACAGCCGGCCCCCTTCCTCAACCAGTTCGGGCGAATTGAATCGCCAATCGTCGCCCTGCCGCTGCATCAGGGCCGCCAGGCGTTGATCAAGATCGCGTTGCAAATCGGCGTGCCCGGGGTCGGCGATCAGGTTTTGCATCTCGCCGGGGTCGCGCTCGCGGTCGAACAGAACCCACGGTTCCTGCTCAAATCGCGCGTACGTATGACGGTTGGTGACGATGCCACGCCACGGCCGTGCGACCTGATCGGGGTTGAAGGGCACGAAAATCTGAAGCAGTACCGCGTCGGGGCCGGCGGTGGTTTCACCCCGCGCAACACGCGACAGATCGGTGCCCTGCATGTTCGCGGGCACGGGCAGGCCGGCCAGAGCGACCAATGTCGGGGCCATATCGACATGGCTGAAGAGCGTCTCGACAATGCGGCCTTTGGGAATGCGCGCCGGCCAGCGCATGATGCCCGGCACGCGGGCCGATTCGTCGTACGGTTTGCGCTTGCGCCGCAGGCCATGCGAACCGAGCATGTCGCCATGATCTGACGTGAACAGCACGATGGTGTTGGTATCGAGACCCGTTTCGCTGAGCGTCGTCATGAGGCGCCCGACTTGATCGTCCACCGCTGTGATCGCAGCATAGTAGGCGGCGATCTCCTCCAGCCCGCCGAGAGGCACATTCCGATTGAACGCGGCGCCGGCGGCTTTCGGGCGGCCCGCTTGCGCTGGACGAGTTTCACTGCCGGGTCGCCAGTTTTTCGGAGGCGTGATCCGTTCAGGAAAGTATTGCCGCATGTATTCCTCTGGCGCGCCATACGGGTCGTGGGGCGGCCCCATCTGCACGGTGAGAAAGAACGGTTGATCTGCTGGTTGCGACTTCAGGAACTCCACGGCGAAATCGCACGAGGCTTCGGGCTCGAACTGATGCACGGTGATAATGTCTGGCGTGTCGCGAAAGTAAGTCGGCGCGAAATGGTTGTGATGGCACTCGTAGGCCGCCCAAAACCCAAACCCCTGGCGGCGCGGCCCAGGCGGCACGAAGCCCGGATCGCGCCGCCCGCCATCGAGGTGCCACTTGCCGACGAACCCCGTCCGATACCCTGCGCCCGCGAGTATTTCGGCAATGGTCACTTGCTCCTCGCGCAGCCGCAGATCGTTGGCGATCATGCCGTTGACGTGCGGATACGTTCCAGTCATCAGAATCGCGCGTGCGGGACAACAGACCGGCACGTTGGCATACGTCCGTTTGAATCGGATCCCCTCGGCAGCCAGCCGATCGATGTGCGGAGTTCTGACGTCGGCATTGCCATCGCATCCCATCGCGCTTGCCCGCATCTGGTCGGGCAAGATCAGAAGAATGTTGGGGCGCCCGGCAGCCGCGACGTTTGGTAACAGGGCAAACACGGCGGCAAAGATCAAGAGCGCGCCGCCCCGGTGCCGGCCTTGCGGTCGGCGACATTCCTTAGAATTCATGTTGCAGGACTTGTTCATGGAGTGATTCAGCGACGCGCTGGAATTCAGAGGGCTAACGCTGCGGTGGTTGCCACGGCGTATTGCCACCACGTTGAATGTGCGCACGGAGTGCGGCTGCGAGTTCGTTGAGGACCTTCGTGTTCGTAGCGGCCAGATTGTGCTGTTCCTGCGGGTCGTCTTTGAGGTTATAGAGTTCGAGCGGGCTGTACGGGTCGTTCTGCAGCAGTTTCCAGTCACCTCGAATGATCGCTTCGTAGCTTTTGCCGCCGTAAGCCGGGCCGCCTTCGCGACGCACGAAGTACAGGTCGCGGTGCGGCGTCGTCATCGCTTGGCCCTTGAGCACGGGCCCAAGGCTGACCGCGTCGAGTTCGGCCGCAGGCTTGGCGCCGGCCAATTCGAGAAATGTCGGAAAGAGATCGAAATTCAAGCCCGCGTCATCGCAACGTGACCCGGCCGGTATGTGGCCCGGCCAGCGGGCCATGAACGGCACGCGCAGGCCGCCGTCGTAGTGGCTTTGCTTGCCATCGCGCCACGGGTCATTGTTCTGCGCGTGGGGCAACGACCCGCCGTTGTCGGCCGTGAGCACGACAATCGTGTTCTGTTCGAGGCCCGTCTCCTGCAATGTGGCCAGGACGCGGCCGATTCCATGATCGAGGTGTTCTACAAGAGCGACGTTTCTTGCCCGCTTGTCCGCAAGCTGGGGCGCACGCTGTTTGATCTTTGTCAGCCATTCCTCTGGCGGTTCGATGGGAAAGTGCGGCGCGTTGTAGGCGAGGTACAGAAAGAAGGGCTGGGCCGGCTGCTGCGCCCGATGGCGCAAATAATCGGCGGCCCAATCTGAGAAAAGATCGGTCGCGTGGCCTGGGGGGTCGATGACCGCGGCGTTGCGCCGCATGTAATTGATGCCGTGGCGGCGGTGGGTCGTGTAGCTGTCCATCATGTCGCCCAGGAAACCGTGGAAGTCATCGAAGCCGCGTTCGTTCGGCGTGTTCGGCGATTCGAGGCCCAGATGCCATTTGCCGATGATCGCCGTGTGGTAGCCGACCTGTTTCAACTCATCGGCAATCGTCGGCACGCCAGGGCGCAAGTAGCCCCACGAGTTATCGGGCTGCGTGCGAATGACCCCAGGCACTCCGACGCGATCGGCGTAACGCCCCGTGAGCAACGCCGCCCGCGAGGGCGAGCATACGGTGCAGTTCGCGCGCATGGCCGTGAACAGCATGCCGTCAGCCGCGATGCGGTCGATATTCGGCGTGCGCACGTCAGAATCATGATAAGTTGAAACATCGCCGTAGCCGAGATCATCGGCGAGGATCAAAACGATGTTGGGTTGCGCGGCGGCGACCAGCGCAGGGGCCAATGTCAGAAGGCACAAACAGGTGACGAGCAGTTTCATGGCACCAACTGGCTGGCAGAAACGGGGTGACAGGTACGGAGTTCGGGAACGGAAATTCACTCTTGGACCGGCGGCAGAGAGTCGCGCAGCTTCGCGCCGGTGCGACTCAGTTCGGCGAGTGCGGCAGCGCGAAGCTTTTGCACGGTGGCCCGGCAGGCCGAATCGGCTGCAAGGTTCGTCAACTCGTCAGGATCGGCCAGCAGGTCGTAGAGTTCCTCGGGCTCGCCCGCTTCGAGGGTGCGGATATATTTGTAGCGCCCCCGGGCGACCAGGATGTACCAGGGAACGCCGCTCTTGTGGCGGTTGCCTGGCGGCGCCGGCACCGTGTCGCAGTCGCTGCCGAATTGGTCGGCGGTGAAGGGGAGCAGCGTCGTGTGCGGCCAGTCGCCGGCCGGATTCTTCAGCAGCGAGGTGAGGTCATGGCCGTGCATCGGCCACGGCAGCTCCAAACCGGCGAAGCCGAAGAATGTCGGAGGCAGGTCGGCGCCGCCGACGGGTGTTCGGCAGACTTGCCCCTCAGGTAACGTGCCAGGCATGGAAATGATAAGCGGCGCGCGAATGTTGGCGTCGTAGGGGGCCAGTTTCGCGCGAAAGCCGTGCTGGCCCCAGGCGTAGCCTTGATCGGCCGTAAACACGACGAGCGTGTTCGCCACCTGACCCGATTCTTCGAGCGCGGCGAGTACGCGGCCGACCCCTTCATCGAGCGCTCGCACAGCCTGATGATACTGCCGCGACCACGCCGAAAGGCTGCGGCCCCGGTCACGCGCGAAATCATCGCCGACTTCACTGCCAATCGCCTTGTCGCTCAGTACCGGCTCGCCCAGCGGGCCTTTTTCCCACGCGGCGACCTGCTGCATATAGCCGGGCTTGCCGGGTCGCGGCGGGTAGATGTCGGCTGGTGTGGCCACGGTTGCATTGCGATAGTCCTGCCGGTGGCGCTCGGCCGGCATGTAGGGCGCGTGAACGCCGCTGTAACAGAGCCAGAGATACCAGGGCTTTGCCGGTTCGCGATGCCTGCCCCGGATGTAGTCAATGGCCCACCGCGTGTAATTATCGGTCGAGTAGCCGGGCACGACTTTTGGCTCGGCTCCGTCGACGGAGAGGAGTTGATTGTCATAGTAGTTCGGCGCGTTGGCGGGATGCTTCGGCCGATTCCAGACGATTTGATGATCCCAGTCACGGCCAAACCCGGCGTCGCGTCCGGAGTGCCACTTTCCGATGTGGGCCGTGTGGTAGCCGCGCTTGCGAAACACGGCCGGCCAGAACGGGCACTGTGCGGGGTCGTATTCGCTGCCAGGGTACGCGCCGTCCATCCGCATGGTTTTTGCGCCGTACTGATGCAGGCCCGTCAGCAGCGTGACTCGCGAGGGCATGCACCAGGTGCCGATATACGCATGCGTGAACCGCACGCCGCGCGCAGCGAGCCGGTCGATGTTCGGCGTCTGCGCCCACGACTCGGCGCCCTCGTAGCATGAAAGTGTGCGATACGACTGGTCGTCGGTGAAAATCAACAGGATGTTGGGCCGCGTCTCAGCGGCGCTGGCATGGCCGCCAGCGATCGCCAGCACAGCCACGAAGCAGGCAATGCGCATCATCGACGGCGACGAGCGCCGGATCTCAACCGAGTGGCGTGCGGAAGCCAGGCAGATCGTGCAGCGCCCAATGGCGACCGGCTTCATGGGGTGGATCCCTTCAATGGGTCGATGCCGGGAGCCCGCAGCCCGAGTCCGGGCATCGCTTGCAGTGAATCGCCCAGTTCGCGGCGGGTTGCGTCGGCAAAGACGCTGAGTCGTTTGACCACATCGGGATGTTCGGCGGCGACGTTGTGACGTTCGCCGGGGTCGGTGTCGAGGTTGAACAGCGACAACTCCAACTGCTCGATGCGATAGCCGTGGCGGGTCGCGATTCCTTCGACGCCAGATTGTGTGATGGAAGTCGGCGCGAGCTTACCCCAGTTCGAGGGTTTGCCGCCGCGACCGGGTTCGCCAGCGGGCGTGATATACGGATGCGGGAAATGCAACTTCCAGGGGCCGCTGCGCACGGCCTGCAGCGCGGTGCCCGAATAGAAGTCCAGCGCCTCGTGCGGTGGTTGCGCGTTCTTTTCGCCGAGGAGCAAACCTTTCGCTGAGAGGCCGTCGATCTTGAGCGTGGGCGCCTTGCCGCCCACGATCGCAGTGAGCGTGGGAAGCCAGTCGATGCCCATGAAAGGGTCAGCACCGACTCGGCCAGCCGGGACGTGTCCCGACCAGCGCACCAGGCATGGCACACGCACGCCACCCTCAAACGTCGTGAGCTTGCCTTCGCGCAGCGGTTTGGCCGACCCCGCATGTTCGCCGTAGGACAGGAATGGACCGTTGTCGGAAATGAAAATCACAAGTGTCTGTTCGTCGAGCTTGAGCCGCCGGAGCGTTGCCAGCACCGCGCCGACCGACCAGTCCAGCTCCTCAAGCACGTCGCCATAGAGCCCGGCCTGGCTCTGCCCCTTGAACTGCTCTGAAGCGAAAATCGGTACATGCGGCATGACGTGCGGCATGTACAGAAAGAACGGCCGCGCGGCATTGCGCTCGATGAAGTCAATGGCGCGCGCGGTGAAGCGCTGAGTAAACTGCGATTGGTCAGGGTCGAACTCGACGATCTTCTCGCCGTCGTAGAGCGGCAGCGGCGGCATTTCGGCGGCCAGCGACGGATGGTACTTCGTGTTGTCGTTGGAATAGGGAATGCCGAGCCATTCATCGAAGCCGTGCCGCAGGGGATGAAACCTGAGCCGGGTGCCCAGGTGCCATTTGCCCATTCCCGCCGTCGCATAGCCGCGATCCTTGAACATTTCCGGCAGCAGCCATTCTTCATCGGCGATGCCATCGCGGCTGGTGTGGTTGTACGCCCCGTGCATGCCGATGCGGTTGGGGTAACATCCCGTCATCAACGCGGCTCGCGATGCGGTACAGACCGCCTGGGCGACGTAGAAATTCGTGAAGCGCGTCCCCTCGCGGGCAAGCTGGTCGAGGTGCGGCGTCTTGAACCCCTGCGCGCCCTGTGTGCCCATGTCGGCATAGCCCATATCATCGGCCACGATGAACACGACGTTTGGCCGGTCGGCGGCGACAGCGCGACCGGGTTCTGCTGCGACAGCACTGCCGCAGAGTAGCAAGAGCGACCCGACGCGGCTGAGAATGCAAAACAGAAATCGTGACCTGCCACCGAACCCGCCTCGGTTCTGCGTTTGGCAACAAGGCGGCCTCGAATTTGGGGGTATTGCGCCCGGGGTGGTCGAGCCAGGATTATTCATCAGATTATTACCGCGGCACGAGAAACCTTGCCTGCTGGCCGGTGTTTTCATGAGGGCATGAATGCCATTCGTGAACCATCGGCAGGTTACGCAATGCGTGCATTGCAAGGCTGGTTATTGGAACCCGGTTTCAACTGCTCTGTCAAGGCCCTCGCAATCGACGAACGCATTTCTTCGGATTCGCGGGGTTCTGCTTTTGCAAGAGGCCGATCATCGACTCGGCAGTACCGAAGCGCTCCCGGCGATCGCGGCTGGTCGTCATCGACAGGCCCGCGGGCGGGCCCGTCAAACGTGTTCGCCGATTCCTGATTTCTGGTCACAGGCGTGAACCCGAGCGAACTCGACGGCCCGGGCGTGCCGGCCCGCCACCTTCGCGATTTGATTCCGTGGTGCGCCAGCGTATCGTTCGATTTTACGCCGCGCCCGCGGTGTCCTGGGTGAACCTGACGCGCGCACCGAGATTTAGTGCGCAGGTTCCTCCTGAGCCACACATCCTGGCGCCTGGTGTTGCGTTCATCCGATCTCGAACCCTTTTCGCTGATCGCGGCGCAGGAGCTTGTTTGCCGCGGGCGCGTCGGTGAATTGTTCAGTGTCGGGGTTCCACGCCAGTTTTGTTCCGATTTGCATGGCGATGTTGCCGAGATGGCACAGGCTGACCGAGCGATGCTGGCTGACGACATCGGAAATCGGCGTCTGGCGGCTGAGTGTGCAGTCGTAAAAGTTTCCCATGTGGTTTTTGATCGCATCGAGTTTCCCGCTTTGCTCGGGCCGCGCGAGATTGTCGCCGGCGTACAGGCGAAAATCTTCGCGCCGCAAGGGGCGTTTTGCCAGCTCCTCGACGGCCCGCCCCGCCAAGGCGCCGCGATTGACAAAAATTCGGCCGGCGTCGCCTTCGAACATGATGCCATCGCGGTTGTAATCGCCGCGCGGCGAATCGAGCACTTCGAGTTCGACGCCATTGGCGTAGCGATAGGTCGCGTGGTAATCGAGCGCCACGTTGTAGCCATTTTCGACGGCGGGCAACCGGGCGGTTCCAGTGATTTCGACCGGGCCGGTATGTTGCAGGCCTGCTCCCCACTGGGCAATGTCGAGGTGATGCGCGCCGGTGTCGGTCATTTCTCCACCGGAGTATTCGTACCACCAGCGAAAAGTGTAGTGGCTGCGTTCGGGGATGTAGGGCACATCGGGCGTTTGCCCCTGCCACAGGTTCCAATTGAAATTTCGCGGCACGGGCTGTGGCGAAAACGGCCCGCCCGTCTTGTTCTTGCCCATGACGACGACGATTCGCCGCAGGCCGCCGATCCTGCCGGCCTGCACCATTTCGGCGGCCTGCCGGAACCGCGCGTCGCTGCGTTGCCACGTGCCGACCTGCACAACGCGCCCGGTTTCGCGCACGACCTCGCCAATGCGTTGTCCTTCGGCGACAGTCAGCGTCAGCGGTTTTTCGCAGTACACATCTTTTTTTGCGCGGCAGGAGTCGATCAGCATTTTTGCATGCCAATGGTCGGGGGTGCCAATCAGCACGACGTCGACGTCTTGCCGGTCGAGCAGGTCCTGGTAGTTTTCGAAGATTTGCGCCGTGCTGCCAAAGCTGGCGCGGGCCTGCTCGCGAACGTGCCGATCAACGTCGCAAATTGCCACGACGTCGCCATACGGCAATGCTTCGCGCGTGATGACCGAACCCTGGTAGCGCATGCCGATGCAGCCGATGCGCCACCGCGCGTTCGGCGAGGTCGGTGCGGCTGCTGCGGACGCCTTCAGGTGGCACGCCGCCGCAAGCGCGATACCCGCCCTGGCCCCGCTTTCGAGAAACCGGCGCCGAGTGACCTTTCGGACCATGCGAACCTCGTCTTTACCCGGGGGAAATCGACCCTTCACGAATCATCGACCGGCAGCGACTCGCGCGGTGCTGCTGATGATAACAACCGCGGGTGCGTCTGCTCAAATCCTGATTGTCGCCGCTCTGTGGTCAGACCTCAACCACGGCCCGACTGTCTGCCAGAATTGGCGGGCCGAATCGCCCGCACCAGGCAGCAACGCGCCAAACCGCCGCAGGCACTGGTCGAACGGCCCAGCGAACGAGGAAAGCAGGAAGCCGGGTGTCTCTGCCTGCTTGACAATTTGCGCGGCGACGTTGAGAATCCGCAGAAAATGTAAACCTTATGTTTCGGGCTGCGGCGCCGGCTGCCGCCTTCCCCCCCCTGGCGCCTGGCCCCCCCGCACCCTGAATCGATCAAGAAATGTACTGGATTTACGACATTCCGAATTGGCTGCTGTTCGTCTTGCTGGTCGCCTTTTTTGCAATTGTTTCACTTGCCGGGCTGCAACTGACCCGCCCGCTGGTACGCCGCATTGTCGAAGCGTCGGGCAGGTACAATGACATCACGAACTACTACTTTGCGGCCGTGGGGGTGCTGTATTGCTTGACGCTGGGGCTGATTGCCGTCGGCACGTGGCAGAACTTCAACGATGCCGATTCCAAGTCGTCGCAGGAGGCGAACTCACTTGGGGCGCTGTACCGCGACCTCGATGGCTACCCCGCGCCGCTGCGAAGCGCGGCCGAAAACCTGCTTCGTAACTATGTGAAGGTTGTGATTGAGAAGGAATGGCCCGCGCATCGGCAGGGCGAGATTCTCGATGTGGGCGACCTGATTCTTGAGGATTTTGAAAACAAGATCATGTCGTTCGACCCCACAAGCGAAACTCAAAAAATCGTCCATTCGGAGGTGATTCAAAGCTTGGGCGAACTCGTCGCGAACCGCGGCTACCGTCTCCAGTCGGTTCGCGTGGCTCTGCCTGGCGTGCTCTGGGCGGTCATCCTGA
>JAJXXL010000468.1 GCA_021781115.1 Planctomycetota bacterium
GTCGCCGCGCCTGAGCCAGAACCCGCCCGGCACCGCATCATCCGGGGGCGCGCCGTGAGCGCCGGGACCCCACGAATTGAGCACGTACCAGTAGGGTTCGCGGCCGGTTTGCCCGTCGTAGCCGATTACGCACATTTGATGGTTCCAGCGTTCAGCCCGCCGATTGACCAATCGGCCATCGACGACCGGGGGCCGCATCAACCCGCCCCAGTTCGACGCAATCGTCACGGGGTATCCATTGCACACCGCATCGCGCACGTCGTCGGCCGATTTGACCGGGGCCACGGTGACGACGCGAAACTGCCGGGCCTGTTCGACAAACGGTTCGGGCGGCCCCGCCGCCCCCCATTGCGATGCCACCGCGCCTGAATACCCCGGCACGCCCGGTGCGTCGGCCGCCAGAACGCCAAATTGCCTGACCGCTTCGGCGGCCCACGCTCCCACCGAGCCTTCGGTATGGCCGAGCCGGTCGTGCCCCACCTGGTGCCGGCTGACGCCGTAAATGTACGGTTGAAAGGCCGGGTGAAACTCGCTGTTCTGACGATCGCGGGCGATTTGCGTGCAGGCCAGGTAATTCACGGCGTTCGCGGCGCCCATGCTGACGCAATCGCCGATTTCCTGCCGGAACGTGGGCAAGTCGCTCCCGCCGCGAACCGCGCGGGCGAATTGCCATAACCGCACATTCGCCCGCGCGTTGTCACGCTGAACGCCGTCGATCGCAAACGGTGGCATCGCGGCGATGATCGGGGCCGCCTCGCGCACGACGTGCGGCCCTGCCCAGCCAAACCGGGCCGGTTCGGGCGTGACATTTACCGTGACGTTGACGTGCACGTGCACCGCCAGCCCCGTGACCAGGCTCAAGACGCCCGCCACGGTGGCCCACGCCAGCCGGCCGTGCTGCTTGATCCATTCGCGCATGATCATTTCTCCTGAACGCATCGGTCTCGAAGGCCCGCCCGCAGCCCGCCCGCCGAATTCGCCCGCCACGGCGGCGCGCCGGCACGGTCAGGGCAAGGCCCGCAAACCGGCGGCCGTTTCGCGGAGCAGCCCGCTCCACGCGGCACTGTTGGCCAGCCGCCCGCCGGCATACAACGCTTTGAGTCGGGCGCTGTATTGATCGCCAAAACTTTGCCACGCGGCGACGTTGCCGCCCAGTGCCTGATTGTTGGCTGCCAGCAGCGCCTTGAGGATCGCGGCAGGCCCGCTGATTGTTCCGGCAGCAATGGCAGCCGCCGTGCTTTCGGCCGCATCGGCCAGTGCGCGGGCTTCGGCCGACCGGCGCGGCGAAATGACCGCCGCGCCCCAGCGATACACATCCTGCGAGATCTTGAACTGCCCGTCGGGAAACGCCGGCTCGGGCGGGCCGGGCACGGGCGGCGTGGGCGGGGCGGGCGGCGGCGCCGGCGACGGGGGCAGCGGCTCGGGCAGTGGGGCGACAGGTTCGCCGGGAACTTTCACGACCCAGTCGGTCAGGTCAATGCCGTCTTTGTTCGACACGGCCAGCGTCAGCACGTAGGTGCCCGGCAGCGACGCCACCTGGCACTTGCGGCCTCCCTCGGTGACCAGAATCGTGCGGCGGTTGGGCAAATCGGGCCGGACCTTCCAGGCGTAGTGCGCGGCGTCTTCCGACAACCCCGCATCCAGCAGCAGAATGTCGCCGGGCATTCCCCCCGACGGCCCGTTGATAATGGCCCGGGGCGGTGCGCCCCATGCGGGGGCAACGCACGCCGCAGCCAGCAGCCCTGAAATCACGCGGGTTTTCATGACACGCTCCGATGTAGGAAACTGACGCCCACCGGGCGCCGCCAGTGCAGAGCGGGGGCCGTGGTGTGCCGAACAATGCGGCGGCACGGCCCCCCCTCTCTGCAGGTCAGCGCGGTGACGCGACGTGAATCGCCTGATGCGTCACGAACCGCAGAATGATGTTGCCCACCGTGACCACCGCCGGCGCGTAGGCCTGAAACGCCGGCGGAAATTCGCCGTCGTTCGCCGACTTCACGATCGCCGCGACGACCACCGCCGCAAAGTTGAACCACACCGTCTTGCTCGCCAGAAACGACTTGCTCGGCATGACGCCGCCCTCCTGAAAAAATGGACCCGGGGCCGAAACCGGTACCGCCGGCCCGAACAGTTGCCGCGACGGCGGACCGGCAGAGAAGGCTCTCGGCAAACACGGCCCGGCGGCGCCCTGGCCCGATTTCTCCGCCCCATGCCGGAAATCGCGAGCCGCCTCTGGCACCGCCCTGGGCCATTCGTCGGCCCCTGCCTGGCGGTGCAATGCACACACTGATTTTTACGCGGCGACAATCAGTGAGTCAACTATATTTTGTCAAAAAATATATTTTGTGGATTGCGGCGCGAATCGTTCCTTCGGCCGCGGCCCGCCCGTCCCCACCGCCCGAGCCGCGTTACGCCCCCGGCCCGGCAGCCCGCCCCGCGTGCCGTGCCTGCCGCGACGGCCCCTGCCGCACCGGAAATGGCCCCGCCAACTCTTCCAGCCCAAACCGCCGCAAAAACGGGGGGTGGTCGCTGCGGCCGCCCCGGCGGTAGTCGCACCACACGGCCCGGGCGGCCTGCAGTTCGTCGCAGCCGGCCCGCGCTGTCAGATATTGAAACAGCAGTTCGGCCAGCCGCTTCAGCGAAATGCCGTGCGTTTGCCCCGACGCCGCGTACAGCCAGTCGCTGAAGTCGAGAAATCGGGCCGCGGGCGAGGCCCCTTGCCAGATCAGCGGCGTCGATTCGAGAAAATTGCCGCTGTTGGCAACCAGATCCCAATAGCGGGAGAACCGCCGCAACCGCTGCATCGCGCTGAAGGCGATCAGCCGCGTTTGCAGGATTTCATACGGCGGCGCCGGGCTGTAGACCATGTTCCAGGCCGCGTCGTGCCGTGCCAGCGGCGCCCCCCGCAGCCGCTTCAGCATGCCCACCTGAATTTCCTGCGGGGCCAGCCCGACCAGCCGGTCGAACCCCGCCGCAAAGCTGTCGAGC
>JAJXXL010000042.1 GCA_021781115.1 Planctomycetota bacterium
GAATAATGAGCCGGGGAGGGGCCGATGATCAAATCGCGCTCTCCCGAGGCACGGTCTCAGTTGTCGGTTCGGGGTGGTGGCTGGCTGGTCGCGTCAGGGTATCGTCAGGACTTAACCGGAGATTTGACAAGGGGTTGGAAAGCGGCTGACGCAGCGGGGTGTCAACGACGCGAGATTTCGTGTGGGGGACGGCGCGACGCGGGCGTCGCGGGAGGGCGTCGCGGAGATCGCCGAGGTCACAGAGGAGGCGAAGCGGGGGGGAGGGGTTTTCAGTTTTCAGGTTTCCGTGGGACCGGGCCGGTCGCGTCAGGGCATCGTCAGGACTTAACCGGCGAGTTGACAAGGGGTTGGAAAGCGGCTGACGCAGCGGGATCGATTGCGTCTGGTGTTGTGTGCGTCAGGCGGCGGGGTCAGTTGTCGGTTGCCAGTTCCCAGTTGTCGATGTGGGGCCGGTGGCTGACGGGGGGGCATCAGGGTTTGACGCATCGTCATGGATTAACCTGTGATTTGACAAGGGGTTATAAATCGGCTGACGCAGCGGGGGGGCATCTCGTTTGGCGTTGCGCGTGTCACCGGGATGTCGCTGCCGAAGAGCTTGGCCCAGGAAGACGGAAGATGCCGTTGGTACAACGTCAGGCTCTTCTCCCAAATCCGTGAGCGAGGCTTTGGGAAAAACGAGGGCTGTTTCAAAGTGCGGCTGGAGCTGCCGCCCGCTGGAAGCCAGTAAGCCAGAAGCCAGTGTGCCCGACCTGCCTGGATTTCCTGCCGATGGAACTCGGTGATATGATGCCTGGCGATTGCTGCTCAAGGGACATCGACCGGGAGTTCCTGCACCGCGAGACCTACCGACCAACGGTTCTCAAGCGCGCCGGCACATGGCTGAAACTTTGGCGAAACACGGCGCGTTCGCGACATCAGGCCGAGTCGACGAATTGTTGGCGAAGTCGGGTCAGGAATTCATCGCCGCGGTTTGGTATGATTCTGGAAATGCATTGCGACCCGGTACGTTTGGACTCCGAAATTGCCCCGCGATGAATTTGTTTGGCCCACTCGCGAAACAGACGGTTGATTTGGAAAGAGAAACGGTTCTATGCAAAAGATTGAAATCGTGGCGGGCCGCGGCCTGCCCCTGCTGATCGACGATATTGACACCGACCGTATCATTCCCGCCCGTTACCTCCGGTGCGTTACGTTCGAAGGGCTGGGCGACCACGTTTTTGAAGACGATCGCAAGCAATCGCCCGACCACCCGTTCGACGACCCCCGGTTTCAGGGGGCGAAGGTTCTGATTACGGGCCGCAACTTCGGCTGTGGTTCGTCGCGCGAGCACGCGCCCCAGGCTCTGATTCGCTGGGGAATTCAGGCGATCGTGGGTGAATCGTTCGCCGAAATCTTTTTCGGCAACTGTACAGCCAACGGCGTACCCGCGGTCTGCGCCGCGCCGGCCGACCTGAAGAAGCTCGCTGCCGCCGTGTTGGCTGAACCGGCCAGGCCGCTGGCGGTTGACTTGGTTCAAAGCGTCATCCGGTGCGGCGACCTGACGGTGACATGCACCATGCAGGATGGCGCGCGGCGCTCGCTTGTCACCGGCAACTGGGATTTTCTGGGCCAACTTGTCGAGGCCGAAACCGAAATTCGCCAAACCGCCCAACGCCTGCCGTACCTGACAAATTTTACCTGATTGAGCGTCGGTCGGTACTGCGCACGCCCGGCGGTGGCTCGACCAATGCCGCCGCTGGCGTGCCGCATTGTACACGACGCGTTGCGGCAGGCAGGCCGGGTGGGGTTGCGCAGCAGTGTCGGCGGTGTTCAGGGTGTGCGCGGCCGCTTGAGGAGCAAGACGTACATGCAACGCGAGGCGTCAATGCGGCAGTTACGGGCCGGCATGGTCGGCATGGGGATGATCTTCGAGGAGACGTACCGCCCGTTTTTCGAGCACCTGCACGCCGCGGGCCTGCATGACCCGCGATTCGGTGAAGTTTCGGTCACGCTGGCTGCGGCGGCAACCCGCACGGGCACCCGGGCCGACCAGTTTCGGGCGAGCGCCCAGGACCGCATTGGACCGTTTGAAAGTTTCACCGGCGATGCGGCTGTGGCGAACATGCTGGCCCGGCAGCGGCTGGATTTCGTGTGTGTGGCCACGCCCGACGACCGGCATTTTGCGGCGGCGCAGCAGGTGCTCGCCGCCGGTGTGCATTTGCTCGTCGAAAAGCCGTCGGTGTTGTCGCTGCCCGAACTGGATGCATTATGCGAGCTCGCCAG
Organism: Planctomycetota bacterium; assembly: GCA_021781115.1. Lineage (GTDB taxonomy): Bacteria > Planctomycetota > Planctomycetia > Planctomycetales > Planctomycetaceae > JAJXXL01. The sequence continues at coordinate 2,263 of JAJXXL010000042.1, forward strand.
CCGGCAGGGGGTGCTGGCGAAAGTCGTGTATCATAAGCTGCTTGACCCCGATCATAAAAAGTTGCGCACGTTCGTGGCCGACAACGTGCTGTCGCACGTCAATCACGGCTATTGCTCATTGCTCGAACCGAAAAGCATTTCGGGCGGGCAGTTTTCTGAATGGATAGAGGGCCGCAACCCCGGCACATATGTCGCCGTGCATTACATCAAGTTGATCGACTTCACGTTTGGAGGGCGGTTGAAAACCGTAACAGCGACCGGGCAGCGGGGGTTGGTCGGCACGCCCGGGGGCACAACGTGGGACAGCGTTCAACTGCGATTGATTTACGAGTTTGCTTCGGGCCGCGATGCGGCGTTCGATATTCATACGTCGTGGGTCACGCCCGATAATTTCCCGGGTTACGTCGAGCAGGAGGTGCAATTCCGCTTCGACAATGGGGTGTGGAATGCCCATTCCCGCAAACGTGGCGTCGAATGCACTGTCGAGGAGCACACCCCGGGTGATCTGAAAATCACCCTCAACAATCATTACAATGCCCGGTTTCTCGAACCCTGGGGCGAGCGAACGCGGCGCGGGTATGGCATCGAAACGCTCGAACAGTTTGCCCGCGAGGCGGCGTTCGTCGAATTCGGCGGTCCGCCGGGCGAACGTGAAGCTCGCTTGGCAGCCATGAACCAGTTGGCCTACAATGATGTCAGGTCTGACAGACAAACCGTGGCAGCCGTCGCGGCACTTGAAGCCATTTTGAACCGCCATGCGGGAGGCGAACCCGACTGCGTCGTGCGCGTGAATGATTCTCGCGGAGGGCTTGTGCTGTACAGGCCTGGCAAGGCTGAGCCTGAGGTGTTGTATGGGCCGCAGGTCTGATGATTTCTGCTGGAGGCAACCATGAACGAATTTCAAGCACCGGTCGAAGAACCCGTTTTGGCCGCCACGACTGCCCGCCCGGCGACTGACGCGCGGCCCCGGCTGCTGCCACCTTTTGCGGTCGTCATGCTGAACGACGATTTGCATACGTTTGAATACGTCGTGCAGGCCCTGTGCCGGATCTGCGGTCACAACCGCGTGCAGGCGTTTCGCATGGCGCTGCAAATTCACGAGCAGGGCCGCGCGATTGTGTGGAGTGGCTCAAAAGAGGTCGCCGAACTCAAACGCGACCAGATCAAGGGGTTTGGCGTCGATCATTTCGCCCTGCACCCGGTGACGTTTCCAATGGGTGTTCACATTGAACCGCTGCCCTGATCGCCCGGATTTCCCGATTTCTCCTGCCGACCGCGCTCTATGCCTGATCCGATTCAGTTTGCCGATGAAGACCTCTCGAACGCGGTGCGGCTGACGATCGCCCGCAGTGAGCCGCACGCCCTGCGCACCTTCACGCCCAGCCAACTCGTCCTGGCGCGTTCGGCGGGCGTATTCCACTGGACGCCCGAAGGCCGGCGGTTGTACGACTACAGCTCAGGGGTGCTCGTGGCCAATCTGGGGCACAACCCCCGCCGCTGGATGCAGCGACTGGCCGGTTACATGGGCTGGGGCCGCGACATTTTGAATGACGGGCAACTTGCCCCCGCGGGCGAGTTTTTTCCGGCCGTAGCGTTGACGGCCTACAATGCCATTACGCCCATCGAAGCGCAGGCGATCGAACGCTTGCTGGCCAACGCCCGGTCATGGCCCGGTGGAGCGCGACTGAATGCGGTGATGTGGGCCGCTTCAGGGTCAGAGGCGGTGCAAAAGGCGCTGTGGGCTTGCCTGCATCGCGACGACCGCCGCGACATGATCATCGCGACGCGGTTCGGTTTTCACGGCAAAAAGGGGTTGGCCGGCGCCGTGACGGGGTCAGAAAGCGATCCTCACCGCGACCCGCGCGTGGTGTTCATCGAATTTCCGATGCGCGAGGTCGACGATTTCACGCGCGGTCAGTACGAAATTGACCTTGATCGGTATCGCGCGGAACTGACGCAACTCTGGCACACGCACGGGAACCGGTTGAACTGCCTGATCACCGAGCCTTACCTGGGCGGCGGCGGCAGCTACCACCCCCCGGCGGCGTACATTCAATTGCTGGAATCATTCTGCCGCGAGCACGACATTTTGCTGATCCTCGACGAAGTGCAGGCCAATTTTGGCCGAACCGGGCGGATGTTTGCCTTCGAAAGCTGTGGTGTCGAACCCGATTTCGTGGTGCTGGGCAAGGGCCTGGGCAACGGTGTGCCCGTTTCGGCCGTTGTGGGGCGGGCCGACGTCATGGCCAGTCTGAACTATGGCGAAGCGTCTGACACCTGGAGCGCAAACCCCCTGGGCTGTGCTGCCGTGCTGGCGACGCTCGATGAATTCGAATCGACCGACGTCCTTGAACACACCCGCCGCATGACGCCCCACTTTTTTGAGGGCTTGAACCGTCTCAAGGAAACGGGCCTCGTTGCCAGAGTTCGCGGCGAGGGAATGGTGTTTGGCATTGAGTGTGCCGCGTGTGGCGAATTGTCGAGCCAGCAAACGGCGATTGCCTGTGTCGAAACCGCCTACCTGGGCGACCCGCTGGGCGACGGCATTCACCTGCTCGGCCCCTTGGCGGGCAATGTGATTCGCATCAGCCCGCCGCTGGTCATTTCAGAAACTGAGGCACGGCAATCGCTGAACCTGCTGTACGAACTGTTTGCCAAGCTGGCCGAAAAACTGCAAACCGAGCCCGTCGGTTGAGGCCCAAGGCGATTGGCGGGCGTCGATCGGGCTGCGGCAGAACGCTGGGAATGCGGTAGAGAGCCCTCGCTTGTGTTGACGATAGTTGTCCAAACAACTATAATCATGGCGGGCGCAAGGCGAAGTCGGTACGTTCTGGCGAGGAGATTCCCATGGCGGAGAGCACCGGGCAATCGGGGCGGGTGATTGTCATTGGCGGCGGGCCGGCGGGGGCGACGGCGGCGACGTTGCTGGCCCAGCACGGTTGCGAGGTCGTGTTGTTCGAACGCGAGCATTTTCCACGATTTCACATCGGCGAATCGCTGATTCCGGAAACCTACTGGGTGCTCAAGCGGCTGAACATGCTCGACAAGATGCGGGCCAGCCCCAACGTCAAAAAATACAGCGTGCAGTTCGTCGGCCAAAGCGGGCGGCTGTCTGAACCGTTCTATTTCGTCGAGCACAAGCCCCATGAAAGCTCGCAGACCTGGCAGGTGGTGCGGGCCGAGTTTGACCTGCTGATGCTCGACAATGCCCGCGAACACGGGGTGCGCGTGCATGAGGGCGTGCGCGTGCTGGAAGTGCTGTTCGACGGCAGCCGGGCGATTGGCGTGCGATTGCAGGACGAATCGGGCGTCGAACGCGATGAATTCGCCGACGTCATCGTCGATGCCAGCGGGCAAAGCTCGATGATCATGAGCCGCCTGCAGCTCCGCGAGTGGGATCCCGTCTTGAAAAAGGCCGCACTGTGGACCTATTTCGAGGGGGCCTACCGCGACACGGGCCGCGACGAAGGCGCCACGATCGTCTTGCAGACCCAGGGCAAAGCCGGCTGGTTCTGGTACATTCCGCAGCACAACAACGTTGTCAGCGTGGGGGTCGTCGCCGCCTACGATTACCTGTTCAAGGGCGACCGTGCCACCAAAGACCACGCTCAGATTTACGCCGAAGAGCTCGATCGCTGCCCCGCCGTCAGGCAGCGCGTGGCGGTCGGGCGGCAAGCCGCGCCATTTTATGCCGCCAAGGAGTATTCGTACCGATCGAAACAGGCCGCGGGCGATGGCTGGGTGCTCGTGGGTGACGCATTCGGGTTTCTCGACCCGTTGTATTCTTCAGGCGTGTTGCTGGCGCTCAAATCCGGCCAGATGGCCGCCGACGCGGTCGCCGAAGGTTTGAAGATCGGCGACCTTTCGGCCGCTCAACTCGGCCGCTGGGAGGCCGAATTCAAGCGTGGCATGGATCGAATGCGGCGGCTGGTGTGTGAATTCTATGACGGTTTCAGCTTCGGGCGATTCGTGCGGCGGTACCCGCAATACAAAGGGCATCTGACCGACCTGCTGATCGGCGACCTGTTTAAAGACAGCCTGGATGAGGTTTTTCCCCTGATCGACTCGCTGAAAAACGAAGCGGTCTCCAGTTCGCCCCCCGTCGCACCGCACGTTTGATCGCGACATCGAAAACGCCGGTTGCCGTTCGCACTGGCGAATGGCCAGTCGTGGTAAACCAGTCGCGCGCACGACGATGCGGCCGACAGCGGGTCGGGGGCGCGGTGGGCGAACTTCCCAAAATGCCGGTATTTTGGTACGAATGAGTTTTGGAATCACGTTTTCGCTTGTGTAAATCGCAGGAAAGAAATCTGAATTATGGCTGGCAAACCGAAGAATCGTCTGGAGTTGCGAAAACAGGCCGAAGCGGCTGAAGCAGCAGGAACCGACGCGACCGAAACCCCCGCCAAGAAGAAGGCCGCGGCCAAGAAGAAGCCCGCCGTGAAGGCCAAACGCACAAAAACCAAGGCCATTGTGCGCCGCCGCTTGTTGTGGGGCGTGTTCAGCAGCAGTCTGAAGGAAGAAGGCCGCTTTCCTTACGCTGAGCGCGATGCGGCCGATGCCCGCGCCGCCGAACTCGCCGTGAAACACAAGCGGACGTACTTCATCCAACCGATCAAAGAGCCTTTGGCTGATCGGGAACCGGCGGCGGCGCCCACCGGCGCGTAGCACGTCGCTGGTACGTTGCATCAAAGCGCTGCGCCGTTCGTCGGTGGCGGGTTCGTGCATGAAGCGTCGGCCGCCATTGCGGCGCACGTCTTGACGGATCTGCGCCGGCATGTGCTGGCAGACGCGCCCCGCATTGCCAGAGTTGTGGGCACTCGACCGGGGCGCAGGTCGGCGGGTCGAGCACATTGACCAGCCGGTGTTGATACCGTCGGCCTGCTGCGTGTGGGGAGGTCGATCGTTTTATGATTCGCGATTTCGCAACGGAAAGCCTCTCGCATGACCCGATCCACGGATACATTCCGTTCGTGGCGCGTGCCGGCCTGCCCCGGGGCGAGGTCTCCGAGCAGGAAATCATCGATCATCCGTGGGTGCAGCGACTGCGGCAGATTCATCAACTGCAAACCGCCTGGTGGGTTTTTCCCTCAGCCGAGCACACCCGCTTTCAGCATGTGCTGGGCGTGATGCACCTGGCATCGCTGGCGGTCGAAAACTGGTATGATTCACTGCGGCAATCCTGTGGCGACGTTCCGTCGCGAAGCTACGTCGAAAGCCTCGTTCGGCTGGCGGGGTTATTGCACGACGTGGGCCACGGTCCGTTTGGGCATTTCTTCGACGACCATTACCTCGACCAGTTCGACATCACCCATGAAGACCTGGGGACGGCCATCATTACCGGCGAACTGGCCGACCTGATTCGCAACGTCCGTCGCAACCCGCGCGGCAAACTCGGGCCGCTCGAAGAACTCGACCCGGCGCAAATCGGCTGGCTGATTCGCCGCCCGGCTCATAAACCTGGCGCCGTTGGCGATTCGACTGTGCGCGACGGTCACCCCGATTGGCTCGTCAAACTCCGCAGCCTGTTCAGCGGGATTTACACGGTCGACAACATGGATTTCGTGCTGCGTGATGCGTACATGTCGGGTTACAACACCAAGGCATTCGACCTGCCGCGCCTGCTGCATTACAGTTTTTTCACGCCCCAGGGGTTAACAATTCACGCCCGGGGCCTGCCCGCGCTGATTCATTTCATTGAAGTCCGTGCGCACCTGTTTCGCACGATCTATTTTCATCGCACGGTGCGGGCGCTCGACGTGGCGCTTGAGGAACTGTTTCCCGAAACGATGCCGCACCTGTTTCCTGGCAACCCCCTGGAGCACCTGGAATTGTACCGGCAATTCACGGAGGCGTCGTTTCTGGTCGATGTGCAGCGCTGGACAACCGGCGACGACCCGCACCGCCGTGAAATCGGGCTGCGGTGGCGCGACATTCTGTCTCGCAACATGCTCTGGAAAATGGCTGCGGAGAAGACGGTGTACTTTCACTCGGGGTCGTCAGAACAGACCAGCATTTTTTCAGAACCGGAAGTCGTGGCCCGCCGGCTGCGCAAAAAGCTGCCGTCCCAGATCCGCAAGATTCCATTGAAAATTGACGTGGCGCGACACTACCACCGGCCGAGCACGCGGCTGCCCGCGGGGGGGCAGAATTTCGTGTTCGACCCGGCCGAAGGCGAGCCCCGCGAATTGACCGACTACGAACTGTTCCGCACGCTGCCGCTCAGTTTTTCGATTTGCCGTGTCTACACCCACGACCACGCTGACGACCAGGAAATCCAGCGGGCGCTTGCAGGGGTCTTGGGCGACGCCAGCGACGCCAAGACAAACATGTAGCTTGCCCATTGGGTCTAAAATGGGGCTGGCAGCAGAAAAACGTGGTGCTCGAACAGTACGCCCTTGCCGTGCTCGCCGATGAACTGGGTGAAGAACAGCAGGAACACGAACAGCACGAGCAAGGGGGCCATGACCAGCCGCGACAGCCAACGGAACCCGAAAAATGCCCGCTTTTCGCGGACCGCAGCGCGGTGGTACGCCCAACCGGTCGCCACCTTCACCGGGTAAATCATGACGATGAACACCAGCGTTTCCAGCCACATCGCGTCCTGCGGGGGCAAAGCGATCTTGAAGAAGTACATCGGCAGCGCCAGGGTTAACGTGATCAACAACGTGAACAGCCAGGAGAACGGGGCATTTTTGTAGAGCTGCCGAACGGCCCGCAGTTGAAAATGTGCGGCAAACCGGTTTTCAGCCGCAAAGTGCGCCTGTAAAAAGGGAACCCAACTGAGCACGATCACCAGCAGCACCCCGCCAATGACCGTGACAATGATCGACGCCCCCTCAGTTTTGTCGGACGAGGCCAGCAACGCCGTGGGAACGACGAGCCAGCACATCGCGCCCGCAAACCCGCGAACCCCCAGCCAGAGATGATGCCGGATCCGCAGCGCCCGCACAAAGTCGCGCACGTGACGCTCGGCATGTTCCCAATACGCGCCGGAGCGCCATTGTGCCGCGAGCCAGCGGGCATTCTTGATCGGGCGGAAGAAACACCCCAGGCCGCCACCCCGAGCCAGCGCCAGGCACAAGTGCGCCGCCACGCCAATGGCCGCCGCCTGCCTGAGCAGGTTCATGGCCATCGCCGCGTTGCCGCCCGGTGCGATGATTGCCGCGTCAGTCGCCACGTTCGACAACAACCGCAGTGGCCACAGCCACAGCCAAAAGCCCAGGGCGATCGACCCCAGCCGGGGCGCGAGGTCGATCAGCGGAAAGGCATCGCGCAGCCGGCCCGAGCGCGCCACGCGGCCTTCGACGTCGAGCAGATACCCCAGTACAAAAAAATTGATCAGGGGAATAGCCGCCAACAGCGCCAAAAGCAGAATCAGGCTGGCAATTCCAAACATTGTTCGGATGCACCACGCGCAACCCCACGCCAGTTTGGTGCCGGCGCGGCGCAGGCGACCAACGTCACGGAAATGCACCGGCTCTGTCGCGGCAGGCGACAGCTCCAGCGTCGATTCGGGCAACCCCGGCGGACGGGGCGTTGCGCAATCATCGTGCGATTGACGTTCAAAGCCGGTTGCCATGGCGTCCTCAGACGTGCGAAGCAGCGAAAAATCGGGGGCACTTTCAGCCAAATCCGACTGAAGGCCGTACCGACATGGGGCTTAGTATACCCCGATATTGCCGAAGATGTTTCAAAAAATGAAACGCTCGCGTGGCTGATCGGGTAAAATCAGCAGTGCGACCGTTCCGGCCTGCGCTCACAAGCGTTGGATTACCGATTTCATGAACACCGTTTCCGTTACCTGCAGTTGCCCGCGTACACTCCAGCGATGGCTACCGGGCGGCTCGCAGGAAATCGTTCCTTTGACGCAGGTGCCCTCCGTGGTGTTTGCGACCAGTTCGGGTGTCATAAAGACCGCTGCCGGTCAGCGGGCCGCAGTTTGCAGTCGGTCGACGCGGCGAATGCAAAGCGTTGCAGCATATCGGCATGAATTCATAGCCCAGGGGTTAGCCTGATGAACCTGCGGCAGAAACTTTCACGGACAATCCCGGTTGTTGTCGTGTTGGCAGTTGTTGCCGTGGCGGCGCGGGCCGCGCGTTCACCCGTTTCGACCTCATCCAGTACAGTCGCCGGGCCGGTTTCGGAAGACCTGACCCGTGCCATCGTCGAACTCGATGCCGAGTTCGAACGGAATTGGCGCCGCGAACAGATCACCACTGCGCCGCCTGCGGCGGATTTACAGGTGCTGCGGCGGTTGTCGCTGGCATTGGTGGGGGCCCACCCTTCGTTGGAAGAGATCCGGGCTTTCGAGCACGATGCCCAACCCGATCGGCTGTTGCAATGGGCGCGGCGCCTTCTCGCCGACAAGCGGTTTGAAGATTACTTCGCGCAGCGGCTGTCTCGTGCCTTCATCGGCGCTGAGGGGGGCCAGTTCGTCATATTTCGCCGCGACCGGTTCAATCAATGGCTCCGCGAAGAACTGCACAAGAACACACCCTACGATCAGATTGTGCGCACGATGATTTCGGAACGGGGCCTGTGGACCGACCGGCCGGCTACCAATTTCGTCACCGCGGCAGTCAATGAGGGCGATGTCGATGAGAATAAGCTCACCGGCAAAAACGTGCGCGCGTTCCTCGGGCAGCGAATCGACTGTGCGCAGTGCCACGACCACCCGTTTGAACATTGGAAGCAGCGCGAGTTCGAAGGGCTGGCCGCATTTTACGGGCAGGTCCAGCCGGGGGTATTTGGCGGCATTGAAGACAAGTCGAAAAAATTCGACGGAACCCCTATCGAATACGAAGTCGAAGACCGTAAAACGCTGGTTAAACACACGGTCGCCGAAGGGGTGCCGTTTCACTCCGAATGGCTTCCGCCAAAGGGAACTCGCCGCACGCGACTTGCCGCCTGGATCACCCATCCTGAAAATCGGCGTTTTGAACGCGCGATCGTCAATCGCGTGTGGGGGCTGCTGTTCGGCCAGCCGTGGCATGCGCCGGTTGATGACCTGCCCGACCCCCCCTCGCCTGAAAATCGCGATGTGCTCGACTTGTTGGGGCATGATTTTCGCGAGCACGGTTGCGACCTGAAGCGGCTGATTCTGATCATTGCCGCATCGCGTCCGTTTCGCCTTGATTCGGCGTCGGCTGCGGCAGGCGGTGCACTCGACGGCCCGCCTCACGACGACGCAGCCCGCGCCCAATGGGCCGTGTTTCCGCTGGTGCGATTGCGGCCCGAGCAGGTCATCGGCTCGATCGTGCAAAGCACCTCGGTGCAAACCGCCGACCAGAATTCGCACGTCTTGTTTCGCACGGTGCGGCTGTTGCAGGAAGGCCAGTTCGTCAAGGAATACGGCGACCCCGGCGAAAACGAGTTGGAAGAGCGCGGCGAAACGATACCGCAGCGGCTGTTGTTGATGAACGGCAAGCTCGCCTGCGATGCCGCCGAGTCGGGGCCGTTTTCGGCGCTGGCGCGAATTGCCGCCATCGCTCCCACCGACGAGGCCTGTGTCGAAACCACGTTTCTCGTTTGCCTGACCCGTCGGCCATCTGCGGTCGAACTCGCCCATTTCGCCCCGCAGCTTGCCGGAAAAAGCGGACCGGAACGCCGTCAGGTCGCCGAAGACCTGTTCTGGACCTTGTTCAATTCGACGGAGTTCTCATGGAACCATTGAATGCGTCTGACATCAGCCGTCGCAACGTATTGCGAATCGCGGCGGGGTTGGGTTTGACTTTCGCGCTGCCCCCGCTCGACCTGCGGGCCGCAAGTCGCCGCGGCGGTGAACGCCCGAAATCACTGATGACGCTCTGGCTGGCCGGCGGGCCAAGTCAGCTCGAAACCTGGGATCCGCACCCCGGC
>JAJXXL010000207.1 GCA_021781115.1 Planctomycetota bacterium
CAGGCATCGGCACAGGCGGCCGGCGATTCATCGGGGTTGAGAACCAGGGCCTGGCAGATTTGAAACCGCCGCCGCGCCGGGCCAAGGCCCATGCCCGAGGCGACGTCCCAGGCGCGGCGGAGGGAGGCATCGCGTGCGATGGCGTCGCCAATCAGGATCCATTCGACCGCGGGCGCGAAGGCCGGGTCGCGCGGCGCGGGGCGCAGGATGTAGCCGGGCGAATCGCCGTTTGAGCCGTCGGCGGGATGAAACACCGAGGCATACGCTGCCGGGTCAAGGTCGTGCAGCGCCGCCCCCCAGGTGCCGCGCAACATGGGCACGGTGGCCTCGACGCCGGGCGTGTCGAGCCGCATTCGTCGGGGAAGGATGCGAATGTGGGCGAGAAGCGCAAGCAACTGGAGTGAGAACGAGGAGTTCATGGGGCCTGTCTCAAAAGGCGCCGCATGCCGCAGGCGGGGCGCGTGGGCCGGACAAAGCGTGTTGATTCCATGCGGTGATCAAGTTTGACGGCGGCGGTTCAGCGGGCCGCCATCCATTCATTGAGCGCGGCGACGAGCGCGCTCATTTGACCCTCGGTGGTCGCAGTGGATTCGACGCGAAACTTGACGCAGTACGTGCCATTGGAAGCGATGCCTTCGAGGCCGCGGCTCCCGCGGCGAAAACGCGGGCGTTCAGGCAGATCAGGGTGGAAGTACCAGGTGGCGCAATGGATGACCTGGGGCACCTGCCCGGTCAGGTCGTTCATCAGCCGCATCACTTCGGGGTGATCATGCATGTGGCCGCTCGCTTCCCAGCGAGGATCCCGCTTCCAGCCGGGCTGAGCCGGGGGGGGCAGCACGGCGTCGCGCGTCGAGCGAAACCGTTCGCGAAATGTTTCATGAAAAATCTGGCCCGCCGCCGACAGCTCAATGTATTCGCGGCCGTCGATTCGCGTGCGTTCGACGAGGCTTTCGAGCTTTTCGTTCCAGTCGCTTGCGTAGTCTTCAGCGGGAACCAGGTCGCTGGTTTTGGCCAGGTCGAACAACATGCCGCTGGCCTGCATCCAGACTTCAAAGTCGAGCGCGACCGGCATGGGGGGAAAGGAAATAATCTCGTCGAAGCGTTCGTGTTTGTAGTACACGGGCACATTGATTGCCTGACCCATCAGCACCGAAATGGCAATTTGCGCCTTGTAACCGCCGGTGGCGTTTATGGCAGACTGATCCGGCCCGTAAGCGCGGACAACGGCACAGATTTCCTTGGCGAGATTTCGCAAGCCGTGGGTTCGAAAGAGGCGTGGGTCGGCGTCTTGCAAACCGCCAATTTCCCTCAATTCGACGACGGGGTGCCCGAGAGCCTGATGAAATCCCTGCAAAATTCGCCCAATGGCGCGGCCGTCGTCGGTGGCCGAATGGCAGAAGAACAGATTGCAACCCGGGGTGATGCAGCCTTTTTTTCGCAGCGCGGCAATGGAATTGATTTCGGCTCCGCAGAGGCGGTCGTGCGGCGGGAACGCCGCCAGCCCCCGCGCGATTTCATTCAAATCGCCGGCCGCATACGCGGCGGCCAGCGTGGCCCGCGCCGGTTGGTCGTCGTCGGGCTTCAGGTGCGCGAGGTTCGGAAAAAACAGGCTCGTGCCAACCGTCGAAATCAGCGTCGAGGCGGTCATTGGTGCAGTCCCATGATGCGGCGGATTTCATCGGGCGAATCGGCCGCAGCGGCCAGAGTTCGAATCTGCGGGTAGGTGATCAACTCGCACTGGTAGATTTTCGCGCGGCGGTCGAGCGCTGGCTTGCGCTGTTCGGTGCCGGCCACGAACACGTCGGCAGATGTCGTGGCGAGAAGCTTGCGCACGCGGACCGCCTTGAACTGCTGCATGACCGCCTCGACCTTGTACAAGACATCAGTATTGGCGTCGTTTTCCTGGCTGCCCGATTTGCACTCGATGGCATTGAGGTTATGGTTATGCATGAAGGTTACGTCGAGTTCATTGGGCACTTCGCCGCCACTCATGACTTCGATGCCCAGGTGCACGTCCCAGATGGCGAGCGCTGCCTGATGCTGGTCGAGCAGGCCCCAGAAGAAGACTTCGAGCCACTCGCCGGACAGAAACCGGCCCGCATATTTGTCGATCCTGCCGGTCAGGCCGCCGTCGGCCTCGCGCAGGTCGAACGCCGCGGCAACCGCTTGCCGCAATTCGTGGTGTCGCAGACCGCCGGCACAGTGACTGGAGGTCAAGCCGTCGGTCGTTTTGGTGCGTGCGTCCTTGCGCTCCTCGTCATCCCAAACAACCAGATCGACCGGTTCGGCGTGGGCGGCGATCGTGCGGGCGCAGTTCCACAGGCCGCGTGCGCGGTTTTCAGCGTTAGCCAAGGCGTTTTCAGTCTTCTGGAATTGAAAGCCGTACCCCAGCAGCCACTCTTTGATCGAGGGCCGGTAAACGCAGATTTCAGCGCGGTCGCTGTCGAGCCACAGAAAATGGTTCGGCTTCGCCAGATTGACATACACCAGCGACTCGCCCAAGTTTCGAAAAAACTCAAACGTGCCGATCGACATCGGCTTGGTGCCCCCGGTGACGTTGACGACCCATTCGTCTGAAGGGAACCGCTTGTAGGCCGCCTTGACGGCGGCCTGCACATCGGCCAGCGAATCTTCGTGTTCCAACAATTCGACATGCGCGTTGACGCCTTCGGTGAATTCGCGGCCCCCGGCGCCGAGTGCCGCGAGGAATTGCGCCGCACGGTTTTCACGGCGCATCCCCGCGGATTCGATGAGCACCAGTTGATCGGGTTGAAAATGGTGCACGGCCAACAGGTTCGGAACATGCTGCTGGGAAAGCAGGCAGAGCAGGATGCGCATGGGGGGCCTGGTTGAGATTTGGGCAGAGTTCAGTTTTCAGTGTTCGGTTCTAAGCGTTTGGAAGAGGGCGACAATCGCACCGGCCATTGAAATTGAAGGTTCTTCGGGTTTGCCTTTTAAGCAGGTTCCGGGTCGGCTA
>JAJXXL010000460.1 GCA_021781115.1 Planctomycetota bacterium
GCAGCGGCGGTCGTCGTCGCCAGCGCGATTTCCCACGCCAGCCAAGGCTGCACACGCTCCATGGGGTGCCGCTCGACCACGACCGGGCGCACCAGGCCCAGGTCTGAACGACCACTCCACGTCGTCACTGCGGCCCCGCCTCCGGCCCCCTGTTCGACCACGACGAGCGTGCCCTCGCCCTCGGCGGGAACGACGGCATTCGTCAATTGAGCGCCTGCCGGCAAGCCGGCCGCTGCGATTTCGACCGCGCCCGCCTGGCCCAGCCGCCTCAGCCAGACAGGCACGACGCGCCGCCCGCCGACAGGCAGCGAAACCCGCGGCGTGGGTGTCGACAATTCGAAATCGGCCGACGCTTCGGCCAGCGGTCGGGACGCGACAGTCAGCCGATAAATTCCACGCGGGCCGCCCCGGCCCAGCGCGTCGGCCACGCCGACGACAATCGCCCCGACCTGCGCAGGCACGGTAAAATCCAGCACCGGGTCGGGCGTATTCGGGCCGTCTTCTCCGCGGGCCAGCACGCCCCCCTGCTCGTTGCGCACGATCAATGCCGCGTCGAGCGGCGAGCCCAACCGCTCAGCAAACAGGTCCAGCCGCAATGGCGTGCCAGCCACGACCGGCAACCGGTACCTGTCTTCTTCGAATGCCGTCGACAGTTTGCCACAAACCGCGATCGGCGCCCCCGGCAATTCCTGTGTGGCGTTGGGCGGCAACGATTGTTCGAGCACGACCGGCAGCGCCGAAACCTCGACGAACGGCCGCGGGCCGCTCCATAACGAACCAGCGGGCAATGCCAACGGAACGCTGCCGGCGATCGCCAAGGGAGGAAGGTCCAGCCGCGCGGCGGCAGCGCTGCCCAGCAATTCAAGCGACTGCCGCTCGCCGGGGCCGACAACCGGTGGAAAGACCTGGTCGACCCACGACCATTCTCCGACCTTCAACCGAAAGTGCCCTGGAGCAGCGCCGGCATATTCGGCGTCGTGCACGGCGATGATGTACGTTCCGTCTTCAGGCAGCACCGCTTCGAGGCGGGCGTCGCCCGCCAGCATGGGGGTTGTCCAGGCCCACGCCAACTGCCGGCGGCGCGCATTGTACAGATGCACTACCGGGCGCAGCTTGCCACCCAGCCGCTGGGCTTCGACCTCCAAGCACACCCGTTGCCCCGCCTTGCCCGCCAGCGTGGTCTCAACGACGGTACTGCCCGTCAGCGCCCCATGCAATGCCGCCGGCGCCTGCTCGCACATGGCGGCCAGCACCCGCTGCGGCAGGCGATCGACCGCCATGACGACGGGCAGCGTGACCCCGCCCTCGGCAACAAGCTGGGCCTGGTAAAACCCGGGCGATACGCCCTCATCAACGAGAACGTCAAACGTTGCGCGCTTGTCTGTTCCACCCGGTTTGAGCTCGACTTTCACCGCCAGCGGAACAAGCAGCCGCGGGGCGGCACCCAAGTCGTCGCCATCGAACACGAGCGTCGTCATGCCGCCGATCTGCAACCCGCGGAGGTTGAGTTGCCGCACATTCGGCTCAGCAGCCGCCCCATGCAGTGCCCCCGGGCCCAGCACCGCCGCACCCAGCGCCAGCCACCAGCCGAAACTGCACCGGCTTTGAAAGTTTCTGGCGACAGCCATGTTTCTGTTTCTCTCTCCGTTGCGAGTCGGCGCGAATTAAAACAGTTGCCGAATCGGTTCGGCGTCGACCAGCCTGATGGGGCGCTCGCCGGGGCCGGGCAACATGGTCGTATCGAGGTGAATGCCCATACCATGATAAATGGAGGCCAGGATCTGCGGCGGTTCGATCGGGTTGTTGCTGGGGCGCGCGCCGATCTTGTCGGTCGAACCGACCACCTGCCCGCCGCGAATGTTCCCGCCACAGAGGAAATTGGTCCAGGCATTGGGGTAATGATCGCGGCCCCCGCGGGCGTTCACCTGGGGCGTGCGCCCGAACTCGCTGAGAACGGCAACGACCGTTTCTTCCAAAAGGCCGCGCTGCTGCAAATCGTCGATCAGTGCGGTGAACGCCAGGTCGAATTGCGGGCACAGGTGCCGCTCGTAGTCGAGATAGGTATTGTTCAGCCCGCCCCCGTCGGCGTGCATATCCCAACAGGTGAGGTTGAACACTGTTTCAAAATGATTGACGGTCACGTACCGCACGCCGCCCTCGATCAGCCGCCGCGCCAAGAGGCAGCTTTGGCCAAACGTATTGCGGCCGTAGCGATCGCGCAGGTGGTCGGGTTCGCGGGCCAGGTCAAGCGCCGCCTTGGCCTGAGGCGAGGTCAACAGGCGAAACGCCCGGTGATAGGCGCTTTCGTGCATTTGCGTGCTGCGGGCTTCGGTGCGGCGCTGCAAATCGTCGAGTTGGCCCAGCAGCCGCTGCCGCGAATCGAACCGCGCGGCCGACTGTCCGGCGGGCAATTCCAGGTCGCCCACGCGAAAATCGGGTGCGGCCGGGTCGGCATTCACGAAGAATGGTTCGTGGGCGCTGCCCAGGTATGCCGCCGTCTGCCCGTGCAACGGGCCCGCGCCGGTATTGCCGATCGGGCTGGGCAGAATGACGTTGGCCGGCAACTCACTCTTCTGACCAAACACCCGCGATACGACGCTGCCGGTATGCGGCTTGACGCTGTCGGGGTTGAAGTCGTGCCCCGTCATCATCCACCGCTGGCCGTTTTCGTGCGTCGCGCCAGTCTTGTGGTGCAGGCTGCGAATCAGCGCCACCTTGTCCATCATGCGGGCCATCAGCGGGAAATGCTCGCAGATCTGCACGCCTGGCACATTCGTGTCAATTGGCTTGAACTTGCCCCGAATTTCGGCCGGTGCTTCGGGCTTCATATCCCACGTGTCGAGGTGCCCTGGCGAGCCGACCAGAAAGATCGTGATGCAGTTCCTGATCTTGCCGTCGGCAACCGCCCCGGCAACCTGCTGCTGCACGAGCGCGGGCAACGTCAGCCCCGCCAGCCCGGCCGAGCCGGCCTGCAAAAAACTGCGGCGGGTGAACCCATGGCAAACGGGAACCTTTTCATTGCCGAAATTCAGCATGGCATGCTCCTGAAACACGCTCGCGGCGAAGGTCGCACAGCACCACCCTGGCCCGCGCCGAGCGCGCCATTCAAATCGTGTAACCGACCTTGTTCGAGATGTCGATGAACCGGCTGTTCACGAATTCACCGGCGGGGTCTTTCCGGTAATCGACGTACTTCCACATTTGCAGCACGATTTCGTAGGCGCCGGGCGTGGCATCGGCATGTTCGTAGCTCGCCTCCAACCGGGCCGGCGGCGTCGCGATGACCTGGCCGTTGCGACGCACTTCCCATTGCAGCCGCAAACCCCAATCGTGGGTCACGTCGCCCCGCACCACCTTGCGCCCCTCAAGCCGGATCTCGGCGTGCGGAGTTCCTTCGAATTTCTGGTCCATCGCACTGACTCCGCAGAGTATCAAAACCGCTTCGCGGCCCTGAAACAGCAACCCGCACTCGGCAATTCAGGCCGACTGCTCGACCGCGACTTCAAATCGCCTTGTGATTCGCAAGCGGTACGCCGCGTCGTACCATCGGTTGGCACACGCCCGGCTTCGGCTTCTTACCCACCCATGCCAGCGCCACCCAACAGAAAACCAGTGTATCAACACCCGTTTATGAATTGAAGCTCAACCGTGACAATTCTTGGGAGTTTTGCCGATTTTTGGTCCGGCAGACGGCCGCCCCAGACCGCACCATCATCTTCCTGCCGGGCGACCTCTCATTTATTCACGCCGCCCGCATTTCGACGGCGCCCAGGCAAGACCGGCCAGCGATTGTGTTGTGCAGGGCAAGGTGCGCCGCCAACGGATCTCGAACAAATGTCTGCTCCGTTTCCCCTTCCACAATCACGACCAATTCATTCACGGGCGGGCCCTCCCCGCACGACATTCTTTTGCCAGAGTTCGCCTGCAGAGTAGTCCTTTAACCACCCTGCAAGTGACTGGGCGTCGAGTCGTTCGAACGTGGATTGCCCGTCGCGCCGATTCACGACGACAATCGTTTCAGGGGAGAAATCGTCGAGAACTGTTGACAATTGCGTGGCAATCATGACCTGCGTGCGTTCCGATGCCGACTTGATGAGGTCCGCCAGCATCGAATTGGCATGGGGGTGCAGGCCGAGTTCAGGCTCGTCGATGACGATCACGGCCGGCGGCGTCGGTTGGAGCAATGCGGCCGCCAGACAGATGAACCGCAGCGTACCATCAGACAATTGGTGCGGCTGAAACGGGAAATCGGTGCCTTTTTGACGCCATTCCAACCGCACCTCTTCATTAACCCCCGCGCTTGCGGCCGCAACAGAAAATCGTCAAAGAACGGCGCGATCAGGCGCACTGTGTGACGGATGAGCGTGTAACTCTCTGGCGGGGCCTCCTTCAAATTCAACAGGAACGGGGCACGGTTGGAAGCGGCATGCCGAAACCGCTCCCAATCACGCACCGATTGATCGCGCCGCATGGGTGCCCACGGGCTGGTATCGTGGAAATGGTAGACCGTAACACTCAAGATCGCCTCAAACAAACAGCGCGGAAAGTCGGGTCCGGCCCACGGTCGAAGAGAGCCCCAATTCTTCAGGTTTGACTCCCGGATTCCCGTCGAGACGTAGCCGTCACCGTCGCCCGGTAATAATCGGTGGCTACATTGCTCGCTTTTAATCTGAAGCGCGCCGCTGGCTGTCGATTCCAGCACAAATTGGTAGACGCTTGGCCCGAACGTCAGCCGGCCCGACATCTGCGGCGTCTGCTTGGGCCCCAGGAACAGCAGGCTATCGCCGCCGCCTTGGGCATTGACAAAGCTTTGCAGCGCCTCATTAGCTAGAGCCCGCAGCAATCGGAAAAAGTCGACAAAGTTACTCTTCCGCGCGACCGTCAGTGACTGTTGTCCAGCGAATGCCTCGCAAGCCCTACCGCTCCCTCGCCGTCGGGGCTCCATGTTCAACAGACTGTCAAGCGTAGAGTCGATAGGTCTGAAATCTTGCAACCGGCCCCGACATGCCAGCGACTCGCGATCCCGCTGCGCGGTTTGGGTCGGCCACGGGCAGCCAGTCGCCCCCGTTTCGCCCTCATACTGTCTGGTTTCAATTGGCCAATCCACGCAGCACGCGATATGCTGGCAACGTTGCCGTGCGCCCCAACCGTTAGCAGTGCTCGAGACGAGGGTTCAAACATGTGCCGTTTTGCATTCGCCGCCGGCTGGCTGGCGACCATTGCGCTCGCTGGCCCGGCGCTGCCAGCCCGCGCCGCCGAAAATGCACCAAATGCCGTGCACCTCAACGGGCAGCAGTTCACGCTGCCGGCGGGGTTTGAAATCGAACTCGTGGCCGGGCCGCCGGTCGTCGACCGGCCAATCGTGGCCGATTTCGACGATCAAGGGCGGCTGTATGTCGCCGATTCGTCGGGTTCGAACGACAAGGTTCAGCAGCAGCTCGCCGAAAAGCCGCATCGCATTATGCGCCTTGAAGACGCCGACGGCGACGGGCGGTTCGAAACCCGCACCCTCTTCGCCGACCGCATGATGTTTCCTGAGGGGGTGATGTGGTACGACGGTTCGCTGTACGTGGCAACGCCCCCCAGCATCTGGAAACTGACCGACGCCGATGGCGACGGCGTGGCCGAGCGCCGCGAAGAATGGTTCCAGGGCAAAACGTTGACCGGCTGTGCGAATGACCTGCATGGCCCGTACCTCGGCCCCGACGGTTTCATCTACTGGTGCAAGGGTGCTTTTGCCCAGCAAACCTACGAGTGCCCGGGCCGGCCTCCGTTCGTCACCAGGGCCTCGCACATCTTTCGTTGCCGGCCCGATGGCACAGAACTCGAACCGGTCATGACTGGCGGCATGGACAACCCCGTCGACGTCGTATTCCTGCCCGACGGCGAACGGATTTTCACCACGACGTTTCTGCAGCACCCTGGCGGCGGCCTGCGCGACGGGCTGTTGCACGCCGTGTACGGCGGCGTGTATGGCAAGGTGCATGACGTGCTCGAAGGCCACCCCCGCACCAGCCCCGACGTCATGCCGGTTTTGACGCACCTGGGGCCGGCCGCGCCTTGCGGATTGGCCTGTTACGAATCGCAGGTCTTTGGCCCCGGCTTTCAAACCAACCTGTTCGCCGCACTGTTCAACATGCACAAGGTCACGCGGCATGTCTTGCAGCCCGCCGGAGCCACGTTTCAATCCACGGATTCTGACTTTTTAGTCTCCGACAGCCAGGATTTTCACCCCACCGACGTGTTCGAAGACGCCGACGGCAGCCTCGTCGTGCTCGACACGGGCGGCTGGTACAAGCTCTGCTGCCCCACGTCGCAGCTTCACAAACCCGACCGGCTGGGGGCGATTTACCGCATTCGCCGATCAGGCGCCAAGCATGTCGAAGACCCGCGGGGGCGGCAAGTCGATTGGCCCCGGCTGCCCGCCGAACAACTGGAAGCGTACCTGGCCGACCCGCGCCCCGCCGTCCGCCGCCGGGCGATTGCCACGCTGGCCTCGCGCGGCGCGAACGGCGTTTCGACCCTGCGCGCGGCAGTCGAAGCCAATCCGTCGGCTGATGCCCGGCGAAACGCCGTGTGGGCGGCAAGCCGCATGGCGCAGCCCGCGGCCCGCGACATCGCGCGGCGGGCATTGGGCGACAAACACGAATCGGTGGTCCTCGCCGCGTTGCATTCGATCAGCCTGCTCCGCGATCGCGCCGCTGCGCCGCAATTGCTGAAACTGTTCGACGGCGGCAGCCCCCGCGTGCAGCGGGCCGCTGCCGAGGCCCTGGGGCGCATCGACAGCCCGGCGGCCGTGCCGGTGCTGCTTCAGGCCGCCGGTACGGCGGGCGATCGCGTGCTCGAACACTCGCTGATTTACGCCCTGATCGAAATCGCTGCCCCGCAGGAAACGGCCCTCGGGTTGGCCAGCGCCCACGCCGCCACGCAACGGGCCGCACTTGTCGCGCTCGATCAGATGCCGGCGGGCGGGCTCGGCCCGGAAACAGTCGCCCGGTTTCTGACGGTCAACGACGCTCCGCTCAAACAAACCGCCGCCTGGGTGGCAGGCCGACACGCCGACTGGGGAGATGTCCTCGCCGAACAGTTGCGCCCACGCCTCGCCGCCGACCTGTCGTTGAGCGAACGCGGCGAATTGGAAGAGCTGCTGGCGCGGCTGTCCCGCGCAGAGGCAATTCAGCAACTGCTGGGAACGCGGCTGATAGCTACCGACGCAACCGACGGCGAACGCCGCTCGGTGTTGCGCGTTATGGCGCTGTCGCGCATCAAACCCGTTCCTGCCGGTTGGGTCGCCGGGTTGACGCAGGCAGTCGCCGGCGCTGAACCCGGCCTGGCCCTGGCCGCAGTCGCGGTCGTACGCGACCTGCCCATTCCCCGTGAGCAGGCCGACAAACTCGCCCCGGCGCTGGTCGAACTGGCCCGGCGCGACTCCCCCTCCGATGAACTGCGCCTCGCCGCACTCGCCGCCGTGCCCGGCGGCCTGAACCCCGTACCCGATGACCTGTTCGATTTTTTGACGTCGCGGCTGGCAACGGGCCAATTACCCGGCGTGCGGTCGGCGGCGGTCGAAGTCGTTTCCAGGGCTCGGCTGTCGCGCAGGCAACTCCTGGCGCTCGCCGATGCGCTCGCGCAGATCGGCCCGCTCGAACTGGATCGTTTTCTCGCGGCGTATGAGACATCGAGCGATGATGAAGTCGGCCTCAAACTGCTGCGGGCGCTCGGCGACGCGCCCACCTTCTCGTCGCTGCGCGTGGAAATGCTCAAACCCCGCCTGGCCAAATTCGGGCCGCCCGTGCAAGCCGCAGCGGCAGCGTTGTACGCAAAGATTCTGGTCGGCGCCGCCGAGCAGACGGCCCAGTTGGAAAAACTGCTGGCGGCGCTGCCCGCGGGCGACCATGTCCGCGGCCAAGCGGTCTTCAACAACGCCAAGGCAGCCTGCGCCACCTGCCACGCTATCGGCTACCTGGGGGGGCGTCTCGGACCTGACCTCACGCGCATCGGGCAAATTCGCAACGAGCGCGATTTGCTGGAATCGGTTGTGTTTCCCAGCGCCAGCTTCGTTCGGAGTTTTGAACCAGTCGTGGCGGTCACCAAGGCGGGCAAAACCTTCAGCGGCGTGCTGCGAAAAGACGCCGCCGATGAAATCGTGCTTGCCAAGGGTCCAAATGAAGAATTTCGCATCGCCCGCAACGAAATCGATGAACTTCTGCCCGGAACGGTTTCGATCATGCCACAGGGTCTCGACCGCCAGCTCACCCCGCAGGAACTGGCCGACCTCGTCGCGTTTCTTAAAGCCTGCCGCTGATAAATCACGACTCGCGCCGAGAAGCCGTACACGTACGGTGGCGCCCTGATCGGGGTTTGTTCGACAGGGACTGGCCGAAAACCCGGCATGAGGCCTGAGTGTTGCGGTGGCTTTCGACCGCGATTCGCCGCGAGAGTCCTGGCGCCCCGCGTCCTGGGGCCTAGGTTGGCTCCGATTTTCCGCACGAACAGTCGGCTCCGGTCAGAGGGAGCTGGAAACAACGGTTGCCAACGTGATGGGTCGGCCCGGTTGTACTGCGCCCGCGCTACCGCCCCGCCGGCTTTCGTTGACTTCGCACGGAACCGCCATTATTCTCGGCATGTCTCTCTCGCGCATGTCGCGCGCTGTCAAACTCCGTTGCGAAAGGCTGCGCTATGCCTGTACCACGGACAGTTCCCATTCCAGCGAAGTACTCGCTGGCTGCGGGCCTGCTGCTTGGCCTGCTCCTGGTTTCCGGGTGCATGGCTAAAACGAGCCCGCCGCTCGCGGCGGGGGCTAAAACCGGGGCCACCAAACCCGCAGCGGCAGCGCCCGGCCCCAAGGCTGATTACCGGATCGTGATTATCACCAACGGCAGTTCGCCCTTTTGGGATTCGATGGATCGCGGTATTCAGGCGGCCGGAACAGAACTGGGCGTAGAGGTCGATCTGATTCGCAACGACGCCAGCGAGGGCGGGCAGATTCGCCGGCTCGAACAGATCGCCGCGCGCAGCGAAGTCAAAGGGGTGGGCGTGTCAGTCATCGAAGCCCAGGCCGCCGGCGTCGCCGAGCAAATGCAGGCGCTGCGCAAAGCGGGTGTGCATGTCATTACGATCGACTCTGACGGACCCACCGAATGCCGCGAGGCGTTCATCGGCACAAACAACCTGGAAGCCGGCCGGGAACTGGGCCGGCTTGCCCGTCAGCTATTGCCTGGGGGCGGCAAGGCGGTGTGCTTCGTGGGCATCATGGGGGCCCAGAACGCACGCGACCGCATTGCAGGCTTTGAAGAGGGCGCGGGCAACAAGATCCAGCGGGTCGATACGATGGAAGACGGCGTCAGCGAATCGAAGGCCCGCAACAACGTGACGGCGGCCATGCAGAATCACCCCGACCTCAAAATCCTCGCGGGAATCTGGTCGTACAATGCGCCCGCCATTGCCGACGCCGTCGAGGCCTCGGGCCGCCGAAACGACTTCAAAATCGTGGCGTTCGATGCCGAACCCAACGCCATTACCGCCATGGAACAAGGGCTGATCGACGTGATGGTCGTGCAAAACCCGTATGACATGGGGTATCAGGGGGTGCGGCTGTTGAACAGCCTGATCCGCGAAGACCAGGCCGGCATTGACGACGTGCTGCACGGAAAAACCTCGCGTGAAACCGGTTTGAAAGTGGTCGTGCCCGATGAATCCTCTCCCCTGAAAAGCCCGTACCTCATGCCCCTTAAGGAATTCAAGACCTGGCTCGTTTCACAGGGGCTGGAGGGGTCTTGACGTCCGGCGACCTGCCCATTTCTGATCGCCCGCCTTCACCAAGGGGCCCGGTTTGAACAGCACCGCCCCGCACGCGGCGACCGGCCGTTCGCCCGCGCCACACCGGCTGAACCGGTTGATGCAGCGCTCCGAGTTCGGATTGATCATCGCCAACATCGTTGTCTTTCTGACAGTCCTGGTGTTCGACCCGGCGCACAATTTCAAGTCGTCGGCCAGCCTGCAACTGCTGCTCACCGAAACTACGATGCTCAGTATTTTCGCAATCGGCTCGACCGTGGTGATCATCGCCGGTGGCATCGACCTGTCGGTGGGGTCGGTCATTGCCTTCAGCGGCATCGTGTTCACGCTCGTGTTGCGCGGCCTGGCGCCCGAGGCGATTCAGGCCAAATCGGCCGTTGGCGGGTTCGTGCTCGCCGCCGGCATGGCGGCGGCCTTGGCGTCGTGCCTGGCGGTGGGCGTGCTGCACGCCGGGTTGATTACGCGGCTGGGGCTGCCGCCGTTCGTCGCCACGCTGGGCACGCTGATCGGCCTGCGCAGCCTGGGCCGCGTGCTGGCGCAACATTGGTGCCGCAGCGACAAGATCGCAGTGGCCGCCCCCGATTTTCGGGCCCTGTACAACGCCACGCTGTTGGTCGATGCCACCCCGTTCGGCTTCCAGGTCGCCGTGCGCTGGGCGCCGCTGCTCGTGTTTCTGGCGGTCGTGTGCGGGGTGGGCCTGCTGATGCGCCGCACTGTGGTGGGGCGGCATCTGTACGCACTCGGAGGGAACGAACAGGCAGCGCGACTCAGCGGCATTCGTACCGACCGCCTGAAATACCTCGCCTATTGCCTGGGCGCACTGCTGGGCGGCGCGGCTGGAATTCTGTATGCCGCCCGCGAAGGACAGGGCAATTCACAAACCATGGCCGCCGGCTATGAACTCAACGCCATCGCCGCCGCCGTCGTCGGCGGGTGCAGCCTGCGCGGCGGTGCCGGCACTGTGCTGGGCACCGTGCTCGGCGCGTTGTTCCTGACCCTGGTCATCAACGGCATTCCGCACCTCGTCAAAGTCGATTCGTCGTTGTACGAAGGAATGATCGTCGGCGTGGTCGTCATTCTTGCCGTGGCCGTCAACCAGTTTCGCCCGGCAGCCCGTTGACAATGGACAGTTTGTCCGCGGCGGCGCGGGTCAGGTCGCGGGCGGCGCGGCCAGCGCGCACACGGTGGTCGCTGCGTCATTTGGGTGTTTTAGCGCTTTTGTCCACCATACAGTACAAATCGCCGGTAATTGTTCACACGCCGGCTCCGCCGGCGTGTGAACGGTTACCGGCTGAGCAGATCGGTAGAGAGACCGAGCGTCTTGTCGAGCATTTGATTGACCATTGGCAGCTTCAGGCCAAGATTTTAGCCGATGAGCGAAGAGACGCTGGTCATTCCGGTGAGCGACCGAGGTGAAGGCGATACCGACCGTACCGTCACGCGATTTCCGCGTCAGGTTTGGCCATTCCGGATGGCGTCGCGGCCTAGTCTCTGGCGCGATTCGATGCCGGATCCCAATGATGTTTCACACGCAGCGAGTTGAAACGGCTTGTTCATCTCGCCAATCGGCTGCCTCGCCCTGGGTGGTGCCGGCTTCGTTCGGCCAGTTGAACTTCCTTTTTCAGACTGCTCTATTGATTTCCTTCAGGAATGCCCATATTTTGAAGGGTATCGCGTGGCTTGACGGGGGGCCAACTGGATAGCCATTGGGTGATAGTGTGTTTACGACATCCATTTCGCTGCTGGAGCGTTTACGGTCGCCGGGCGATCAAGTGGCGTGGGCTCAATTTGCGGCGATCTATACACCCCTGCTGTTCTATTGGGCAAAGCGGCACGGGCTGCAAGACTCAGACGCCGCCGATCTCGTGCAGGATGTCATGGCAACCCTCGTGCGGACGCTGCCCGAGTTCCAGTATGAGCAGGCCAAATCGTTTCGCGCCTGGCTGCGGACTGTGACCCAGAACAAATGGCGTGAGCGGTCGCGGCGGCTCGCGTTGCCGATCGAGGCGAGCGCCAACATCACGGATTTGATTGCCGAAGAAACCCGGGAATTCTGGGACAAGGATTATCAAACGCTGCTGGTCGCGCGCGCGCTCGAAGTGATGCGGGCTGAATTTGAACAGAACACCTGGCAGGCCTGCTGGGCCGTAGTGGTCGAACAGCGGTCCGTTGCCGAGGTCGCGCAAGAGCTGGGCATGACAAACGGCGCCGTGTACGTCGCCAAATCGCGGGTGCTCAAACGGTTGCGCGAAGAACTGGCCGAGCTGTGGGATGAGCCCTGACGGCG
>JAJXXL010000362.1 GCA_021781115.1 Planctomycetota bacterium
CACGGGCAAAACCCTGCTGGCGCGGGCGACCGCAGGCGAGGCGGGCGTGCCGTTCTTTTCGATCAACGGGTCGGAGTTCATTCAGATGTTCGTGGGGGTGGGCGCAAGCCGTGTGCGCGATATGTTTCGCACGGCCAAAGAGGCGGCACCCTGCATTCTGTTCATTGATGAAATCGATGCTGTGGGGCGAATTCGCGGCGCGGGTGTGGGGGGCGGCCACGACGAACGCGAACAGACGCTGAACCAGATCCTCAGTGAAATGGATGGATTCCAGCAAACCGAAGCCGTCATCGTGCTCGCCGCGACTAACCGCCCCGACGTCCTTGACCCGGCCCTGCTGCGGCCGGGGCGGTTCGACCGGCATGTGGCGATCGACCGCCCGACCCGTGTGGGGCGGTTGGGCATTCTCAAGGTGCACACCCGCAAGGTGCCGCTGGCCGACAACATTGATCTCGACGACATCGCCGCCGGGACGATCGGTTTTTCGGGCGCCGATCTGAAAAACCTGGTGAACGAAGCGGCCCTGAATGCCGTCCGCGAAGGCCGCCAGGTGGTGCAGCCGGGCGATTTCGAGCAGGCCAAAGACCGCGTGCTGATGGGCATTACCCGTGAAGAAACGCTCAATGACCACGAAAAGGAGATGACCGCGTACCACGAGGCGGGGCACGCCCTGCTCGCCTGGCTCCTGCCCGACATCGACCCCGTGCACAAGGTGACGATCGTGCCCCGCGGCCGCGCCCTGGGGGTGACGCAGTTGCTGCCGGTCGAAGAGCGCTACAGCGTCGGCGAAAAACAACTGCATTCGCAACTGGTGTTCGCCATGGGGGGGCGGGCCGCCGAAAAACTCGTGTTCGACGAATACTCGGCCGGCGCCGAGGGCGATTTGAAAATGGCCACGCAACTTGCCCGCCGCATGGTGGCCCACTGGGGCATGAGCGAAGTCATCGGCCCGGTGGCGTTTCGCCAAGGCGAAGAGCACCCGTTTCTGGGCAAGGAAATGCACGAAATGCGCGATTTCAGCGAAGAAACTGCGCGGCTGATCGACCAGGAAATACAGCGGTTTCTCAATGACTCGGCAGCCCGCGCCACCGAAATGCTCATTCGCGGCCGCCCCCAGCTCGACGAGCTCGCCCAGGCGCTGCTCGCCCAGGAAATCCTCGACCAGAATCAGGTCGCCGAAATCCTCGGTCCGCGGCCGACGGCGCAGTCTGGCAAGTCCTGCGACAGCGGGGGCCTTTCAGTGCAACATCCTTGACAGCAAACTGTTGCAACGGAATCCTGCGAAAGGATCTCTCGTGCGCGTCGCCCGCGGCGCCGAATTTGAGCGTTTGTGGTAGACAAATTGTGCACCACCGGGCATCTATAGAGGGCAGGTGGACGCACATCTTGGATGCAATCGACAAGGCTTTATTCTCGAAACAGGTGCGGCGCTGCGCCATGCAGTTGGGGCCGGGCGGTGGCGATGCGCTCGGGCAGTTGTTCGACTTGGCCGCCCCACGGCTCGTGCGGTACGCCACGTTGCTCACCCGTAACCTGCACGATGCCGAAGACGCGTTGCAGGCCGCCCTTGTCCGCATTGCACTGCACCCCGAGTCGCTCGCCGGGGCGTGGCACCCGTGGGCTTATTTTTTGAAGGTCGTCCGCAATGAAGCGCTCAAAATCACCGGCCGCCGCAAGCGGGCTGAGTGGCTTTCGGGCGCCGTCGAGCCCGCTGCCGAAGACCGCGCCCTGCTCGACGACGATGAATCGCGGCGGTTTGTACAAGCCGCGTTGCAGCAACTGCCGCCGCCGCAGGCCGAAGTGATTGTCCTGAAGATCTGGGAAGAGATGACGTTTGAAGAAATCGGCGAAGTACTCGGCGAATCGCAAAATACCGTCGCCAGCCGATACCGATATGGGCTGCAAAAACTGACGAAACATTTGCAGCCCCTGGCCGACGAGGTGCCTCATGAATAATTCTCCCTGGTACGCTGAAGAAGAGCTGGTCTTGGCGCTTGGCGAACCTCCCTCGCTTTCGGCCGGGTTGCGGGGGCGCGTGCTGGCTGCGGCCAGCGCCGCCCGCCGGCAACGCGCCGCGCGAAGAAAAAAGGCTGGGGGCGGGGCGATGCTGCTGCTGGCGGCGGCTGCATTTTTGAACCACTGGCCTCAGGGGGCACCTGCGCCGCGGGCCGTTGCACCGCTTGGCCAGCGGCATGTCGCCGAAGAATCGTTCGGCTATGCCCGCCAGGCAGGCGCCGCAGGCGTCGTGCAACAATTGATGGTCTTTACCAGCCCCAATGATTGGGATCTGGTCGAAGCCGAGCTGCGTCTCCGGGCATTGCATTCACAGGTGCTGCGCTCGAACTTCTACGGGGCATTATGACCGGCCCCGCCGGGGGCTGCTGGTCGGCCTCAGGCCCCGGTGCGCATTCGTGCACCACGGGCCGCTATTCCCTCGCAATCCGGATACGAATCCTTCATGGCTGAATCGCTTGGCGAGGAATTTGCCCGCAGGTTGCCGGCGCGCAACGCAACCGACCCGAAATATGTGCCTGACCTGGTCGACGCCCTGCTGGCCGCGGCCCGCGCCGCGCACGCCACCGACGTGCACCTGATTCCCTGCGCGTCTGGCATGAGCATGCATTGGCGAATTGACGGCGTGCTGCACCGCGTCGCCGACTTTCCTGCGGTGCTGTCGCCCAAAATTGCGGCGCGGCTCAAGGTGCTCGCTGAGTTGCTCACCTATCGCACCGATGTTCCGCAGGAAGGGGGGCTGCTCGGCGGCAGCGACACCGAAACGCGGGTCAGCACTTTTCCCACGCTGTTTGGCGAAAAGATTGTTGTGCGGTTGTTCGTGGGGGCCGGTACCTGCCGCCGGTTGAATGAACTCGGCCTGCCCGAGGAAGTGCGCGAGCGGTTGCAAGTGCTGCTGAATGAAACCAGCGGGGTCATCGTGCTGACCGGCCCGGCGGGCAGCGGAAAAACAACCACAATTTATGCGGCGTTGCGCGAATTGGTAGACAAATCAGGCGGCGGGCGAAGTCTGGTTAGTTTGGAAGACCCGATCGAAGTTGTTGTGCCGGGCGTGGCCCAGTCACAAGTGCGGCGCGATTCTGAATTCAACATGGAAACGGGCCTGCGGTCGTTGCTGCGGCAGGACCCCGAAGTGATCATGGTCGGCGAGATTCGCGATCGGGCCACGGCCGAAACGGTGTTTCAGGCGTCGCTCACCGGTCATCTGGTGTTAACCACATTTCACGCAGGCAGCGCCGCACAGGCGGTCAGCCGGTTGTCAGACATGGGAATTGAACCTTACCTGTTGCGGAGCGGCGTGCTGGGCATTGTCAGTCAGCGGCTCGTGCGGCGGCTGTGCTCGTGCGCCATCGAAAGCACCCGTGCTGACGATCGCCTGGGGCTCGAAGCCCCACGCGTCCTGTTGCCCGCCGGGTGCGAACGCTGCGCCGGCGCCGGCTATCGCGACCGCATGGTTCTGGCTGAAATGCTGATTCCGAACCTCAAGGAACTGGGCCGCGCCATTTTGTCGCGCAATGACGCGGCCGAAATTGAACAGTTGGCGCTGCAAACCGGGTTCGTTTCGCTATGGAACCGGGGTTGCGCGGCGGTTGCCGCCGGCCTGACAAGCCCCGCCGAGGTGCGGCGCGTCCTCGGTTTTCGCTGACAGGAATTGCGTCTGATACCCCTCGACTCCATGCGCCCCGATTGGCACATCGTCATTACCGAACACTTAAAACCGAACACCGTACAATCTGTCGCCCGGTATGGGCGAAACCAACCGTTGCCCGACACGAAACGCACATCGACCACAACACGCGTTCTGTTTCGCCCGTACAGGGCTGGTTCGCGTGCTGCGTCGGCGACCTTGGGGCGTTGCCTCAGGCTGGAAATGTTATGCCCTTTCAGGGCGATCATGCAACGCCCAATGTCAAAACCGACACCTGACAACTGAACACTGAAAACTCATTGCCATTTTTTCAGGCCGCCTTCATGACTATTTCAGCCCAATCTGCCCCGGTGCCGCTCGAAGACCTGATCGCCCTCAACGATGAAATCGCCGGGCTGATCAACGCCGGCGTTCCTTTGGAATTGGGTTTGCGCAGCTTGGGGGGCACCTGGCGAAGCACCCTGGCCCGCACCGCCGAAGACCTCGCCGAGCGCATGAGCCAGGGGGCGTCGTTGCCCGAGGCGCTGGCTGCCGAAAAGGGCCGCTTCCCCACGGAGTATTGGGCCGTGGTCGAGGCGGGGCTGAAAGCAGGACGGCTGCCCGCGGCCCTCGAATACCTGACCGAATTCGCACGCAACCTGCGCGACATGCGGCAGCGCATCGGGTTGGCCGCGATCTATCCCGCGATTGTGTGCGGGCTGGCGTACTGCCTGTTTGTGGGGTTCATCCTGCAGGTTCCCCGAATGGAGGACCTCTATTTTTCGTTTCGGCTGGCCGTCCACGGCTGGTTGCGGTTCCTGCGCTCGCTGTACGATACGATCGGCTACTGGGGGCCGGGCGCGCCAATCGCGCTGGCTGCACTGGCCGGTGGGCTCGCGCTCGTTCGCATGTTGCCCACGGCCCGCACCGGCGGCATGGGGGGCGTCCGCTGGCTGGGGGCTGTCGCGTTTTTTCCCGGCAGTGGCGCAATCGTTCGCAATTTCACGCTCGCCAATTTTTGCGACCTGTTCGCCGTGCTCGTCGAGCATCAGGTGCCGCTGCCTGACGCGGCTCAGTTGGCCGCCGAGGCGACAGGCGATGCCCGATTTGTTCAGGCCGCCAATCAAGTGGTCGGCGATTTGCGACGCGGCGAATCGCTGGCGACCAGTCTGGGCCGGCATCCGGCACTGCCGCCACTGCTGAAATGGATGGTCGGCTCGGCGCAAGGCGTGGGCGCCATTGCCGCCGCGTTGCGGCAGGCCGCGTGCATTTACCGTCGGCGGGCCTTGTATCAGGCCGAGTGGTTCAAACTGATTGCGCCGCTGGTGCTGGTCGTCGTGCTTGGGGGCGGCGTGCTGCTGGCGTACGCGCTGACATTGTTCCTGCCCCTGATCGACTTCATCAAAGATCTGGAACTGGCGTCATGACTCCGAATTCGCATCTTCCCCATGAAACCCCGGCCGGCGACGAACGCGGCCCGGCCGCGGCGGCGCAGCCCCCGGCGGTATCGGGCCTGTCGGCCGTCGAACTGGCAGGCGTCATGCAGCGCGTGGCCGACGCGGCCGCCGCGAAGCTGCCGCTTTCGGCCGGCATGCGGGCTCTGGCCGCCGAAACCCGGAACCGACGGTTGCGCCGCGCCTTGCACGGGCTTTGCGACCGGCTCGACGCCGGCGAACCGCCCGAACAGGTCTTTGGCAGCGCCACTGAAACAGCACCGCGACGATTGCGGGCCGTGTTTCAGGCCGGGTTGCGGTGCGGCGACCTGCCGGGCGTGTTGGAACAATACCTGGCCGACATGCGGAGTGCCGCGGACCTGCAGCGGCGGACCTGGCTATGCGTGGCCTACCCGCTGATCCTGATTTCGTTTGTCGCGGTGTTCCTCTGGCTCGGTTTAGAGTGGGTCGTGATTCCGTTTCGCGGGATTTTCGACGGCTTTGACCTGCAGGTACCCGCGTTGACCCGTGCCGTGTTTCAGGCATCGCAATTCCAGCAACGGTTTGGCGCGCCTGTGTTGCTATTCGTGGCCGCGGTTCTTGTCGCCCTGCGGCTGGTTCGGATCAACCGCAGGGGGCGATTTGCCGTAGCCCGCATCATGGACCACATTCCGATCTGGGGAACGCTCGCGCGGGACGTGGGTCTGGCCAGTTTTTCCCGCGTGCTGGCGCTGTTTGTCGAACGGGGCGTGCCTTTGCCTACCGCGTTGCGCACGGCCGGCATGAGCACGAATCATCTGTTGCTGGAGCATACCGCCGAACAGCTCGCCGGCTGCGTCGAACAAGGCCATTCGCTGGCCGAAGCGGCGAGCCATGCCGCCGTAATGTCGCCCAACCTGACCCATGTGTTTCGCTGGGAACGGCAATCGGGCGTGTTTGTTCCCGCGTTGCGCGGCGCCGGCGACATCTTCGAGCATCAGGCACGGATCCAGGCCGACCTGATCCGCTGGATCGCGCAACCGCTGTCGGTCGTCATTGCGGCCGCGCTCATCGGGCTCATGGTGATTGCGCTGTTTGCACCAATGATCTACCTTCTGAATGGCCTGAGTTGAGGAACAATTCGCATCATGGAAATCCTGGCATTCCTGGGCGGCGTGGCGATCGAGTTCCTGCTTGGGCACTTGCTCGAATCGTCGGCCCGCGCGGCGGAGCAAAGCGCGAACGCGGCGAACCCGGCCCGGCTGCACGCTCGGCTGCGGTTACTCGGCGCATTCGTGTTTTTCAGTGGGTTGACGGCCGCAGTCATCTTTGTCCCAGTCGTCACCGCGCACGTGTACCTGGCGGGCGCGTGGCTCAACCAATTTGAAGTCTCGTTCGGGCTGGCCGCCGCCGCTCTGGCGTTGCTCGTCGCGGCACTAGGTACAGCGTTGTACGCCAGCGCCCGCGGCGTCAGTCTCGATGGTTCGCCCGTTCCTGCCGACCCGGTTCGCGCCAGAAATCTGGTTGTCATTCGACGCGCAGGGCGGGGCTTGAAATGGTTGGCTGGCCTCGCGCTGCTCCGCCGTGCTGCCCAGCCGCTCCTGAATGCAATCGCCTCGGCCGAGCCGGGCCTTGTAGCACTCGCTTCCGCCCCTTTGTTTTTGGGCCCGCTACTTTTCACACTCGCGATCATCGTCTTTTTGGGCGTCGTGGTGGCAATGGCCTTGTTACTGGCCCGCCGCCGCGGAAATCGCAAGGCCGGCCGCAACACGTTGCTGCAAATCCTGGCGGTGGCCATCGAAAACAATCTGCCGATCGCGAGTGAAATCGAAGCGTATGCCGCCAGCGTGCCACCGGGATTTCAGAGCCGGCTGTTCGAGTTGGCCGAACAGATCAAAACCGGGCAGCCGCTACCCCAGGCGCTGGTCGCCGTCCCAGGTCTGGTTTCGGCGCGGGCGCTGCTGGCAATCGATATCGGCGCGCAAACCGGCAGCCTGCCGCAAATGCTGCGCGACGCCGCCCGGCGTGAATCGTCGGCCATGGGCGCCGAAGCGGTCGCCGTGCAATCGGTCTGGGGAGGCCTGTTTTACCTGGGCGTGGTGATTGGCATTGCCGGTTTTCTGCTGACATACCTGTCGGTTTTCATTATTCCCAAGCACAAACGGATCTTCGACGATTTTAATTCGGACCTGCCCGAATTGACCAAATTAGTGTTCAATGCGGCCGATGGGTGGGGTGTCATGACCGGGCTGCTGCTGTTGCTTTCGATCCTGGCCACAGCAGTTCTGGTCAATGCATACACCCGCGGCTTCGATTGGCGCGGCTTGGACTGGTGCAACCGCTTTTTCAGGCGGCAGGAAGCGCCCGGTCTGCTGCGCGGACTGGCCCAAACCGTGTCGAGCCGACAACCGCTTGGCGACACGCTGCACCTCGCCGCTGCTCATTTTCACAATCGCGGCCTGGGCCGTGTTCTGGAGCAGGCGAACGCCGCCGTCGCCGCGGGCCAAACCTGCTGGTCGGCCTTGTGCGATGCCGACCTGCTTCAACCCCGCGAAGAATCGCTGCTCGCGGCCGCCGAAAGAACGGGCAACCTGCCCTGGGCGCTGCGAATGCTGGCCGAAGACATCGAACGCCAGCGGGTATATCGCCTGCTGCGGTACACCGAAATCGCCTGGCCGCTGATCATCATCGGGTTAGGTAGTTGCGTCATGGTCGTGTGCGTCGGGTTTTTCATGCCGCTAGTCAAGGCTCTGAATGATTTATCATGAACCATCGCGGGTATTCGCTGTTTGAAGTCATGGTTGCCCTGGTGCTGCTGGGGGCGGCCGCGGTCACCCTGCCCCCGCTGCTGGCCGGCGCGGCTCGCGGGCGGAAGGCGGCCGAGGAGCGGCAGATCGCATTGGCTGAAACAGCCAACGTGCTGGAGCGCGTGGCCCGCCGCCCCTGGAGCCAGGTTATGCCTGACGCACTCAAGACGGAGACGATTTCGCCCGCTGCCCAGGAGAGGCTCCAAAGCGCCCGGTTGGAAATCGATGTGACGGTCGAGCCGGCCGAGCCCGCCTCGAAACGCATTGGCGTGGCGCTGTTCTGGAAGGACCGCACCGGGCGTGAACTGACGCCGGCCCGGCTGACCACTTGGATCTACCAGCCCAAGGAGCCGAAATGA
This sequence comes from Planctomycetota bacterium, assembly GCA_021781115.1. Lineage (GTDB taxonomy): Bacteria > Planctomycetota > Planctomycetia > Planctomycetales > Planctomycetaceae > JAJXXL01. Next base: position 8,219 of record JAJXXL010000362.1, read on the forward strand.
GCTACCCTCGCCACGGCAAAACGTTGATCGAAATGCTCGTCGTGATGAGCGTGATGTCGACCGCCCTGTTGGGAAGTGCGACCATCATTCACACCATGCTCCGCAGCGAGGGGATGGGCGCCGACGCGCTGGTGGGCCAAACCGCGCTGGCCCGATTCGCCCGCGATTTGCGGCGCGACGTGCACGCCGCCGTGGCTGCCGAACCGGCCACCGACGGCGTCCCAGGGGCCGTGCGCTGTACGCTGCGCTTGCCGCAGGGCGGCGTGGTGCGGTACCTGGCCGCGAATGACGGCCTGGTCCGAGTCGAAAGTCGCAATGACCAGCCGCTGAACCGCGAAACCTATCGCCTGCCCGAGGGCGACACGCAATTTCTGCTCGAGAGCCAGCCTCCGTTCGTGGTCGCCACGCACCACTGGCACGTTGCCGCACCGTCCGGCCGCCCCACGGTGACCCACGAATTTCGAATCGAAGCGGGCCTATCGACCGACCTGCGGTTCGAAGCCCACCGCTAAGGAACAAATCATGCATCCGCCGCTTCGCGTTCGATTGACCACGCCCGCCCGGCCCCGCCACGGCGCCGCATTGATTTTCGCCATGATTGCCCTACTGATCGTGTCCATGATCGGCGGCGGAATTCTGAATCTCACTGTTGCCCAGCACCGGCAGGCGCAGCAGGAACAGGTGCGCCTGCAAGCCGAGTGGCTGGCCGACGCGGCACTCGAGCGAGCCGCGGCCCGGCTGGCTCAATCGGCTGACTACACCGGCGAAACCTGGCACATTTCGGCCGCGGCCCTGGGTGGCGATGCCCCCGGCCGTGTGCAAATCGACGTGGCGCGGCGGCCAGATCGCCCCGGCCTGCGCGCCCTGACGATCGTGGCCAGCTACCCTGGTGAGTCGCCGCAGCGTGCCAGGGTCGAAAAGCAGGTATTCGTGCAGGTCGAGGCGGCACCAGAGAATTGAACCCCGAAACGTCTTCTTGACATGCGATGGGTGTGCTGAATTTCACGTACGGCACGGCTTGCAAGCCGTACCGCCAGGAACTCATTTTTCAGACAGGAGTTGCCGTCATGGCTGTTTCGAATTCTGGTCGTCCTGCGCGCATGGCGTTGCGGCGCGGCTTCACGCTGATTGAACTGCTCGTGGTGATCGCGATTATCGCCGTGCTGATTGCGCTCTTGTTGCCCGCCGTGCAGCAGGCCCGCGAAGCGGCACGCCGGTCGCAATGCAAAAACAACCTGATGCAGATCGGGCTGGCGATTCAAAACTATGAAATGGCCCAGGGGGTGTTGCCGCCGGGAACAATTAACCCGACGGGCCCCGTGCTGAGCGAGGAAAAGGGGTATCATGTGAGTTGGCTCGTGCAGTTGCTGCCGTACCTCGATCAGGGCAACGTGTACGCGCATTTTGATTTCAACCAGGGCGTGTACGACCAGAAAAACCGGTCCGTGCGTGAGCAGCGCGTTTCATCATTCAACTGTCCCTCTGACTTCAGTACGAGCACCGTCAAGGTGGGCCACACGAACTACGCGGGCGGTCAGAACGACATCGAAGCCCCGATCGACGCCGACAACCACGGCGTGCTGTTTCTGAACAGTCGCGTCAAGTACCGTGAAATCACCGATGGCAGCTCGAATACCATCTTTGTCGCCGAACGGCTGATCGCGATCGACGACCTGGGCTGGGTCTCGGGAACCCGTTCGAGCCTGCGCAACGGTGGAGATCAGATCAACCAGTCGGCGACGAACCAGTTGAACCGCCCGGCCGGTCAATCGACGCCCGAATTGGCCAATTCGGCGCTGGTGGGCGGCGTTGGCAGCCGCCATGTCGGCGGCGCGCAAACCAGCCTGGGCGATGGTTCGGTGCGATTTATCAGCCAGAACATCAAGCAGGACGTGCTGCACTTCCTGTTTCACCGTGCCGACGGCGAAATGCTGCCCGACTTTTGACTGCGTCCATTCCACAGGAAACCCAGCATGAAACCCCTGCGCGGCCAACGCTTTTTGATGTTCGTCGACGATGTGTACGAAGACCTCGAACTCTGGTACCCGCGGTACCGGCTGGTCGAAGCCGGGGCCGAGGTGGTCGTCGCCGGGCTGGAGGCAAACCGCACCTATGCCGGAAAACATGGCTACCCCTGCCGCGCCGATGCCGCCATTGCCGAAATGCAGTCGCGAGAGTTCAACGGAGTCGTTATTCCCGGCGGGTTCATGCCTGACAAGCTCCGCCGCATCGGGCAGGTGCTCGACCTCGTGCGGCAGTTTGCCGCGTCGGGCCAATTGACGGCGGCGATCTGCCACGGCGGCTGGATCCCGATTTCGGCTGGCGTCTACCGCGGTGTCAAAGTAACCGGTTCGCCGGGCATCAAAGACGACCTCGTCAACGCCGGTGCGATCTGGGTCGATGCGCCTGTGGTCGTCGACCGCCATTTCGTTTCCAGCCGCAAACCCGATGACCTGCCGCAGTTTTGTGAAGGCATTCTGGCCGTGTGCACCCCGACCGTGCCCGCTGGCCAATGAACGGCCGTTTGCCGGGCGATTCGGATTCGACCGGTCGCCGAATTACCAGTGCTCGATCGGCCCGTTGGGCAGGCGGAGTTCGGCGGTCGCCCGGGCTTCGCGGCGCGTGCCGTGGCGTTCCTGAATCTGATCGGCGATTTCGGCGAACTCGACGGCGCTTTCGAACCGCCGCAGCCGGCTTTCGAGGTCTTCAGGAATTCCCAGCCGGGCCCCGTACCACGCGGCAAACTTGCGAAACATCAGGCAGCTTTGCTGATCGCCATGCTGTCGGGTCATCAGCTCGTAATGCCGCCGCAAGAACCCCACCTGTTCTGCCGGCGTAACGGCAAGCGGGGCGGCGGCCCCGCGTTCGGCAAGCTGAATCCGGCGGAAAATCCAGGGGTCGAACAGCGCGCCGCGACCAATCGCCACGGCGGCACAGCCGGTTTCGCGCCGCATGTGCCAGGCGTCGGCGACCGTGAGCACATCGCCATTGCCGACGACGGGTATCTGCCTGACCGCTTCGACCACCGCGCGAATGCCGGCCAGGTCGGCCCGCCCGCTGAACCCCTGCTGCCGCGTGCGGCCATGAATCGTGATCGCCGCGACACCCAGATTTTCAAACTCGCGGGCCAGATGCGGCGCGGTCAGCGAAGCGGCATCCCACCCCAGCCGCATTTTGACCGTTACCGGAATCTGCACAGCCTGTACGACGGCCTCGACGAGCCGACAGGCGGCATCGGGCCGGCACATGAGCCGCGCTCCGCCGCCCGTTCCGGTGATTTTCGCCATCGGGCAGCCCATGTTCAGGTCAATGCCCTGGTAGCCCTGGTCTTGCAGCCAGCGTGCGGCCGCCACGAGGTGCTCGACAACGCCACCGTAAATCTGCACTGCCAGCGGCTGGTCTTCGGGGTTGGTGCGCACGAGTTCACGGGCCCATTTTGTGCCGGCCACGAGGTGCGACGCCTGCACGAGGTCGGTCGTCGCCAGGCCCACCCCCCCGCATTCACGAACCACGATGCGAAATGCCAGGTGCGTATACCCGGCCAGCGGTGCCAGAAAATAGCGCGTGGGCAGTCGGCGCCCGCCAATTGTGAGTTCACCGCCTGCGGGCGGCCCGCCCGCCGCCGGTGCGGCCCCGGTGAACGCGGCAGGTTCAGGCACGATGGGCGACTCCGGCAATGTCCAATTCCTCAAACCCGTCGAGCATTGCTTCGAGCGGCAGGCCGATGACGTTGGTCAGGCTGCCCTCAATGCGCTCGATGAAAATGCTGCCCGCCCCCTGCACGGCATATCCCCCGGCCTTGCCTTGCGGCTCGCCCGTTGACAGATACCAGTCGAGCCAGGGCTCAATGTCGCGTACAAAAGTCA